>CP076546.1:1573076-1887692 GCA_018889975.1 Bacillus sp. NP157
CCATCGAAGACAGCCCCTGGCCGGCGCTGGGCGACGGCAAGCCATCCGCGGGACCGTTCTACCTGGTCTGGTTGCATCCGGAGGCCGGCAAGGTCGGCCCGGAGCAATGGCCGTACCAGGTCGCGTCGATCCGCGTCCTCGCCGATCCCGCCAGCCGATTCCCGTTGATGCGCCCTGCCGCGGCCCTCCCCGCGGATAGCCCGGTCAACCGCGGCTTCGTGGTCTTCCAGCGCAACTGCATCTCGTGCCACACGCTCAACGGCCAGGGCGACGCGAAGCTGGGCCCTGACCTGAACATCCCGCACAGCCCCACCGAATACCTGCGCGAAGGCATGCTGCGGACCCTGGTCCGCAATCCGCAGGATCTTCGCCACTGGCCGCAGGCGAAGATGCCCGGCTTCAACGCCTCGGTGATCTCCGACGGCGACCTCGACGATCTCGAGGCCTACCTCAAGCACATGGCCGGGCGGAAGGCGAAACCCTGAGACTCAGGCAGCTTGCCGGTCGACGACAAGCTCGCTCGACGCACGATTGTAGGTTTCCAGGTCGAGGATGCCGCGCTCGCGTGCGACCAGCACCGGCACGACCATTTGCCCGGTCACGTTGGTCATCGTGCGCATCATGTCCAGCACGCGGTCGATCGCGACCAGATAACCGATGCCTTCCAGCGGCAGGCCGGCGGAACTCAGCACCAGGGTGACCATCACCGTGGCCGTTCCCGGGACGCCGGCGGTGCCGAACGAACCCAGCACAGACGCAAGCAGGATGATGATGTACTGCGCCGGCTGCAGGTCGAGGTGGAAGTACTGCGCGATGAATACGGCCGAGATCGCCGGGTAGATCGCACCGCAACCGTCCATCTTGATGCTGGCCCCCAGCGGTACGGCGAATGCGGCGTATTCTTCCTTCACACCCATGTTGCGCACGACGCTGCGCAGGGCGATCGGCATCGCCGCGAAGCTCGACGACGAGGTGAACGCGACTTGCATCGCCGGGAACGCGGCGCGGAAGAACTTCAGCGGGCTGAGGCCGTGGGCAAGCAGCAGGCCGCCGTAGACGACGATGATCTGCAGCGCGCAGGCGAGGTAGAGCGCACCGACGAAGGTCGCCAGTGGCAGGAGCTTTTCAAAGCCGTAGGCGCCGACCAGCGCGGCGATGAGCCCGAACGTGCCCAGCGGCGTGACCTCGAGCGCGAAACGCGTGACCTGGATCATCGCGTCGTTCGCTTCGCCGGCCAGCGCACGCAGGCGCGCCGACTTCTCGCCGACCTTGACGAAGGCGAGGCCCAGCAGGCCGGCGAAGAAGATCACCTGCAGGATCTTGCCTTCGGTGAGCGCACGGAACGGGTTGGCGGGGACGATGTCCAACAGCACCTTCACCGGCTCGGGGAGTGTTTTCGGCTGCCAGCCCACGGGTGCCGAAAGGCCTTCGACACCGAGCCCGGGCTGCGTGACCAGGGCCACGCCGAGGCCAACCAGAACCGCCAGCGTGGCCGTCGCGGCAAACCAGAGGAAGGTGCGCGAGCCGAGCGCGGCGACGTCCTTCACCCCGTGCAGGCTGGACACGCTGTGCAGCACGGCGAAGAACACCAGCGGCACCGCGATCATCTTGATCAGGGTGACGTACAGCTCGCCGAGCGGCCCAAACCAGGTCGCGGCCGATGGCCCGAACAGCCAGCCGGCAAAGGCGCCCAGCACGAAGCCGGCGGCCACCCGCTTCCAGAAGCGGATACGGAACCAGGCGGATACAAGCGGCATGGGAGGGGTCCATCACAAGGCAATGCTGGACCTTACACCCCGGATTAGCCGTCTGGACTGCCGGATCGAAACGCTGTGTTTCGCATGGTGAACGCTGCCGGGGTTGAAAGCAGGGCTTTCAGGCGTTCGGTCCGGGTTTCCGGCGGCATGGCGGCGAGTTTCTGTACCGCCGCGTAGAAAGCAGGCCAGTTTCTTCCGGATTGCTCGAACAGCGTCGCAAACGCGCCCTTCCACTGGTCGTAGAGGCCGAAGGGGAGCAGCTGGGCGTTGTTCAACGGCTGCGCCATCCACCGGTCGTAGCGGCGGTCGCCGCCGGCTTCGTTGGCTCGCCAGGCGAGGTAGCGCCCACGGAACACGGTGAATGCCTCCGCCTTGGCGACGCGCTTGGCCTCGTCGTCCATCGGCAGCGCGTACATGGCCTTCAGTTCGTTGCGCAGGGCCAGCACTTCACGGGTGAACGAGGCCGCCAGTTGATCGCCACGAGGATCCGGCGGGGGCATGCCCTTCGCCGCGCGCCATTCGCGCACGCCCTCCTCTTCGACGAAGCTGGCATACGACTCGTTGAAGGACGAATCGTTCTTCACATAGATCTTCTGGTGGGCGAGTTCATGGAACACCGTGCCGGCCAGGTCGTCGTCGCCCCAGCCCAGCATGCTGCTGAGCACCGGGTCGGCGAACCAACCCAGGGTCGAATACGCAGGCACGTCACCGATGCTGACGTCATGGCCAAGCGCCTGCTGGCGGGCCGCCTCGCGGTCGGCGAGGTCGCGCCTGAAGTAGCCGCGGTAGGACACGCAGCCGGCGAACGGAAAGCAGTGCACGACGGGATCGACGGACAGTTCGGGCGTGGCGAAGACATTCCACGCCACCCACGGTCGATCCAGCTGCACGTAATAGGTGTAGCTGCGGTTCGCTGGCAGGTCGAGCGCGCGGCTCGCGAAGGCGCGGGCATCGCGTGCGATTGCGAGGCGCTGGCGCACCTTGTCCGGCGTCTTCGGATCGGCGATCACCGTGTCGATCGGCTTGCGCGCGGACAACAGCGCCACCTGCCCATGGGTGACATGGGCGTAATAGCCAAGCGAGCGGCAACCGGTCAGCAGTGCGAGCATGGCGATGAGGGCAAGGCGCATCGGCCCATTCTGCCGTGGGACGCGCCTGCGCGCGATGGGCAAACGGATGGGCAGACACTGTAGGAGCGCGCCTGCGCGCGATGGGGGCATGCCGCGGACCCCAAATCGCGCGCAGGCGCGCTCCTACATGGCCTCGTCAGTTTCCGGTGGTCATCGACTTGAGCACGCCGTCGCGGCGGATCAGGCCGTGCATCAGCGCCGCGCCCATGTGGGCGAGGAAGGTGAGGAAGAACAGCCATGCCAGGTAGCGATGTGCCTCGCGCAACCATGCGAACAACGCAGGGTCCTGCGGCAGGATCGGCGGCAGCACGAAACCGCCGCCCATCACGACCGGATACTTGCCTGCCGAGAGCATCGCCCAGCCGATCAGCGGCATGGCGATCATCAACGCATACAGCAGCCAGTGCGAGGCGGTCGCCGCAAGCTTCTGCCACAGCGGCAGGTCGAACGGCAGCGGCGGCGGCTTGTGCACCAGGCGGAAGCCCAGGCGTATCAGCGCAAGTACGAAGATGACCATGCCCAGCGGACGATGGATGGCCAGCAAGGTCGCGTGCGTTTCGGACAACGTGCTGACCATGCCTGCGCCGATGAACAGCATCGACAGGATCAGGATCGCCATCAGCCAGTGGAGCACGCGGGCCACGGGGTGGAACGTATCGACGCGGCTCATCGCTGGTCCTCCTTCGGCCGTTCGGTTCCGGGCAGGTGCCCTTCCTCGCTGGTGCGGCGCAGGTACGATTCCGCATACGCGGCCGAGCGGGCCACGATGATCGGATCGCCCGAGATCTCCATGCCGTGCGGCAGGATGGTCGGGTCATAGTTCACGTCGCGGCACGGGCCATTCGCTTGTGGCTGCGTGCTGTCGATCACCAGCGTGCCGGCATCGACCACCTTGCGGTCCTCCGGCCAGGCCTTGGTCGGATCGTCCACCGGGTCGCCGTCATTGGCGAAGACGAACTGCAGGTGCCAGCGTGCGGGGCCCTGGGCCAGGCGCTTCTGCAGGTCCGCCGCCAGGTAGTCGGTGTCGCCGGCGGCCGGGCTGCCATCGCCCGTGGCCGGCGTTTCCGGCACCACCTGCCAGCGCACGGCGTGGCGCTGGCCCGCCGGGTCGCGCAGGTAGAACGCATTGAGGCTCTTGTAAGTCTCGTCCACGTAGCTGGCCGGCGGCTTGGCCTGCTGGATCCAGCCGAGGAAGGCATGCGTTTCCGGATGCGCGCCGAAGAAGGCCTTGGCCTTGTCGGGGTTCGGCTTGCCGGTGGACGGGTCCGGTGCGGTCGCGACGTTGAGGTCGTAGAAGTCCTTCGGCGTGGCGACCGGAAACACCGGCATGGCGTTCATCCCGGTGCGCCACTGCTCGCCATCGGCCATGTCGAAGCGCAGCGCGAAGCTGCGGATCGGCACCGAGCTATCCGCGGCGTACGGGTTGCCGCCCGGCAGGGCGAGCCGGCCGACGATGGGCGTGCGGCCCGGTGCAAACAGCTTGGCGGTGGAGAACGGCGCGAGCTGGCCGTTGGATTCGAACCAGCCGCCGACGCAGACGCCCTTGGCGTGGTTGCGGCGGAAGCCGGGGTGGTCACCACCCGCGGCCTGGAGGATGTTGACCACTTTCTTCGGGCTGAGCCGGTCGGGGGCCAGCCAGCCGCCGACGTAGCCGAAGGCTACCGCCGCGCCGACCACGGCCAGGCCGATCACGCCCCAGCGCCAGGCCAGGCCTGACGGGGGTCGCGGGTTCCTGGGGTCCTGCATGGAGCTTCTCCTGTTCCCCCGCGGCGCGGGGTGTCGAAAGGTGGGACGCACGTCAGGGCTTTTTATTCCCTTTGCACGGAATAATTCGTCACGGCGGTCGTCTCTCGTACGACCCACTGTCTGCCGAGAGGCCTGGCATGCCCGATCCGCATATCGACGACGCCCTGCGCACGATGCTGCCGCGATTGCGGCGCTTCGCGCTGTGGCTCGCCCGCGATGCCCATGCGGCGGATGACCTGGTGCAGTCCACGATGGAGCGGGCGCTGTCGAAATGGCTGACGCGCCGCGATGACGAGAGTCTGCGTGCATGGCTGTTTTCGATCTTGTACCGCCTGTTCCTGGACCAGAAGCGGCGGACCAGCCGCTATGCACGTTTGCTGGGCATGCTGGCGCGTGACGACGAACCGACCTGGCCCTCGGCCGAGCGCGTGGCCGAGGCCCAGTCCACCCTCGCCGCGTTCGCCAGCCTGCCCATCGAGCAGCGCAGCCTGCTGTTGTGGGTCACGGTCGAAGGCCTCAGCTACCAGGAGGTCGCCGGCATCCTCGACGTGCCGATCGGGACGGTCATGTCCCGCCTGTCCCGTGCCCGCCGCGCGCTGCGCGCGCTGGGCGACGGAAGCATTGAATCCCCTGCCCTGCGCCTGCTGAAATGACCACGACCCCGCCCAGCGAACACGATATCCACGCCTACGTCGACGGCCACCTCGACGGCAAGCAGCGTGGCCACGTCGAGCGTTACCTGGCCCGCGACGCCGAGCGCGCCGCCGAGGTGCAGGCGTGGCGCCAGGACGCCCAGCAGCTGCGCGCCCTGCTCGCCGGCGACCTCGCGGATACCCCGGCGCTGGATCCCGTGCTGGTCCGCGGACGCCTGTTGCAGCGGCGGGCGCGTCGCCTGGCGCTGGCGGCCGGCTTCATCCTCTGCCTGGGGGTGGGCGGCCTCTCCGGATGGATGGCACGCGGCATGGGCACGGGCGGCGTGGCGCCGATGGCCGACGCCATGCAGGCCTATCGCCTGCTCGCGGTCGACCACGGCCTGGGCCTGGATATCACCTCGCCCAGCGAGAACGACCTGCGCGCATGGCTGGCGGGTCGGGTCGGCGCCGACGTGAAGCTGCCCGACCTCGCCGACGCAGGCTTCCGCCCGATGGGCGGCCGCCTGTTCGCCACCGACCAGGGGCCGGCGGCGATGGTCCTCTACGACGATGGTGCAGGGCATACCGTGAGCTTCTACGTGCGGCCGCCCGGCGTCGCGCGGCACCTGTTGCCGCGCGGCGAGCGTGAAGACGGCGGCCTGCTGGCCAGCTACTGGTCGTCGGGAGCGCATAACTACGCCATCGTCGCCCTGGCGGACGCCGCCGGGCGGATAGCGGCCCAGCGGATGGTAGGCCGGTCGATCTAACGTTCGTGCAGTTCGCCGTTGTGTAGTTCGAGCGTACGGTCCATCCGCTTTGCCAGGCGCGAATCGTGGGTCACCAGCACGAAGCTGGTGCCGATTTCGCGGTTGAGCTCGATCATCAGCTCGTAGACCTGGGCGGCGTTGGCTTCGTCGAGGTTACCGGTCGGCTCGTCGCCCAGCACGCAGGCCGGCCGCGTGACCAAGGCGCGCGCCACGGCGCAGCGCTGGCGTTCGCCACCGGACATTTCCGCCGGACGGTGGCGCAGGCGCGAACCCAGGCCCACGCGTTCGAGCAGGTCCGTCGCTTCCTTCTGCGCCTGCGCGATGGCCACGCCGCGGATCAGCAGCGGCATGCACACGTTTTCCAGCGCGGTGAATTCGGGCAGCAGGTGATGGAACTGGTAGATGAATCCCAGCGAGCGATTGCGCTCGCGGCCACGCTCGGCATCGGACAGCTCGGACAGCACCCGGCCGTTGACCTCGACCTTGCCCGCGGTGAGCGTGTCGAGCCCACCGATGATGTGCAGCAACGTGGACTTGCCGGAGCCCGATGCGCCGACGATGGACAGCGTCTGCCCCCGGCGCAGTTCGAAATTGACGTTGGAAAGCACGCCCGTGCGCAGGTCGCCTTCTTCGTAGACCTTGGCTACGCCGGTGGCGCGCAGGACGATGTCGTTCGGGTTATTCATAGCGAAGCGCCTGGGCGGGCTGCGTGCGCGACGCGCGCCACGCCGGGTACAAGGTGGCCAGCAGGGAGAAGGCGAAGGTCACCAGCACCACCCAGCCCACGTCGGACCAGAGCAGCTGGCTCGGCACTTCACTGATGTAATAGACGTCCGGGGCCAGGAAGGTGTGCCCGGTGACGTGCTCGATGAACTTCACGATTGCCGGCAGGTTGTACGACAGCAACGAGCCGAGCGTGACGCCGAGGCCGATACCGACGACGCCGACCAGCAGGCCCTGGACCATGAACATGGCCATGATGCTGCGCGGCGTGGAGCCCAGCGTACGCAGGATGGCGATGTCGGCCTGCTTGTCGGTCACCAGCATCATCAGCATGGAAATCAGGTTGATCACGGCCACCAGGATGATCAGCGACAGGATCACGAACATCACCGTCTTTTCCATGTCGATCGCATGGAAGAAGTTGGCGTGGGTGTCCATCCAGGTCTGCACGCGATAGGTCTGGCCGAGCTTGTTGACCAGCTCCTGCGCGACCGGGAACGCTTCGCGCATGTCGTCGAGCTTCAGGCGGATGCCGGTGGGACCCTGCTGGTCGTTCAGGCGTTCCGCATCCGGCATGCTGATCAGGGCGAGGTTGGAGTCGTACTCCTGCATGCCCAGCTCGAAGATGCCGCTGACGGTGAAGTTGCGCAGCTTGGGCACCGCGCCCACCGGCGTGGCCGTGAACTGCGGGACCACCACCGTGACCTTGTCGCCCGTGGTCACGCCGAGGTCCATCGCCAGCTCGCGGCCGAGGATGATCTTCCAGCCGCGGTCGGTCAGGTCGGTCATCTTGCCTTCGACCATGTGCGTGTCGAGGTCGGAGACCTTCGGCTCGAGGGCCGGGACCACGCCGCGGATGATCGCGCCGCTGGAATGGCGCGCCTGCAGGAAGGCCTGGATCTCGACGTACGGGGCGGCGCCCTGGACGTGTTTGGTGTCTTTCGCGACGTCGACGGCACGCTGCCAGTCACGCACGGTCTCGTCGATGCCGGACACGGTGACGTGCGATACGGCGCCGAGGATGCGTGAGCGCAGTTCGCTGTCGAAGCCGTTCATCACCGACATCACCGTGATCAGCGCGGTGACGCTGATGGCGATGCAGACGATCGACACCGTCGAAATGAACGAAATGAACTGATTGCGCCGCTTCGCCCGCGTATAGCGCAGGCCGATGAAGAGCTCGAGGGGTCTGAACATACCTGTCGGAAAACACCTTGGGAAAGAGGGCCGGCACGAACGGCAGGCACCGCGCGGCAGAGTGCCCGATGCGGCAGCCCGCGGCAAGGCCGGGCGGCGCCAGGCCAGTGGCAGCCATGGCCCGGGCGTCAGCTGGGCGTCAGGCTGGGCGTCAGGCAGGCCCCAGCCGTACACGGAGGACGCGCAGGGTTTCGGCCTGCATGTTGTCGGGACCCAGGGCCAGGCTCGTGACCCTGCCCTGCCAGAAAAGCCGGAGAACCACCCACTCACCGACCACCCGGGCGTCGCGAGGTTCCGCCACGACGGTCGTGCCACGGCGATCGATGGCCAGCCAGGCCCCCTCGGACGTCCACTGGACCGCTGCCAGCGGCGAGCGGCGGAAGACCCGGATACGCCACAGGCCCACCGCCACGGCCGCGAGCGACACCAGCAGGCGGCCAGCCCACGGCAGGCTCGTCGGCCAGGGCGAGAGCGCACCGGCGGCGACCACGAGATACAGGAGGCGCAGCAGCGCCGGCGAGGGCCTGACCTTAAAGACGATGCCTTGAACGGATGTCATCGATGATGCCCTGCCAGTCGTCGCGCGGGGCACGGGCATGACCCATCACCCAATCCCAGAGATCGGGATCCTGCACGTCCAGCAAGGAATCGAATGCCATCCTGGTGGCTTCATCGGCGTCGGCGAAACGCTCGTCGAGCCAGCCGCCGAACAGGCGATCGAGCTCGCGCGTACCCCGGCGGGTACGCCAGCGGAGGCGCTTGATGCGGGCTTCGTCCATAACAGCTACCGGAAAACCTCGATGTAGGAGCGCGCCTGCGCGCGATGGGGGCCGCTTTTCGCGCGCAGGCGCGCTCCTACACAGTTTTTTGTTTACGCCGAGCGGCGCTGCACGATCAGCTTCTTGATCTCCGCGATCGCCTTGGCCGGGTTGAGACCCTTCGGGCAGGTGCGCGCGCAGTTCATGATGGTGTGGCAGCGGTAGAGCTTGAACGGATCTTCCAGGTCGTCCAGGCGGTTGCCGGTGTCTTCGTCGCGGCTGTCCACGATCCAGCGGTAGGCCTGGAGCAGGATGGCCGGGCCGAGGTAGCGGTCGCCATTCCACCAGTAGCTGGGGCACGACGTGGAGCAGCAGGCGCAGAGGATGCACTCATAGAGACCGTCGAGCTTCTTGCGGTCTTCCGGCGACTGCAGGCGCTCCTTGTCGGCCGGCGCCGGGCTCTGCGTACGCATCCACGGCTTGATCGACGCGAACTGGGCGTAGAAGTGGGTCAGGTCGGGCACCAAGTCCTTCACCACCGGCATGTGCGGCAGCGGGTAGATGTTGACCGTGCCACTGCCGCATTCCTCGATCGCGCGGGTGCAGGCCAGCGTGTTGGTGCCATCGATGTTCATCGCGCACGAACCGCAGATGCCTTCGCGGCACGAACGGCGCAGCGAGAGCGTCGAGTCGATCTCGTTCTTGATCTTCAGCAACGCGTCGAGAACCATCGGGCCGCACGTGTCGAGGTCAACCTCGTACGTATCGGTGCGCGGGTTCTGGCCGTCGTCCGGCGTCCAGCGGTACACCTTGAAGGTGCGCACGTTCTTCGCGCCCTTCGCCGGGAAATGCTTGCCGGCCTGGATTTTTGAATTCTTGGGTAGCGTGAACTCTGCCACGATTGCCTCTCCGGTCCGGTATCAGTAAACGCGCTTTTTCGGCGGCACGACGTCGACATCGTCCGTCAGGGTGTACATGTGCACCGGACGGAAATCGAACGTCGAACGGCCTTCCTCGTCGATCCACACCAGCGTGTGCTTCTGCCAGTCGTGGTCGTCGCGGTCCGGGAAATCTTCGCGGGCGTGGGCGCCTCGGCTTTCCGGACGCTGTTCGGCCGAATGCATGGTCGCCACGGCCTGCGCAAGCAAGTTGGACAGCTCGAGGGTTTCGATGAGGTCGGAGTTCCAGACCAGCGAACGGTCGGTGACCTTCACGTCCTTGAACTTCGAGTACACGTCGGAAATCTTCTGCGAGCCCTCGACCAGCGTCTCGCCGGTGCGGAACACCGCGGCGTCGTTCTGCATGGTCTTCTGCATCTCGGCGCGGATCGCGGCCGTCGGCGTACCGCCATTGGCGTAGCGGATCGCGTCGAAGCGGCCCAGCACCTTGTCCAGCGCGTTGGCCGGCAGGTCGGGATGCGCCGTGCCCGGCTTGATCACTTCGGCGCAACGGTTGGCCACCGCGCGGCCGAACACGACCAGGTCGAGCAGCGAGTTCGAACCCAGGCGGTTGGCGCCATGCACCGACACGCAAGCCGCTTCGCCAATGGCGAACAGGCCCGGGACGATCGAATCCGGATCGTCGTCGCGCTTGGTCACGACTTCGCCGTGGTAGTTGGTCGGGATGCCGCCCATGTTGTAGTGGACGGTGGGCAGCACCGGGATCGGTTCCTTGGTGACGTCGACGCCGGCGAAGATGCGCGCGGATTCGGCGATGCCCGGCAGGCGCTCGCCGATGACCTCGGGGCCGAGGTGCATCAGGTTGAGGTGGATGTGGTCCTTGTTCGGGCCCACGCCACGACCCTCGCGGATCTCGATCGTCATGGCGCGGCTGACCACGTCACGCGAGGCAAGGTCCTTCGCGTTCGGCGCGTAGCGCTCCATGAAGCGCTCGCCCTCGGAGTTGGTGAGGTAGCCACCTTCGCCGCGGACGCCTTCGGTGATCAGGCAGCCGGCACCGTAGATGCCGGTCGGGTGGAACTGCACGAACTCCATGTCCTGCAGCGGCAGGCCGGCGCGCAGCACCATGCCGCCACCGTCGCCCGTGCAGGTATGCGCCGAGGTGGCGCTGAAGTAGGCACGGCCGTAGCCGCCGGTCGCCATCACCACCGCGTGGCCGCGGAACAGGTGCAGCGTGCCTTCGTTCATGTCCAGGGCGAGCACGCCGCGGCAGACGCCATCCTTGTCGAAGATGAGGTCGATGGCGAAGTATTCGATGAAGAACGTCGCGTCGTGGGCCAGCGCCTGCTGGTAAAGCGTGTGCAGGATGGCGTGGCCGGTACGGTCGGCCGCGGCGCAGGTACGCTGCGCGGTGCCCTTGCCATAGTGCGTGGTCATGCCACCGAACGGACGCTGGTAGATCTTGCCTTCTTCCGTGCGCGAGAACGGCACGCCGTAGTGCTCGAGCTCGACGATGGCCGGGATGGCCTCGCGGCACATGTACTCGATGGCGTCCTGGTCACCGAGCCAATCGGAGCCCTTGATCGTGTCGTAGAAGTGGAAGCGCCAGTCGTCTTCACCCATGTTGCCCAGCGCGGCGGAGATACCGCCCTGCGCGGCCACGGTGTGCGAACGGGTTGGGAACACCTTGGTGATGCACGCGGCCTTGAGGCCCTTCTCGGCGAGGCCGAAGGTGGCGCGCAGGCCTGCGCCACCGGCGCCGACCACGATCACGTCGTATTTGTGCTGTTGGATCTTATAGGCTTCCATCGATCAGCTTCCGAGCGCCACGCGCAGCACGGCCAGCACGCCCGTAAGCGTGGCGAGTACGGCGATGAACTTGATGAGGACCAGCGAGGCCACTTCGAGCCAGCGGGTGTGGACGTAGTCTTCGATGACGACCTGCAGGCCGAGCACGGCGTGGCGGAACATCACGACGATGAAGGCGATGGCCAGCACGGCGTTCCAGGGCCTGGCCAGGGTGGCGCGGGCGGTCGCGTAGTCGGCGTGCAGCAGGCCGAGCAGCGTGCACAGGAACCACAGGGTCAGGAACACCAGGGCGAGCGCGGTCACGCGCTGGACCATCCAGTGACTGACGCCTTCCTTCGCCGAGCCGAGGCCGCGGGCCCGGGCCAGCGGGTTGCGCAGGTCCTTGCTCATGCGTGGCCTCCGGTCAGGACGTAGGCCCAGGTGGCGACGGTCAGCACGATGGCGACCACGATCGAGACCCAGCTGGAGCGGACGAACGAGGCGATCGCGTAACCCTTGCCGGTGTCCTGGACCAGGTGGCGGATGCCGTTGGCCAGGTGGTAGAAGAAGGCAAGCGTCCAGCCGATCAGGACGGCGAGGCCGAGCGGGCTGCCAGCGCAGGCGGCGAACGATGCATACGCATCGGGGCCGGCGGCGAGGGACGCGAGGCCCCAGACAATGAGCAGGCTACCGACGGCAAGGATGATGCCGGTGGCGCGATGCAGGATGGAAGACACCATCTGCACTTGCCATTTGTAGACCTGGATGTGGGGTGAGAGCGGTCGTCCCGTTTGTGCCATGGCGGCTATCCTGGATTGGAATCGCTAATGCCCAACCTGCCCCTCCGTCGCCTTCCAGTTCAGAAGTCGATGCAGCGTCCGTTCTTTTCCCAGTCGCCGTAACGCGTTGGGTCCAATGGCGCTTTCTCGACACCTGCCTCGCCGTTCGTGGGGACGACCGGCGGGACGGACGGTTTCGCCGGAGCGGAATCGTTCGTGTCTTCGGGCTCGGAGGGATGGTCGGACATGGTTATAAAACTCTAAAAGCGTAATACCTGTGCCTTCACAGCACAACCTTGACGATTGCGCCGAGGCTTGGTTTGGCCTTGGCCTGACCGTATATCTTACTCCCCTCGCCCTTTTGTCGCGCACCCATGCCGAGCCGTACCACTCGCCCCATTACCCTCGCCGGCCCGGATGCCGCCGCCTTTGCCAATGCCCAGTTCAGCAGCGACGTCCTGTCCCTGGCCACGGGCCAGTGGCAATGGAGCGGCTGGCTGGACCCGAAAGGCCGGGTCCGCGCACTGCTCCAGGTCGCCCGCCTCGACGACGAGCGCTTCGTGGTGGTGCCACGTGGTTCGGACGGCGAAGTGCTTGCCAACGACCTGAAGCGTTTTGTGTTCCGTTCGAAGGTGAAGATCACGCTGGGCGATGCATTGCATGTATCGCACGGCGATGCATTCGACGACATGCACGCACGCGAGGACGATGACGGCACGCTTGTATTCGGTGAAGGCGATGCGTCATTGCATGTCGGTGCACGCGACGACGGCGATGCGTGGATCGCGCGCCATGTCGAGAAAGGTTTTGCATGGTTGCCGCACGAAGCACTCGACGCATTGCTTCCCCCTGCGTTGTCGATGGAGCGCATGCAAGCCGTCTCATTCAACAAGGGATGCTTCCCCGGCCAGGAAATCGCTGCGCGCCTGCATTTCCTCGGTGGGCACAAGAAGCACTTGCGCATCGTGCGACCTGATGTCGCATTGCAGGCAGGACAAGCGATACGCATGAACGGACGCGAGGCGGGCATCGTATTGATGCACAACGAATCCGCGACGCAGCCTATGTCGCTTGTCGTATTGGATGACAGCGCCGTTCAGGCGGATGCTCTTGAAACCGGCGATGTGCGCCTGCACATCGTGTCGACATTCGACGCGTGATCTTTCGCGCATTCGAAAAAACATGTCTCGTTACACCGTGAGCCCAAGCTGAACCGTGCCGCGTTTGCACTTGCGAAAAACGTGACGCGCCACTAGGCTCCGCCGATCCCATTACGTGGCCTTGGTGTATCGCCTTGGTTACACCCGCGACGATCCGTCGACGATGACGGTTCTGGCGCGACCCGGCGAAAGCCGGAGGATTGAACGGCGCGCTCGACGTATCGCGCGCCCTGTAACCGACGGAGCCGCCGCCTTTCGCGATGCCGCTCCCTTTCGGTGAACCCCCTACCGGACGGCTCCGGACTGCCGCCCAGTACAGTCACAGTGTGTGACGCCCGAAGCATTCGCATAACAACGCTCTCGAAGCGGATGCCCTCGGTTGGTCCAGGTAGTAACGGCCTGCCCGCCCGTCTACCGCCCGTACGTCCCCCATGGCTCTTCCAAGACGCCGCAAGTGACGGAAAAGCTCGTTGGAGGCAGAAACACATGAAACTTTCCGCATTGCTCTGGATGGCGTCCGTCCTCCCGAGCCACCTCGCAGACCAGACGTGCCTGGCGACGACGGTGTATCTCGAAGCACGTAGCGAACCGACCATCGGCCAGTATGCCGTGGCCGAAGTTGCCCTCCGCCGGCGCGATCGCGGCATGGGTGGCAACAATGTGTGCGAGGTCGTCTCGGCGCCGCGCCAGTTTGCCATTACCACCACTCCGAAGGATTTCGAGGTGACCGACCTCGTCTCCTGGACGAAAGCCTGGAAGATCGCTGGCGATTCGTTGAACAACTGGAGCCTGCCCAAGGGCGAGCGACTTGTTTACGTACCGCAAGCCGATCACTTCGCCACGGTAGCCGTGGCGCCGACCTGGTCGGCAAGCCGCATCGTTCGCAAGATCGGCGACCACGCGTTCTACGCGGTGAACTAACCGCAAGCAAACGCGCGGGGAAAAGGAATCGGAGCGGGCAGCTTGCGATTCCCGGGAAAAGGGGCCCTCGGACGAGGGTCTTTTTTTTTGCCCAAAAAAAACCCGCCATGTGGCGGGTTTTTCTTTTGGTGCTACCAGCATCTTTCCTGCATGCCCGATCGCGCGCAGGCGCGCTCCTACAAAAATCCGTTTAGCCGCCTAGACGGCTAAACGATCAGAGGCGATACACCTGGTCGCCGCGGATCTGCACCTGGTCACCGCGACGCAGCTGCGGATCTTCCCGCTGCGTCACCGTTGCCCAACGCCCGTCATCGAGGCGGATGCGCACCTGGTAGGCAACATCCTGCCCGTTGCGCTTGCCGACCTGGTTGCCGACGACGCCACCGACCACAGCGCCACCGACGGTGGCGGCCGAGCGGCCATCGCCCTTGCCGATCGTGCTACCCAGCACGCCACCCGCCACGGCGCCGATCACGGCACCCAGCGGCGACGACTGGCGATCGGTGTAGATCTGCTGGATGTCGTCCACGACACCGCACTGCTGGCAGCGACGCGAGCCACCTTCGTAAACCACGCGATCCTCGCGAACGACTCGACGCGGCTGCTCGTAGCACGCTGTCAGGGACAGCGGCACGATCGCGGCGGCGACGAGACCAAACTTGCGGACGATGCTATGCATGGGGACGCCCTCGTGGATCATGGATCGGTGGGTTTACTGGCGAGCGTCGGAAACGACCGATACGCCTTCCTGGACTTCGACGCGGTCGCCCGGGTCATGGTCCATGCGTACCGAACGGGTCACGCCGTTGTATTCGTAGCGCACGTCGTAAGCGACGATCTTGTCGCCACTGGTGCCCGCCACGGTGTTGCACTTGCGCACCGTGCTGGTGACGGTGTTCGTCTCCTGGCGGCGCTCCTGGATCTCATGGCCTGCGTAACCGCCGCCGACCGCGCCGGCCACGGTCGCCAGCGTGCGGCCCTTGCCGCCACCGACCTGGTTGCCGAGCAGGCCACCCGCGACGGCGCCGATGGCCGTACCGGCGATCTGGTGCTGGTCCTTGACCGGTGCGCGGCGGGTCACCACTTCGTCGTGGCACTCACGCTGCGGGGCGGAAGCCGCCTGGCGTACCGGATCGACGCTGACCACGCGGCCGTACTTCGGACCGGCCGGTTCCGGCGCCGGGGCAGCCGCCACCGGGGCATTGCCCGGAGCAGCACCGTTGGCTACGTCAGCGTTGGCGTCGCGGTTGCAGGCAGTAAGGCTCAGCACCAGGGCCGCGCCCAAACCGGCGTTCAGGACGGAAATCTTCAACCTGCTCATAACCCTAATCTCCACTGGATAGTGCGACGTCCTCGCGGGGCAACTCACCCCGACAATTCGTAGGAACGTCTCGAATGACATTTGACAATCGTTAAACTGAACGACGCCTTAGACTGGCGCCTCCAGGCACAACGGCAGCAAACCGAATGGAAAAACTGATCGATACCCACGCCCACCTGGACGACAACTCGTTCGACGCCGATCGCAGCGCGATGTTCGAGCGAGCCGCCCAAGCCGGCGTCCGGCGCTGGATCGTGCCGGCCATCGATCGGGGCAACTGGGAGGCGATCGAGCGTTTGTGTGCGTCGCGTGACGGGGTATTCCCGGCCTACGGGCTGCATCCGCTGTTCCTGCCCCACCACCGTGACGAGCATCTGGCTGACCTGCCTGGCTGGCTGGACGGCAAGGGTGCCGTCGCCGTGGGTGAAATCGGGCTGGACTTCTACGTGGAGGGACTGGACCCCGATCGGCAGCGTGATTTCTTCGTGCGCCAGTTGCATATCGCGAAGGAACACGAGCTGCCCGTGATCGTGCACGCGCGCCGCGCGTTCGAGGAAACGATCCACACATTACGTCGCATCGGCGGCCTGCGCGGCGTGGTGCATAGCTTTTCCGGTAGCGAAGAGCAGGCACGCCAGCTGTTCGACATGGGCTTCCACATCGGCATCGGCGGCCCGGTGACGTACGACCGCGCGAACCGTATCCGTCGCGTCGTGGCGCAGATGCCACTCGAATGGCTGCTATTGGAAACCGATTCACCCGACCAGCCCTGCGCGAACCACCGCGGCGAACGCAACGAGCCAGCTTTCATGGTCGATGTCCTCGCGACGATCGCAACCCTCCGCAACGCCACCCCCGCCGACATCGCCCGCGCCACCACCCAGAACGCCCGCCACCTCTTCAATTTGCCCCTGTAGGAGCGCGCCCGCGCGCGATTGGCCAGGCCTCTATCTCCGATCTCCCCGCGGCACCCATGCATAGGCGCAGGAATAGGCCTGACCCAGCAGCCTCTCCGCCAAGCGTTAATTCGCGCGCAGGCGCGCTCCTACACGGACCGGTGCCACGGTTGCCTATCCACACCGATGCTTGCTACGCTAATAGTTCACCAGCGAACTATTAGCCAGCGAAATGTCCAGCCTGAAACCATGCGTCGAAGCGCTCTACGAAGGTGTCGAAAGGGTCGCCGGCCATATCAAAGGCCTGCCGAAGTGTGAAGTGCTGTTGATTCGCCTGCTCCTGCTCACCGGCGGAGCCCTCGAACGCGACGTCGAAGCCAAGCTCCGCCCCTTCGACCTCAACGACAGCGATTTCCGCACGCTGATGATGCTTTACGCCTCGGAAGACGGCAGCTCGACGCCCGGCGAGCTCTGCACGCTGGCCGAGCAGAAGCCGACCAACATGACCCGCATCACCAACCTGCTCGCCAAGCGCGGGCTGATCACGCGCTCGCATGCGACCCATGATCGTCGCCAGGTGGTGTTGACCATCACCGGCGAAGGACGCCAGTTCGTGCGCAAGCTGCTGCCACCCATGTTCCCCGAGGTCGTGTCGAAGTTCAGCTGCTTCAGCGATACGGAGCGCACCACGTTCGAACACCTGCTGAAGAAGCTCGCCCTGCATCTCGATACCGCGGACACCCCATGAACCGACTTCCGTTACGCCCCGCCCTTCTCGCGGGCGTGCTCGCCGTGGCGCTTGCCGCGTGCCACGTGCCAGCAAAGATCGACCACCCTGCCCTGCGCGACGAGGTGCCGCTGGCTGGTGTCGATGCCGGCACGCGTCCCGGCTGGCCGGCGGCACAGTGGTGGCTGGCCTATAACGATCCGCAGCTCGACCAGCTCATCGAGCTGGCGTTGCGTGGCGCGCCGGACCTGGCGCAGGCGAAGACGCGTGTCGACAGCGCGCAGCAGAACATCCGCGTCGCCGCCGCACAGGCAGGCCTGCGGGTCGATGGCAGCGCCCAGGTCACGCGGCAGCGGATGAGCGAGCACGGCTTGATCCCTGCCCAGTTCCTCGGCTTCACCTGGTACAACCAGGCCGACCTCGGCGTGCAGGTCCGCTACGACTTCGACTGGTGGGGCAAGAAGCGCTTCACGCTGGAGTCCGCGGTGAACAGCGCGCGTGCCGCCGAAGCGGAGCGTTCCGCCTCGTCGCTGGCGATCCAGGCCATGGTGGCCGACACCTACTTCGGCTGGCTGACCGACGAGGCGCGCGTCGCCGTCGCCGACCAGCTCCTGCAGGCCCGTGAACGAACCCTGCGCATCGCCGAATTGCGGGTTAAACAGGGCGTCGACGTACCCGACACCATCCAGCAGGCACGTGCCGAGCTGGCCGGTGCCCGCCAGCAAAAGACCGCCCTGCAGGGATCGGCCGACATCCGCCGCGCCTCGCTGGCGGCGCTGGTCGGCGTGTCCGTGGCCGAACTGCCGCCGTTGTCGCCGCGCGCACTTCCCGAGGTCGGCACCGGCCTGCCCGAGCACGCAGGCACGGACCTCATGGCCCGTCGTCCCGACATCGCCGCCAGTCGCTGGCAGGTGGAAGCGGCGTTGCGCCAGACCGATGCGGCGCGTGCCCAGTTCTTCCCCGACGTGAGCCTCAGCGCCATGGCGGGCCTGTCCAGCATCGACATGGACAAGGTGTTCAACGCCGACAGCCGCGTGTTTGCCCTGACCCCTGCGCTGCACCTGCCGATCTTCGAAGGTGGCGCGCTGGAAGCGAACCACGGCGTGAGCCGCGCGCAACTGGATGCCGCCGTCGCGCAATACAACGCCACCGTGGCCACTGCGGCACGCGAAGTGGCCACGCAGGCACTGGGCGCACGCCAGCTCGCCGAGCGCCGCGGCCAGCAGGACGAAGCGCTCGGCGCCGTCTCGACGCTGCTGGCCAGCGCGAAGGCGCGTGCCGCGCGCGGCGTTCGCGACGACCGCGAGTCGCTCGCGACGCAGGCCAACCTGCTGCAGCAGCAGGACAGCGCGCTCGATCTCCACGGCCAGGCCCTGTCGACCGACATCGGGCTGGTCAAGGCGCTTGGCGGCGGCTACCGCGCCGAGCTCCCCGAATCCCCTTCCACGCATAGCACCGACGGAACCCAGAGCCCATGAGCGCCACTCCCAACGACACCCCGCGCCCGGCCGAAAGCGGCAACGCGCCCAAGGACAAGCGCAAGCGCGGCAAGGCCCTGCTGATCGCCCTGGTGGTGTTCCTGCTCGCCGCGGCCGCGTGGATCCTGCTCTGGCTATTCGTGTTCTCGCAGCGCGAAACCACCGACGACGCTTATGTCGGCGGCAACCAAGTCGGCATCTCGGCACAGGTGCCGGGCATCGTGGTCGGCGTCTTCGCCGACGACACCCAGCGGGTGAATGCCGGCCAGGTGCTGGTGAAGCTCGACCCGACCGATGCCGATGTCGCCCTGCGCAAGGCCAGCAGTGCCCTGGCCCAGGCCGTGCGCCAGGTCCGCCAGCAGACCCAATCGGCGGCCAGCGCCGATGCCGCGCTCGGCGCACGCCGGCTCGACCTGAAGCGCGCGCAGGACGACCTGAAGCGACGCATCCCGCTGCTCGCCGAAAAGGCCGTGGCACCGGAAGAAGTGCAACATGCACGGGACGCGGTGGATAGCGCGCAGTCGGCGCTGGAGTCGGCGCAGCGCCAGGCCGATGCCTCGCGCGCGCTGGTCGACGGCACCGACGTCGAATCCAATCCCGCCGTGCAGCAGGCCCGTGCCAGCTACCGCCAGGCCTGGGTCGCCGCGCAGCGCAACGCCATCGTCGCGCCGATCGACGGCTACGTCGCGCAGCGCAGCGTGCAGGTGGGTAACAGCGTGCAGCCCGGCCAGCAGATGATGACCGTGGTGCCCCTGCACGACCTCTGGGTCGATGCGAACTTCAAGGAAAGCCAGCTGCGCCACGTGCGCATCGGCCAGCCGGCCACGGTCGAATCCGACATCTATGGCGGCGGCGTGGCATACCACGGCCACGTGGTCGGCCTTGGCGCCGGCACCGGCAGCGCGTTCTCGCTGCTGCCCGCGCAGAACGCCACCGGCAACTGGATCAAGGTGGTCCAGCGCGTGCCGGTGCGCATCGCGATCGACGCGAAGGACCTCGACCAGCATCCGCTGCGCATCGGCCTGTCCACCGCGGTGAAGGTCGACATCAGCGACGACAAGGGCGACGTCCTCGCGAAGTCGCCGTCCACCACGCCGGTGGCGCTGACCACGGTCTATGACGAGATCGCCGCCAAGGCCGACGCCGCGGCCGACGAGATCGTGCGCCAGAACCTGGGAGCCCGCGTGCCTTGAGCGACGCCATCGCCACCCCGGATGCCGCGCCCACGCCGGCGGGTCCCCAGCCACTGCATGGCCTGACGCTCGTCCTGTTGACGATCGCCGTCGCGTTCTCCACGTTCATGGAGATCCTCGACATGACGATCGTGAACGTGGCGGTGCCGCACATCGCCGGCAGCCTGGGCGTGAGCTCCAACGAAGGCACCTGGGCGATCAGTTCGTACGCCCTGGCCAGCGCCGTGATGCAGCCGCTGACCGGCTGGATCGCCAAGCGCTTCGGCGAGGTGAAGACCTTCTGCTTCTCGGTCGGCCTGTTCGTGGTGTTCTCGATGCTCTGCGGCCTGGCCACGAGCATGCCCATGCTGGTGCTGTTCCGCCTGCTGCAAGGCGCGGGTTCGGGCCCGATGGTGGCACTGTCGCTGTCGCTGCTGCTGGCGAGCTACCCGAAGGACAAGCAGGGCATCGCCCTGGCGATGTGGGCGATGACCGTCGTCGTCGCTCCGATCTTCGGGCCGATCCTCGGCGGTTACCTCACCGATAACTTCTCGTGGCCGTGGATCTTCTATATCAACGTGCCCGTGGGCGCGGCGGCGGGCGTGATCACCTGGAGCATCCTGCGCTCGCGCGAAACGAAGACGGTGCGCGCACCGATCGATTCGGTCGGCCTGTTCCTGCTCGTCGTCGGCGTGGGCTGCCTGCAGTTCATGCTGGACAACGGCAACGACCACGACTGGTTCGCCTCGCCGCTGATCCTCACGCTGGGCCTCATCGCCGTCGTCGCGTTGACCTTCCTCGTCATCTGGGAACTCACCGCGAAGTACCCGGTGGTGGACCTGTCGCTGTTCGCCCGGCGCAACTTCGCCGTCGGCGTCAGCGCACTGTCACTCGGCATGCTCGGTTTCTTCGGCATCACCGTGGTGTTCCCGCTGTGGCTGCAGACCACGCTCGGCTACACCGCCACGTGGGCTGGCCTGGCCACGGCACCGGTGGGCATCCTCGCGTTCCTGATGTCACCGATCATCGGCAAGAACATCCAACGCCTGGAACTGCGCGCGGTGGTGACCTTCGCCTTCATCGTGTTCGCATTCACCGCGTTCTGGTTCTCCACCTTCAACAGCGGTGCGTCGTTCGCCACGCTGGTGCTGCCACGCTTCGTCATGGGCATCGGCATCGCGTGCTTCTTCATCCCGCTGAACCAGATCTTCCTGTCGGGCCTGCGTCCGGACCAGATCGCGGGGGCGTCGGGCCTGGCCAATTTCTGCCGCACGCTGGCGTCGAGCGTCTCGACCGCGCTCACCGTCACCATCTGGCAGCATCGCGGCGAAGCACACCACGCCTCGCTGACCGAGTACGTCAACCCGGCATCGCCGGCTGCCACGGCGTATATCGACCGGCTGCAGGGCATGCACCTGCATGGCGAAGCGCAGCGCGCCGTGCTCGACCAGGTGGTCAGCCGCGAGGCGCTAACCCTGGCCGTGAACGACGTGTTCTGGCTCTGCGGGATCCTGTTCCTGGCCCTGATTCCGATCCTCTGGCTGGCGAAGCCACCGTTCGGAAATGCGGGTGGCGCGGCGGGTCATTAAATCCAAGTTACGTAAATCGATCCAAATTCACATATGGATGACGTAAACGATTACACGCCGTGAAACTAACTGGTGCGGCGCAATACCTCGTGGTAGCTTTCGCCGCATGGCACAAACCCTTCGCATCATCAAAAAGTATCCGAACCGTCGTCTGTACGACACGGAGATTTCGAGCTACATCACGCTGGAAGAAGTCCGCCAGCTGGTGCTCGACGGAGAGCATTTCGAGGTCCGCGACGCCAAGTCGGGCGAGGACCTTACCCGCTCGGTGCTCCTGCAGATCATCGCCGAGCATGAAGAGCACGGCCAGCCGATGCTGTCCTCCCAGTTGCTCTCGCACATCATCCGTTTCTACGGGGATTCGTTGCAGGGCTTCATGGGACCGTACCTGGAGCGCAGCCTGCAGGTGTTCCTCGACCAGCAGCAGCAGTTCCGCAACCAGCTCAATAACCTGATGGGCCAGACCCCCTGGTCCATGCTCAACGAGATGACCGAGCGCAACCTCGACGTGTGGAAGTCGATGCAGCGCGGGTTCCTCGACGCGGCCACCGCCAAGCCGGCTGCCGCCACCCAGGCGCCGCCGCGCGGCGGCAAGAAAGCCAGCTAAAACGCCCCGCGCTGCCCGGGCTTGCCCCGGGCAGCGTTGCGGCGCACGATGCGCTGCCCCGCAATATCGACCGGAAGGCTCCATGCCCCGCAACGACATCGCCGTGGTCGGCGCCGGACTGGTCGGCGCACTGGTCGCCACCCTCCTGACCCAGCGCGGATTCCGCGTCACCGTCTATGAAAAGCGCCCCGATCCGCGCAAGTCCGGATTCCTCGGTGGCCGCTCGATCAACCTCGCCCTGGCCGAACGCGGCCTGCATGCGCTGCGCGCCACCGGCCTCGAAGACCAGGTGCTGGCCCAGGCGGTGATGATGCGTGGGCGCATGGTCCACGACCCGGCCGGCCACAGCGGTTTGCAGCGCTACGGCGTGGACGACTCCGAGGTGATCTGGTCGGTGTCCCGCGGCGGCCTCAACACGCTGATGCTCGACGCGGCGGAAGCCGCGGGTGCCACCTTCCACTTCGACCAGGGCCTGGCCAGCGCCGACCTCGAGCGCGGCACGCTGACCCTGCACGCCGCGGACGGTAGCGAGCGCATCGTCGATGCTCCCATCGTGATCGGTGCTGATGGCGCCGGCTCCGCCCTGCGTGCGGCCATGCATCGCCATGAGCCGCTGGGCGAACGCGTCGAGGAACTCGGCCACGGTTACAAGGAACTGGAAATCCCGCCCGGCACCGATCCGGCGGCACCCTTCGCCATCGAACGCAACGCCCTGCACATCTGGCCGCGTGGCCATTACATGTGCATCGCGCTGCCCAATCGCGAAGGCAGCTTCACCGTCACCCTGTTCCTGCCGAACGACGGCGAGCACCCCAGCTTCCGCACCATCGCCAGCGCCGGTGCCGCCGAAGCGTTTTTCCGTACGGAATTCCCCGATGCGCTGGACCTGATGCCGGACTTCGCCGCGGACTGGTCGGCGCATCCGGTCGGTTCGCTGGCCACGCTGTACCTGGATCGCTGGCACATCGGCGGTCGCGCCCTGCTCATCGGCGATGCCGCGCACGCCATCGTGCCGTTCCACGGCCAGGGAATGAATTGCGGTTTCGAAGACGCCGCCGAACTGGCCGAGCGTTTCGCCGCCAGCCCGGATGACCCGGCCGGCGTGTTCGCCGCCTTCGAAGCCAGCCGCAAGCCCAATGCCGACGCGATCGCCCGCATGGCGCTGGAAAACTACGTGGAGATGCGCGACAAGGTCGCCGATCCGCAGTTCCTGCGCATGCGCGAACTGGGCGGCCTGCTCGCACAACGTTGCCCGACGCACTACCTGCCGCGCTACCGGATGGTCACCTTCACCCACCTGCCCTACGCCTACGCGCTGGAACGGGGACGCGCCCAGGACACCCTGGTCGAACAGCTACTGCGCGGCCACGACGACGTCGCCAGCGTCGACCTCGACGCCGCCGAACGCACCCTGCTGGCCACCCTCCCCCCGCTCCCCCGACCGACGTAGACATCCCCGCACGCTCCCGCAACAATCCCCCGATGCCACCAACCCCACCCCTGCTCGAAGCCCGCGCGCTCAGCTTCCTGCGCCAGGACGAAGCCGTGTTCGGACCGGTGGATTTCGCCCTGCACGACGGCGAAGTGGCCTTGGTGGAGGGCGACAACGGCAGCGGCAAGACCACCCTCATGCGCGTGCTCACCGGCATGTTGCACGCCGACGAAGGTGAGGTGCTGCTCGACGGTGCGCCGTTCAGCCTCGACACCATGGCGGGCGCGGTGGTCTTCCTCGGCCATCACCTGGGCCTGAAATTCGACCTCTCGGCGCGCGAAAACCTGGCCCTGTCGATCGGCCTGTACGGCGTGCGCGAGGGCATAGACAGCGACGCGGCCCTGGCCGAGGTCGGCCTGGCCGGTTTCGAGGACGAGCCGGTCCGCCGCCTCTCCGCCGGACAGAAAAAGCGCGCGGCGCTTGCCCGCCTCCTTCTGCTACCGGCCCGCGTCTGGCTGCTCGACGAGCCCTACGCCAACCTCGACCGCGAAGGCATCGCGCTGGTCAACCGGCTACTGCACGACCACGCCGGCCGTGGCGGCGCGGCACTGGTGACCAGCCACGGAGCCGTCAGCTTCGCCGGCGATGCGCCGCGCCGCATCCGGTTGCACGCGTGACGCCCGGTAGTACGCTCGCCGCCTGCGCCGCCCTCCTGCGCCGCGACCTGACCCTGGCCTGGCGCCGGCGCGGCGACATCGCGCTACCCGTGCTCTATGCCGTGATGGTGGCCGCCCTGTTCCCGTTCGCCCTCGGTCCCGAGCCCGCGCTGCTCGCACGGATCGCCGGCGGCGTGGTGTTCGTCACCGTACTGCTTGCCATGCTGTTGACCCTCGATGGCCTGTTCCGGCCGGACATCGACGACGGCTCGATGGAGCAGTTGATGCTCGCGCCGCAGCCGCTCGCCCTGCTCGTAGGCATGAAAATCATCGCCCACTGGGTGACCTCGGCGCTGCCGCTGATCGTCGTCGCGCCCGTGCTGGCCGGCATGCTGCACCTGCCCGGCCCGGCGATCCTCGTGCTGGTGCTGGCGCTGGGCCTGTCCACGCCGCTGCTCAGCCTGCTCGGCGCGGTGCTGGTCGCACTGACGGCCGGGGCAAAGCGCTCTGGTATGCTTCTCGCACTTATGTTGCTGCCGTTGTGCGTACCGGTGACGATCTTCGCCGCCGGTGCCGTTGCGGCCGCGCAGGAGGGCTTGCCCTGGGTTGCGCCGCTGGCGTGGCTCGGCGCGGGGCTGGCGATGGCCATCGTGCTAGCGCCACTGGCCTGCGCCGCTGCGCTGCGCATCGCGATGGACACATGAACACGCAACCGCGGACGGTCCATGGGGGACTCACCGCGATGCGAGAACCTTCGACGAGGACCGATGGCTAACTGGGTTCCCCTCTGGCTGCACCGCCTGGGATCACCGCCGATCTTCTATCGCTTCGCCGGCGCCGTGCGCCCGTGGGCGCTGGGACTGGCGATCCTGCTTGGCGTCGTCGCCCTGTACGGCGGCCTGTTCCTTGCGCCGGCCGACTACCAGCAAGGCGATGCGTACCGGATCATCTTCATCCACGTGCCGAGCGCGTGGATGAGCCTGTTCATCTACGGCGCGATGAGCCTCGCCGCCTTCATCGGCCTGGTCTGGCGGATCAAGCTCGCCGAAACGGTGGCGATGGAATCCGCACCCGTCGGCGCCGCGTTCACCGCCATCACCCTGGCCACCGGTTCGCTCTGGGGCAAGCCGATGTGGGGCACGTGGTGGACATGGGACGCGCGCCTGACCAGTGAACTGGTGCTGCTGTTCATCTACCTGGGCATCATCGGCCTTTACCACGCGTTCGAAGATCGCCGCCAGGGTGCGCGCGCCGCGTCGTTCCTCGTGCTCGTCGGCGCGGTGAACGTACCCATCGTGCACTTCTCGGTGAACTGGTGGAACACGCTGCACCAGGGTTCCACCGTGCGCCTGCTCGGCCCCTCGCACATCGATGCCAGCATGCTCTGGCCGTTGCTGACGATGATGGCCGCGACCAAGCTCTATTACGTCGCCAGCCTGTTCGCGCGCGTGCGCGCCGACCTGATCGCCTCCGAAGGCGGCAAGGCCTGGGTGCGCGACATCGCGCTGGGGCTGCCGTGGAAAGAGCGCGCATGAGCCATTTTTTCGCGATGGGCGGCTACGGCGCCTACGTGTGGACCGCGTTCGCGGTCTTCTTCTTCGTCCTTTTGATCGACACGCTGGCGCCGCTCGCCAGGCGCCGCCGCAACCTGCGCGATATCCGCGCACGCATCGCGCGCCAGGAAAACCGCCGCCGGCCCGGAACCCCAGCCAGCAATGAATCCAACGCGTAAACGCCGCCTCGCCATCGTCGTCTCGGTCATCGCCGCCGCCGCCATCGCCGTGGGCCTTACCGTGTTCGCCCTGCAGCGGAACATGAGCTACCTGTTCACGCCCAGCCAGATCCAGGAAGGCCAGGCCACGCAGTACCCGACCTTCCGCCTCGGCGGCATGGTCAAGTCCGGCTCCATCACGCGCGCCAGCGACAGCCTGAAGGTGAGCTTCATCGTCGTCGACGACGCCGGGGCGATGCCCGTGGAATACACCGGCATCCTTCCCGACCTGTTCCGCGACAACCAGTCGGTGATCGCCACGGGTCGCATGGCCGACGGTCGTTTCATCGCCAGCGAAGTGCTGGCCAAGCACGATGAAAACTACATGCCGAAGGAACTGAAGGACGCGATGGCCAAGGCGCACCAGAAGCGCAACATCGACGACACCGCGATGAAGGAGCCGCCGAAGTGATCCCCGAACTCGGCCAGTACGCCCTGATCCTCGCGCTGTTGCTGGCCGTCGTGCAGGGCGTGCTGCCGATGATCGGCGCGTGGCGCGGCAACGGCGCACTGATGGCCATTGCCCGCCCGGCCGCCGCCGGCCAGGCGATCTTCGTCTTCGCGGCGATGGGCATCCTGGTCCACGCCTTCCTCGCCTACGACTTCTCGGTCGCCTATGTCGCCGACAACTCGAACCTCGCCCTGCCCTGGTATTACCGCATCACCGCGGTCTGGGGCGCGCACGAAGGCTCGATGCTGCTATGGGTGTTCATCCTCAACGTGTGGACAGTGGCGCTGGCCGCCTTCAGCCGGCACCTGCCGCAGCCCTTCGTCGCGCGCGTGCTCGGCGTGATGGGCCTGATCGGGGTGGGTTTCCTCGCCTTCATCCTGTTCACCTCGAACCCGTTCCTGCGCGAGCTGCCGATGCCCGGCGACGGTGGCGACCTGAACCCGGTGCTGCAGGATCCCGGCATGACCTTCCACCCGCCGGTGCTCTACATGGGCTACGTCGGCTTCTCGGTGGCGTTCGCCTTCTCCATCGCCGCGCTGCTCGGTGGCGAGATGGAACAGGCCTGGGTGCGCTGGGCGCGTCCGTGGACGAACGTATCGTGGGCCTTCCTCACCATGGGCATCGTCGCGGGCAGCTGGTGGGCGTACGCCGAACTGGGCTGGGGCGGCTGGTGGTTCTGGGATCCGGTGGAAAACGCCTCGTTCATGCCCTGGCTGGTCGGCGTCGCGCTGATCCATGCCCAGGCAGTGACCGAGAAGCGTGGCTCGCTGCCGGCGTGGACGGTGCTGCTATCGCTGTTCGCCTTCTCGCTGTCGCTGCTCGGCACCTTCCTGGTCCGCTCGGGCGTGCTGACCTCGGTGCACGCGTTCGCCTCCGACCCGCGTCGTGGCCTGTATATCCTGGGCTTCCTGATCGTCGTCATCGGCGGTTCGCTGCTGCTCTATGCGGTGCGCGCGCCGAAGGTCGCCACGGGCAAGCCGTTCGCCGCGCTGTCGCGCGAGACCGGCATCATGATCGCCAACCTGCTGTTCACCACCGCCGCGGCGATGGTGCTGCTGGGCACGCTGTTCCCGTTGATCGGCGATGCACTGAACCTCGGTCGCGTCTCCGTCGGGCCGCCTTACTTCGGCTTCCTCTTCGTGCTGCTGATGGCACCGGCCGTGCTGCTGTTGCCGTTCGGTCCGTACCTGCGCTGGGGCCGGGCGGAAGGACGCCAGCTCACCGCGATGGCGTTGCGCGCCGGCATCGCCGCCGTGGTCTGCACGATCGTCGCCGCGATGTTTGCCCAAGGCCACCTGCGCGCGATCGCCGGCGTGGCAGGCGCCACCTGGGTGGCCGCCGGCACGCTGGCGTACGTCGTGAAGCGCTGGCGTGAGATGCCCTTCGGCCGCCGCTTCCCGGCGGAGATGGCCGGGATGCTGGTCGCGCATGCCGGCGTGGCCATCTTCATCATCGGCGTGATGCTGTCCGAATCGCTCAGCACCGAACGCGACGTGCGCATGGCCCCGGGCCAGGTCGAAAGCGTCGGCAGCTATCGTTTCCGCTTCGACGGCGTCCACGAGAGCACCGGCCCGAACTGGCGCGCCGACGAAGGCGTGGTCACGATCCTCAAGGGCGACGAGGTCATGGCCACCATGCACCCGCAGAAGCGCACGTATTCACGCGGCCAGGTGCAGACCGAATCGGCGATCGATCCGGGGCTGTTCCGCGACATCTATGTTGCCCTGGGCGAGCCGATGGACGGCGGCAACGTCGAAGGGGCCTGGGCATTGCGCCTGTACCACAAGCCCTTCGTGCGCTGGATCTGGCTGGGCGGCCTGTTCATGATGGCCGGCGGTTTCCTCGCCGCCGCCGAACGTCGCTTCCGCGCGAAGAAGGCACCCGCGACGGCCGGCGCCCCGGTGGTGGAGACACTCGCATGAGTCGTTTCCTTCCCTTGCTTGGCTTCGCCCTGCTCGTCGTCCTGTTCGGCTTCGGCATCTGGTGGAACACCCAGCACGACCAGCAGGAAATCGTCTCGCCGCTGATCGACAAGCCGGCGCCCGCGTTCGCCCTGCCAGTGCTCGGCGACGCCACGCGCACCGTCGACAAGCAGTCGCTGCTGGGCAAGCCGTACTTCCTCAACGTGTTCGGCAGCTGGTGCATCGAGTGCGTGCACGAACACCCGGTGCTGTCCGGCGCCGTGAAGGGGCTTGGCCTGCCGATGGTCGGCTTCAACTACAAGGACGATCCGCAGGATGCGACGGCGTGGCTGGCCGAGCACGGCAACCCGTTCGACGTGGTGATCGTCGATCGCGACGGCCGCGCCGGCATCGACTTCGGCGTGTATGGCGCGCCGGAGACCTTCCTGATCGACGGCAAGGGCGTGATCCGCCTCAAGCACGTCGGCCCGGTGACCGACGAGGTCGTCGCGAAGGAATTCCGTCCCGCGCTGGCGGCGCTGGCGAAGGAAGGCCCGTGATGCGCCGCCTCGGCCTCCTTGCCCTGCTATGCCTGTTGCCGCTGCTGGCCATCGCCCAGGCGATCCAGCCGCTGCCGTTCCGCGACCACGCCGAAGAGCTGCGCTACCAGAAGCTCAGTTCGGAGCTGCGTTGCCCGATGTGCCAGAACGAAACCCTGGCCGATTCCAACGCGCCGATCGCGCACGACTTGCGTCGGCAGATCTTCGAGATGATGCAGGCCGGCAAGAGCGACGCCGAGATCAAGACCTACCTCGTCGATCGCTATTCGGATTTCGTGCTGTACAAGCCGCCGGTCGAACCGAAAACATGGCTGCTCTGGTTCGGCCCGCTCGTCGTGCTGGCGATCGGCGGCCTGGTCGTCGCCGTGCAGGTCCGTCGCCGCGCGCGCCAGGCACCCGCCAGCGCCGCACCGCCCAGTGATACCGAGGACGACTGGTGAGCATCGTTTTTTACGTAGTCGCCGGCGCCATGCTGGTCCTGGCCCTGGCGCTCCTGCTGGTGCCGATGATTCGCCATGGGCGCAGGCACGGTCGTTCGCGCACCGTGTTCGCGATCGCGGTCGCCGTCGCTGTCGTGGTGCCGCTGGCCAGCGTGGGGATCTACGCCCTCGTCGGCACGCCGTCGACCCTGGGCGGCGTTGCTCCGCCGAAGGAGATGACGGTGGGCCAGGCGCTCGATGCCCTGCATGCGCGCCTCGCGGCCAACCCGGGCGACGTGGAGGGCTGGCTGCTGCTCGGCCAGACCTACACGATGGTGAAGCAACCGGCCGAGGCACGCAGCGCCTACGACGGTGCCCTGAAGGCCGACGCGACCAATGTCGCGGCGATGGTCGGCTGGGCCGAGGCCGATTCGCTGGTGCGCACGGACCATCGCATCGAAGGCCGCGCCGTCGCCCTGCTCGAGCAAGCCGTGGCGGCCCAACCGGATAGCCAGAAGGCCTTGTGGCTGCTCGGCATCGCGCAGTTCCAGCAGGAGCGTTTCACCGACGCCGCGGCGACGTGGCGACGCCTGCAGCCCCTGCTCGACCCGGATTCCAACGTGGCCCACGCCGTCGCCGAACAGATTACCCTTGCCGAGAAACGCGCCGCGGGCGCCGGCCAGTGAAGGAGCGCAGCATGGGCGATGCCCGCCGTTACCACGACCTGGCGTCGCCCTTCCGCATGAAGCGCGGCGGCGAACTGCACGGCGCGCGGGTCGCTTACGAGACCTGGGGCACGCTGGACGCGGTACGCGGCAATGCCATCCTCATCCTGACCGGACTCTCGCCCAGTGCGCATGCCGCGGCCAACGCGGAGGACCCCACGCCGGGCTGGTGGGACGCGATGATCGGCCCCGGCCGCGCCTTCGACACGGATCGCTACTACGTGATCTGCGTGAACTCGCTGGGTAGCGACAAGGGGTCGACCTGCCCCGCGTCCGTGGATCCGTCCACCGGCGACCCCTACCGCCTGACCTTCCCCGAGTTGTCGCTGGAAGACGTGGCCAATGCGGCGCACGAGGCCGTCACCGGCCTGGGCATTACCGAACTGGCCTGCCTCGTCGGCTGCTCGATGGGCGGCATGAGCGCCCTGGCCTACATGATCCTGCACCCCGGCGCCGCGCGAACGCATATCAGCGTCGACACCGCGCCGCAGGCACAGCCCTTCGCGATCGCCATCCGTTCGCTGCAGCGCGAAGCGATCCGGCTCGACCCGGAATGGCGCGGCGGCGCTTACGACGGCGATGCGTGGCCGGAACACGGCATGAGCATCGCGCGCAAGCTCGGCGTCATCACCTATCGCTCGGCGATGGAGTGGAAGGGCCGCTTCGCCCGCATCCGGCTCGATCCGGACGAACGCGACGGCGACCAGCCGTTCGGTTTCGAATTCCAAGTGGAGTCGTACCTCGAAGGGCATGCGCGCCGCTTCAACCGCCAGTTCGACCCGAACAGTTACCTCTACCTTTCGCGCGCCAGCGACTGGTTCGATGTCTCCGAATACGGCCAGGGCGATGTCATGCGCGGCCTGTCGCGGATCAACGTCGAACGCGCCCTGGTGATCGGCGTGAGCACCGACATCCTGTTCCCGCTGGAGCAGCAGGAGACGATCGCCAAGGGGCTCGAGGCGGCCGGGGCGGCGGTGGAGTTCGTGGCGCTGGATTCGCCGCAGGGGCACGATGCCTTCCTGGTCGACATCGAGAATTACAGTCGGGCGATCGGGACGTTTTTGCGGTCGTTGTGAGGGGATCACGGCAGCTGGGGCAGCGCGCTGGTATCATCGGAGGCAGCGTTCCGTCCCCACACGTTCCTGCACGAGGTCCCAGCCATGATCACGGTCGATTTCCAGGGTAGCCGCAAGCTCATCGATGCCATCGATGCCTCGGTCGCGCAGCCCACCACGCCCGCGATCACCGACACCCTGCGCAAGTCGCTCTGCCAGCTGATCCGCTCGCAGGAAGTGGTCCTGCCCGCCTGCGTGTTCGAAACGGCCGGCGACCACTACGCCCGCCGCGAGCTTTATCGCAGCGACGACCACGGCTACAGCGTGGTCGCCATGACCTGGGGCCCCGGCCAGGGCACCCTGATCCATGACCACAGCGGCATGTGGTGCGTCGAGGGCGTCTGGAACGGCGCGCTGGAAATCGTCCAGTACGAACTGCTCGAGCACGATGCCACCCGCTACCATTTCCGCCCGGTTGGCTCGATCGAAGCCGGTCCCGGCTCCGCCGGCAGCCTGATCCCGCCGCACGAGTACCACACCATCCGCAACCCGAGCCCCGACTCGCTTGCCGTCAGCCTGCACATCTACTCGGGCCGCATGACCCAGTGCGCCGTGTTCAACCCGGAAGGCGATGACTGGTACATGCGCACCGAACGCCAGTTAGGCCTCGACCACGTCCACTGATTCACGCATAATCGCCAGCCCCATGCCGAAATGGCGGAACCGGTAGACGCGGCGGACTCAAAATCCGTTTGTAGAGATACAGTGTGGGTTCGAGTCCCACTTTCGGCACCAGCTGCGCAAGAAGCCTCCCATCGTGGAGGCTTTTTTGTTGCCCAGCGTCACGGCGAAACCCGTTCCGGCTTCCTGACCCGGGCGGCAATGGAAGCCATGGAAGCGGCCTGACCATCATTTTTACCGTTTCGACCGTTTTTGCCTAAAGCCACCTTGGGGGCGGCCGATATGTGATCTAGATCACATTCTTGAGGCGGGGTGAGACGATGCTTGGTCGGTGGATGCGCCAACAGCGGGCCATGCGCGGGAAGCTGGCTGCCCTGGACAAGGTCCAGGCCGTGATCGAATTCAGCCCGGACGGACGCGTCGTCCACGCCAACAGCCTGTTCCTGAAGACCATGGGCTACGACCTTGCCGAGGTCGTTGGACGCCACCATCGCCAATTCGTCGATCCCGCGGAAGCCGCGTCGACGGCGTATGCCGAATTCTGGGACAACCTGCGCCAGGGCAAGGCCGACGCGGGGCTATATCGTCGCCTGCACAGGAATGGCAGCGACGTCTGGCTGCAATCCTCGTACAACCCGATCATCGACAGCCTGGGCCGGGTCTCCGGGGTGGTGAAGTACGCCACCGACGTGAGCGACCGGCGCCTCGCCGAAGCCGACATGGACGGCCGCCTGCGCGCCATCGATCGTGCCCAGGCCACCATCGAGTTTGCGCTGGACGGCACCATCCTCGACGCCAACAGCAATTTCCTTTCCGCCATGGGGTATTCGCTGGACGAGATCGCCGGTCGCCACCACCGGATGTTCGTCGACCCGAGCGAAGCCGCCTCGGATGCATACGCCGGATTCTGGGCACGGTTGCGCGAGGGTCGCCATGCCGCGGGCCTCTATCGGCGCTTCGGCCGCGGTGGCCGGATCGTCTGGATCCAGGCGACGTATAACCCGATCCTCGATGCGCAGGGCCGCCCGGTGCGGGTCATCAAGTACGCCACCGACATCACCGCGCAGACGCTGGCGGCGCAAACCCTGCAACGCGAAGTGGTTTCGCTCTCGCACGCCGTGCTGGATAACGCAAAGAAAGCCGATCGTGCCGAGGCCCTTGCCGGCGGTGCACGCGTCGCCGCCCAGCGTGGCGGTGGCGTGGTCGCCGACGTGGTGCGCACCATGGGCGCCATCCAGCAAAGCACGCGCTCGGTGGAAGACATCCTCGAACTGATCGACACCCTCGCCTTCCAGACCAACCTGCTCTCCCTCAATGCAGCGATCGAGGCGGCACGCGCGGGTGAGAGCGGCAAGGGCTTCGCAGTCGTCGCCGATGAAGTCCGCCAGCTGGCCCTGCGCAGCGGCACGGCCTCGAAACAGATCCACGCACTGATCGGCGATGCCCGCGACCGCGTCGATGAAGGCGCCGAACTCGTCGGCACGGCGGGCCTGGTGATGCAGCAGATCCTCGGCGCCGTCGACGACGTGACCGAAGTGACCGGGTCGATCGGCGAAAGTGTCCAGCTCCAGGCCTCCGGCATCGAGCGGGTGAACGCCGCGGTGACGCAGCTGGAAGAGGTCTACGGGCGGGTCTGAGGCGCCTGGCTTAGGCGGAACCGCAGGAATCGGATTTCCCCGACGCGTGAAAGGGACTTCGGCCGGTTAGCAGCGACAACTCGCGCGACTATGGTTTTCGGTACCACTTTTCGGTACCATTTGATGAAACCAAGTCACGTACGAACCAGATGAATAACATCATGAACATCGACGGCCACCGCGCCGTGGTCCTGTACGACCCGGAGATCGACATGTTCCGTGGCGAGTTCGTCGGCCTTAACGGCGGCGCGGACTTCTACGCCAACGACGTCGGCGGCCTGCGCCGCGAAGGTTCCATTTCGCTGCGCGTTTTCCTCGACGCATGCGCACAGGCGGGCATCCCGTCCGTGCGCTCGTTCTCCGGAAAATTCCAGGCACGCGTCCCGGCCGAACTGCACCTGCGCTCGTCCGAGGCAGCCGCGGCACGGGGCATCAGCCTCAACCAGTTCGTGCAGCAGGCGATCGAGCGCGAGCTCCGCGCCTGAGGGCATTCAGCGCGCCGCGACCACCGCCGGGTATTCGGTGGTCGTTTCGAACTCGGCGTAGGGGGCGCTGCTTTCGCGCATCTCGGCGAGCGGCATGCGCTCGGCGACGCCCATGAGGCGAATGCGCAGCGCGGCGACCTCGCGAATCTTTTCCGAGGCGGCGAAGGAATACTCGTTGGTCATTTCAAAGGCGGCGACCACGTTGCCGTCTTCGCTGCGCATGATCCAGGGGCGGCGTGCCGTGATCAGGCCGGCACGCTGCATGGCCTCGTAGATCTCCAGCAAAATCGCTACCACCAGCTCGGTGCGGCCGGGAAAGGGGCGATAACCTACGATGATCGACGTCGCCAAGGGCCAGCCTCGTCCGGTGAGATAGACGCGACAAGCATCCGCAGCAACACCGTGTTTAGTCAAGCGGGTTGTCGTGCGGATTCGGCAAAGCGATGCGCAGGATGGGAAAGGCCTACAGCTCGCGCGCGACGCGGAAGCCGACGCGGGCACTGCGCAGGTCGGCCGTGGCACCCTGGCGGTAGGCCGACCGGACCATGTCCGGTGCGCTGCCCCACGAACCGCCGCGGATGACGCGCCGGCCGCAACCGGGATTGACCCAGGCTTCGCCACTGCGCGGGGCACGGATGTAATTGTCGTGCCAGCAGTCGGCGACCCACTCCGAAACGTTGCCGCCCATGTCGTACAGGCCGAACGGGTTGGGCGTGAAACTCATCACCGGTGCCGGCCCCCAGTAGCCGTCCTTGTAGGCGTTGAAGGCGTTGCTCCAGCGTCGCCCGGAGCCGGAGCGGTCGTTCGCACCGGTGAGGTTTTCCACATGCGACGACGGCGTGCCATCGCCCCACCAGTAGCGGGTGGTGCTGCCGGCACGCAGCGCGTATTCGAATTCCGCCTCGCTTGGCAGGCGATACGTCTTGCCGCTGCGCTGGGAGAGCCAGTCCGCGTAGGCCTTGGCATCGTTCCACGAGACGTTGACCACCGGTAGCCGGTCGGCACCCGGCTTGCCGGCGTAGTCGTCCTGCCAGGTCGCCGACGCATCGTCGCGCAGGCCGCCGCTCTGTTCGTCATAGACGCTGCTGCCACCGAGCGTCTGCGACTGCGGCACGTAACCGCTGGAGCGTACGAAATCGCGGAACTGGCCGATGGTCACGGCGCTGCGCGACAGCGCGACACCCTTGGCGATCTCCACCTCGTGCGACGGCGCTTCGTTCGCGTCGTGCCCCGTTTCGCCATCGGGCGAACCCATCATGAACTTGCCGGTGGGGACTACGACCATCGCCGGCGCCTGCCCGGTCGAATCGACGAAGCGATCGGCGAACACCTGGCCGGGCTTGTAGCTGGCGTAGAGCTTCGCGTTGGTCACGCGCTCGTTGAAATCGTCGATGCCGGCCAGGTCGGGGCTTACCTGCTGGGCTTTCGCCGCAAGCTGCTGGGCCAGTTCCAGGTTGCCACCATCCAGCGCGGAACGGGCCTGGGCCAGCATGGCCGCGCCACTCTGGCGGCGCATGCCTTCGATCCGGCCGCGCGTGTCCTGCAAGGCTTGCGAGCCCGGCTCGATCGCCGCGGCTTCGGCCAGGGCGTTGTCGGCCGTCGTGAAATCGCTCTGGGCGACAGCCGCAAGGGCGCGATCGAGCACGACGTGCTGCACCTGGCCGATGCCCTGGATCGCCACCGCATTCTGCGGGTCGAGCTGGAGCACCTGCCGATACGTGTCCAGCGCACTGTCGCCATGCGGCTGGCTCGCCTTGCCGGCCTGCAACTGCGTTGCTGCCGTGGTCAGCAGCGGGCGCACCTTGTCGAGCACGGCCAGTTGCTGCAGCAGCGGCTGCGCGTCCTTCGCGCCGTTCGGCAAGGCTTTGAGCGCCGTCAGCGAGTCACGCGCGGCGTCGGCATCGCCCAGCGCGATGTCCTGTTCGATCTCCGCGGCCAGGCGCGCGCGGATCTCGTCCATGCCCGCAAGCGCGCGCTGGCTATCCTGCTTCTCTTTCAATGCCGTGGCATACAACGCCGCCGCGCTGTCCTTGCCACCCACGAGGCGATCGGCGGCGAGGGCCTTGTCGGCGCGATCCAGCAAGGCGCTGAACTCCGGCGTATCCGGCGTGGCCTGGGCAGGCAGTGCGGCTTCCGGCGTCTTGTCGCGACGCCGTGCGGCGATGACCGCCGCCGGGGCGAGTACCAACGGTGGCCCCGCATCGACCTCGGAGGCGACGGCTTGCGGCGCCGCCTGCGGACGCTGGTCGAACCCCATGGTGCCCGGCTGGCTGCGCGCGGGCGTGCGCGCGGCTTGCTGGCCCGGATCGACGTGCAGCAGTTGCGGGAAAAAGTGATAGAACAGGGCGAAAGCGAGCACGGCCACGCCAAGCGAACCGCCAATGGCGCGCTGTCGGCGGACGGTCTCGGTGTTCGGCATGGTGGGCGGTTCCGCGTGGGCCTGCTATCGTGCGGTGCCACCTTAGGGAATCGTGCGCTGCAGGGCAACACGTGACGCACGGCTCCGTTTACTTACAAGGACGCCCCATGTCATCGAGCGAACTCGCTCACGCCGCCCCCTGGATCGAACGCCGCGACGAGCTGGACGCCTGGCTCGCACCCGTTGCCGCCGGTGCCGTCGTCGGCCTCGACACGGAATTCATGCGACGGAACACCTTCTATCCGCAACTGGCGCTGTTGCAGCTGGCGCACGAAGGACGCTACGCGCTGATCGACCCGCTGGCCGTGCCGCTGGGCGAAAGCCTGCGCCCCGTATTCGCCGACGCACCGGTGGTCACCGTGATGCACAGCGCCGGTGAAGATCTCGAAGCCCTCGCACCGTTCCTGCCGGACGGCCCGCACACCCTGTTCGATACGCAGATCGCCGCGGCCTTCGTCGGCATGGGCCTGGGCATCAGCTATCGCGCCCTGGTCGCCGACCTGGTCGGTGCCGAGCTGGACAAGGGCGAGACCCGCAGCGACTGGCTGCAGCGCCCTCTCACCGATTCGCAGAAGCTCTACGCCACCCTCGACGTCGTCCACCTGCATCCGGTCCACGCCATCCTCACCGAGCGCCTCGCCGAACGCGGGCGCGAGGCGTGGCATGCCGAGGATTGCGCGCGGATGAAGCGTCGCGCGAGCCAGCGCGAAGGCGACCCGCAGCCGCAACGCGGGTTCAAACCGGCGGCCGACTGGCCGCGCGAACGCCAGGCCCTGCTCCGCCGCGTCCTGCGCTGGCGCGAGACCACCGCCCGCGCGCTGGACAAGCCGCGCTCGTGGCTGCTCGAAGACGCGCACGCCCTCGACCTCGCCGGCAAGCTGCCGGAGACGCTCGCGAAGCTGGAAGAACTGACCCGCGGCACGCGCTCCCTGCGCTCGGCCCAGCGCGAGGAACTGTTCGCCCTGCTGCGCCGGCCGGTGGAAGCCGACGAGATCGAGGCCACGGCGACGATCGTCGGCCACCCCATGGGCGATGCCAAGCGGGCCATCAACGAGATGCGCAGCGCGGTCGACACCCTCGCCGGCCATCTCGACCTCCCTCCCGGCCTGCTCTGCTCGCGCCGGACCATGGAGGAATACGTCATGAGCGGCGGTGAGTGGCCCGAAGCGATGGAAGGCTGGCGTCGCGAGGTGCTGTTCGACCGGCTCTCGGCGCTGCTGCCGCATTGAGCTTTTCCGGGGGCTTGGCGCCCCCGGGACGGCCTGATAACATCCAACGCTCACGTGGGGCGGTAGCTCAGCTGGGAGAGCGCTGCGTTCGCAATGCAGAGGTCGGGAGTTCGATCCTCCTCCGCTCCACCAATATCTAACGACGAGAAGCCCCGAAGGCATCGCTTTCGGGGCTTTTTTTCTGGCCGCGAAGCGGCGACCCGTTTCAGCAAACCACCGCGCATTGGTAAAAGATCGCGTTTCGACGCATGGGGATCATGGGCGGCGCGGCCGGGGGCCGTTCGCAGGTCACCAGGGACCGCCGATGCTACCCATTTTCGTGTCGCTGCTCGTCCTGATCCTTGCCTGTGGCAGCCTTTACCTCGGCGAGTGGATCGCACGGCACCTGCCCGAACAACACCGTGTCTACGAAGCGCAGAAGGCCGCGCAGTTCGGCATAAGCATGATGGCTACGCTCGCGGCGCTGGTCCTGGGTTTCATGGTGACCTCGGCGCGCGCCACGTTTGACCGGGCCAACGACGACATCATCGGCGTGTCGACCTCGGTCCTGCTCATGGACCGCGCGCTGTCGGGCTACGGGCAGGAAACCGCGCCGATCCGCGCCAACCTGCGCGCGTTCCTTGCCCGTGCTACCGAGCGCGTGGCGCCGGGTGGCGAGATGGAGAAGATCGCGTTCCGCCTGCCCCATACCAGCCTTAGCCTCATCACCGAACTGCAGCAGGCCATCCTCAAACTGCAACCCGATTCCGACGCGAAGTGGTGGTTCCAGCATCGTGCACTGCAGATCACCGAAGACCTCGGCAAGGAGCGGATCCTCACCTCCGAGCACGAGAAGGCTTCCGAGCCGACGCCCCTGCTGGTCGTGGTCACGGCGTGGATCGTGTTGATCTTCATCGGCATGGGGATCTTCGCCATGCATAACCCGTCGGTCCGCGTCGTGATGTTCTGCACCGCCCTTGCCTTCTCCGGCTCGATCTTCCTGGTCATGGAACTGGAAGCGCCCTATACCGGCCTGCTCCGGGTATCGGGCGAGCCGCTTACGCAGGCCGCCGCGGAACTGGCCCTGCCCTGATGCCGTTCCTGCGCACGACGGTGCGGTCTCACGGCGCCGTGGCAATGCTACGCTCGGCTGGCCAACCCCACGGAGATCGAAGGATGAAGATCGTCAAGGTTTGCGTCGCCCTGGCCCTCGTGGCTTCCGGCGCGGCGATGGCGTCCACGCAGGTATCGGGCGACGTAACGCGCACGCTACGCGATGCGGACGCCCGCAAGGTCCGGCCCGAGGTGATCAGGCGCTTCGACGCTTACGCCGCGGAAGGTTGGGCGGGCAGCAAGGACAAGCCCATCTCCGAAGGCGTCGCACCGCTGAAGTCGGGCACGGCCCAACAGTTCATCTACCAGACCCACTCGCGCCTGGACGGCACCTCGATGACCCAGGTCGAGTCGCAGCGGATCAGCCAGTGGTGCGTGGCCAGGGACAACGGTCGCGTGGCGACCTATCGGATCGAGGAAGACCTGCAGCCGAAGGGCAGCGTGTTCGGTGACGGCTGGAAGCTGATGTCGGTGCAGATGCGCCTGCGCGACGCCTGCCCGTCCGAGGTCGTCTCGACCGATCCGCGCGACGCGGTCGCCTCGGATAGCTGAGCCTCCCGGCATGTCCTTCGACATCACCTTCGCCATCAAAGTGTTCACCGCGATGTTCGCGATCATGAATCCGATCGCGAACGTGCCGCTGTTCCTGTCGCTGACCGACGGCCTGACCGAAGCCAACCGGCGCAAGGTCGCCTGGGCGGTGATCTTCGCGGTGAGCATCGGCTGCGTCGTCGCGGCCGCGCTCGGCGGGGCGATCCTCGCCGTGTTCGGCGTGACGGTGAACGACTTCCGGCTCGCCGGCGGGGTGATGGTCTTCCTCATCGCGCTGGACATGCTGCACGGCGCGCCGAGCAGCCAGCACGCGCCGACCGTCTCCGAGGCGGAAGCCATGGCCGAGGCCGAAGACGTCGCGGTGTATCCGTTGTCGATTCCCCTGCTGTTGGGCCCGGGCGCCATCGCCACGCTCATCGTGCAGGGGCAGACCGCACGTAATACCAACATGGCCCTGGCCTTCGCGGTCGGCCTTGGCGCCTTCCTCGTCGTGCTCGCCATTTCGCTGCTCGGCGCACCCTACGTGGCGCGCTACCTGTCACCCAAGGCGGTCGGCATCGCCCGGCGCCTGATGGGCATGATCCTGGCCGCGATCGCGGTGCAGATGATCGTCAGTGGCCTGCGCAACGCCTTCCCCAGCCTCGGCTAACCGTCCCGAAATCGGCAGGAAACCTGAACGGATTCGGCATTCCGTCGACAAAACGTGCACACTCAGCCCCCGAAAGTGCCGGAATTGCGTAGACCGATGGTGGCCCTAAGCCATTGGTTTCAATCGATCTAGCACAAGGAGGCTCGACCATGGCGAACGGCAGGCTCGACATGGAGACCAGCGGATGACGGCAGATGCATCGGTGATGCATTCGCTGCTCCAGTACGCTTTTTACTACCCCTGGGTGATGTCGCTGCTCTGGATGAGCGGCGGGCTGGTGTATTACCTGCGCACGGAACGGCACATGGACGATCGCGAATCGCCCGCGCCGCTCGCGGAGTACCCGTTCGTCAGCCTGGTGGTGCCCTGTTTCAACGAGGGTGAGCAGGTTCGCGAAACCATCCTGCACTTGGCCGCGCAGCGCTGGCCGGACTTCGAGATCATCGCCGTCAACGACGGCTCGTCCGACGACACTGGGGCGATCCTCGATGCATTGATGCGCGAGCAACCGCGGCTGCGCGTGATGCACATGGAATCCAACCATGGCAAGGCGATGGCGTTGCGTGCCGCGGCGCTCGCCGCGCAAGGCGAATACCTGCTGTGCATCGATGGCGATGCGCTGCTCGACGATTACGCCACGCACTGGATGGTCTCGCGGCTGATGCGCAACGTCCGCGTGGGCGCGGTCACCGGCAATCCGCGCATCCGCAATCGCTCCACGCTGCTGGGCAAGCTGCAGGTGGGTGAGTTCTCCTCGATCATCGGCCTGATCAAGCGCGCGCAAAGTGTCTACGGCCGCATCTTCACCGTGTCCGGCGTCATCGCCGCGTTCCGCAAGAGCGCGTTGCACGACGTCGGTTACTGGAACACCGACATGGTGACCGAAGACATCGACGTGAGCTGGCGTTTGCAGATGCGCCATTGGGAAGTGCAGTACGAGCCGAATGCGCTGTGCTGGATCCTTATGCCGGAGACCATGCGCGGCCTGTGGAAACAACGGCTGCGCTGGGCCCAGGGCGGGTCCGAGGTACTGCTGCGTTACGCAGGCGACCTGCTGCGCTGGCGCCAGCGCCGGATGTGGCCGCTTGCGATCGAATACATCCTCAGCGTGGCGTGGTCGTACATCATGGCCACGATCATCGTGCTGTGGCTGCTGGGCAAGTTCACCGACGTACCGCCACCGTTCCACGTCGCGTCGCTGGTTCCGCAATGGCATGGCGTCGTGCTCGGCGTCACCTGCCTTACCCAGTTCATGCTGAGCCTGCTGGTCGACCGCCGCTACGAGGCGCGGATCGGCCGCCATTACTACTGGATGATCTGGTACCCGCTGGCGTACTGGATGCTCAACACCGCGACCTCCGTCGTTGGCCTGCCGCGGGCGGCATTCCGTCGCCACGGTAGCCGGGCAACGTGGGTCAGCCCTGACCGGGGAGTCCAATGAAAGCCGATAGCATCCTGATCGATCGTCCCGAGAAGCAGTCGCTGCCGCGCCGCATCGTCTATGCCGCGCTCACCGTGGTGGCCTGGCTGGCGTGGGGATTCCTGTGGCTGCCAGCGTTGCACGTGCTGGCCGACAAGCTTGGCCTGCCCGCCGCGTGGGAGCGCTGGATCCCCGGCGTCGTGCTCGGCAGTGCGCGTGAGATCACCGACATCATGTGGATCGCGCCGTTGAGCCTGCTGGTGATCGTCGCCTGGTCGTTCTATGAGAGCCGCCAGCGCAGGAAAACACGCCAGCGGCGCAAGAAGGCGCAGCCAGTGCCGCTGCCTGCGGCCGCGGAAGTGTTGAATACCTCCGTGCACGACGCCCTGCTGGTGCAGGAAAGCCGCCGCGCGGTCATCCAGGTGGACGGCGACGACCACATGGTGGTCCCGGAAGCCGACGCACCGGCCAACAACGTGACGGACATCCCCGAGCGTCGGCGCAAAACCGCCACGTAAACAATTTTGTCATTTTTGGCACTACCCTTGCATCCATGACGGCAAGCCCGTCGACGTGCCAAGCGGACGGCGCTCTCACATTCTCAACCGTTGCCGGAAATGGATAGCGCGGCGGCAGGAATAAGGTCACAAGGCAGTATGCAAATCATCAGCACGACACCGCCGCGCCCAACGCGCGTGCCACGGGGACGCTTGTGCCTGGCTTTGGCGCTTGCCCTCCACGGCCACGTGGCGCTGGCGGCGACGACGAATCCAGAGCGTGACGCGTTGTTGTCGCAAGTGCGCACCGAGCGCGACCAGGGCCACCGTGTTGACGCCCTGCGTCATGTGCAGGCGATCCTCGATCGCTGGCCCGACGACCACGATGCCCTGGAACTGAATGTCGCCCTGCTGAGCGATCTCGGTGCAACCACTCGCGCCCGCGAGCTGGCCAGCTCGCTGCGGCCGCCGAAGTCGCCGGCTGACGGTGCACGCCTGGCTGCCGACCACGTTTCCCACGAAATCCGCTGGGCCAACGGCGAGCCGGCCGATCCGCGCACGCCTTATGCCGAGGCCGACAAGGCAGTCGCCGACGCCCGCCGGCTGGCCGACGACACCTCTTTGCCCGCCGACCTGCGCCGACGCGAGACGTTCGACCTGCTGGTGGCGCTGGACCAGGCCGGCCGGCCCGACGAAGCCATCCAGCGTTACGAGCAACTGGAGAAAGAGCACGTCGACCTGCCTGCTTATGTGGAGCGTGCCGTCGCCGACGCCATGCTGGTCAAACGCCGGCCGCTGGAGTCGGCGAAGCTTTATGAAGACAGCATCCGCAAGGAGCCCGGCCCGTACGCAGGCACCGACAGTGAGCCGCGCATCGGCTTGATGTATGCCTATTCCGAATCCGGCCAGACCGACAAGGCGTTCGCCACCATCGACGAACTGGCCGCGAAGGAACAGCCGTGGGTACGCGTGCGCGGGATTCGCCTGCCGATCCAGAACGCGCGCAAGGTCGATGCGGACCTGAATGCCGCGGTGTTGCGCAACACGGTGGGCCTGACCGAATCGGCCTACGACCGTCTCAACGCGATGAGCCGCGAGGCACCCGCCAACGCGCAGATCCGCCGCGAACTGGGCAACACCGAACTACAGCGCGGCTGGCCGCGCACGGCACTGGACGATTTCCATATCGCCTCGACGCTCAACCGTCGCGACGCGAATGCGTTGATCGGCGAAGCGGATGCGTATCGTGCGCTATACCAGTACGACCAGGTCGACGAAACGCTTGCCGAGGCGCAGACGCTGGGCGATCGCAATGGCCAGGTCGATCGCGCGGTGCGCTCGTGGGACCGCCAGCGTGGCTGGCAGTTCGACCTGAGCACGGAACAGGGCAAGGGCTCGAGCCCCGACTATGGCGACCGTGACGGCACCACCCAGGCCACCCTGGCCAGCCCGTTGATCGACGATCACTGGCGCGTGCTCGCGCTCGGTCGTTATTCAACGGCCGACCTGCCCGAAGGCGGCGTCCGCCGTACCCGTGCGGGCGTGGGTATCCGTGGCTATGCCGAAGGCATCACCGCCTACGTGCAGGCCTTGCCGGCGATGGACCGCTACGTCGGCAAGACCGCGCTCGAGGCCGGCTTCGACTGGTCGCTGACCGATCGCTGGGCCGTGGCCGCCGATTTCAGCACCGCCGGCGAAGACACGCCGCTGCGCGCGCAGTACTACGGCATCTCGGCGAAGACCCTGGATACCGCGGTGACCTGGCGCGCCAACGAACTCACCGAGGCACGCCTGGGCGTGTCGCGCGACAACTTCAGCGACGGCAACAAGCGCACCAGCTGGCTCGCCTCGCTCACCCAACGCCTGCACACCGCGCCGAACCTGACGGTGGACGGTGGCGTGGAAGTGGGCGGATCGATGAACACGCAGACCGATCGCCCTTACTTCAATCCGCGCCGCGACAACAGCTACGCGCTCACCGGCCGCTTGCAGAACGTGCTCGGCCAGTTCTACGACCGCAGCGTGAGCCAGCGGCTCGACGTCGCCGTCGGCCAGTACGCCGAGCAGGGCTATGCCACCGACTGGATGGCCAGCGTGCGCTACGGCCAGATCCTGCAGGCGCGCGATGGCCTGCGTTTCGGCTGGGGCATCGGCTGGCACAACCAACCTTACGATGGTCGCCGCGAGCATCGCGTCGTCCTCGACCTGACGCTGCACTGGGGAGAATGAAAGTCATGCGTCCGCTGTTGTTCCTGCTAGCCCTCGCCGGGCTCGCCCTGCCCGCCTTCGCGCAACCGGTCGCGCCAGTCGCGCCGGTGCATCCGAACCTGGTGGTGCTCGCCTACCACGACGTCCGCGACGACGTCGGCCTCGATGCCGACCGCGATCCGGACGCGACCAGCACCGACCACCTGGTGTCCCACTTCGACTGGTTGAAGGCCAACGGCTATCACGTCGTCACCTTCGACCAGGTGCGCGAAGCCGCGCGCGGTGGCCGGCCGTTGCCAAAGGACGCCGTGCTGCTCACCTTCGACGACAGCCTGGAAAGCTTCTACACGCGTGTTTATCCCCTGCTGCGTGCCTATAACTATCCGGCGCTGTCCGCCGTGGTCGGCTCATGGATGGACCTGCCCGATGGCAAGCGCATGCCATACAACGGCAGCGACTGCGACCGCTCGTGCTTCCTGACCTGGGACCAGGTCGCCGAGATGCAGAAGTCCGGTCTGGTGGAGTTTGCCTCGCACTCGTATGCGCTGCACCAGGGCAACAACGGCAACCCGCAGGGCAACCAGATGCCTGCCGCCGCCTACATCGGCTACGACGACGCGACGAAGCACTACGAAAGCGAAGCCGAATACGCCGAGCGCGTGCGCGCCGACCTGGCCAAAAGCGCCGACGAAATCGCCGCGCACACCGGCGTGCGCCCGCGTGCGATCGCGTGGCCGTACGGCGCCTTCACCCGCGTGGGCCAGGACGTCGCCGGCCGCCTGGGCATGGACATTTCCTTCAGCCTGGGCGACGCGATTCCCTCGCTCGGCGCAGGCGGCACGATCCCGCGCCTGCTGGTCAGCGGCAATATCACGGCCAACCGGCTGGGCTGGCTGATCCGCCACCAGGCCCGCGTCGAGGCCACGCGCGCCGTGCAGGTCGACCTCGATTACGTGTACGACCCCGATCCCGCCCAGCAGGATCGCAACCTGTCCAAATTGCTGGACCGGATCAAGCGCATGCATCCCACCCAGGTGTGGCTGCAGGCGTATGCCGACCCGGATGGCGATGGCGTGGCCGACGCGGTCTACTTCCCCAGCCGCCACCTGCCGATGCGTGCGGACCTGTTCTCGCGGGTCTCCTGGCAGCTGCGTACCCGCGCAGGCGTGCAGGTGTACGCGTGGATGCCGGTGCTGGCCTTCCGCTTCCCCAACGAGAAGAACCTGCCCTCGCTCGCCGGCGAACCCGCGCCCGGGGGCGACCACTACCGCCTGGCGCCTTATGACCCGCGTGTCCGCCAGCTCATCGGCGACACCTTCGAAGACCTTGCCATGCACACCGACGAAGCCGGCGTGCTGTTCTCCGACGACGCCTACCTTCGGGATACCGACAACCTTGGTCCCTGGGCAAAGAACACGCCCGCGCAGAATACCCAGGCCCTGATCGACTTCACGCGGGAACTGACGGCGCGGATGAAGAAGTGGCGCCCGCAGCTGCTCACTGCGCGTAACCTTCTGGCACGCCCGGTGCTGCAACCGAATGCCGAAGCATGGACGGCACAGTCGCTGGGCGCGTTCGTGAATGCCTACGACATGACCGCGATCATGGCCATGCCGCAGCTCGACCAACAGTCCGACCGGCTTGGCTGGTACCGCAACCTGGTGTCGAAAGTGCTGGAGCAGCCCGGTGCCGCGGATCGCACGCTGTTCGAGTTCGCGACCTATGACTGGCGGAAGAAGAAGCGGATCGACGTGGGTGACCTGACCGAGCGCATGCGTGCGACCCAGGCGGCGGGTGCCCGCCACATCGGCTACTACCCGGACGATTTCCTGCACAACCACCCGGACCTCGAAACCATTCGTCCGTTTATTTCAGCATCCGACTACCCGTATCCGGTGCCGGCGCGATGAACGGCGGCGTGCTGCATTTCCTGCTCGAGTTCGCCTTCTTCTACCCGCTGGCGATGTCGCTGGTGTGGATGAGTGGCGGCGTCATCTATTACCTGCGCTGGGAGCGCAACGAGCCGCTGCGGGTGAAGCCGCCCGAGCTGGCCGAGTACCCGATGGTGTCGCTGGTGGTGCCCTGCCACAACGAGGGTGAGCAGGTGCGCGAGACCATCGCCCACCTGGCGTCGCAGCAGTGGCCGAACTTCGAGATCATCGCGATCAACGATGGTTCCACCGACGATACCGGTGCGCAGCTCGACCAGCTGCTCGACCAGTATCCGACGCTGCGCGTGATCCACATGGCCTCCAACCAGGGCAAGGCCATGGGCCTGCGTGCCGCGGCGCTGGCGTCGAAGGCCGACTTCCTGGTCTGCGTGGACGGCGACGCCTTGCTCGACGACTACGCCACGCACTGGATGGTCTCGCACATGCTGGAAAGCCCGCGCGTGGCCGCCGTCACCGGTAACCCGCGCATCCGCAATCGTTCCACCCTGCTCGGCAAGCTGCAGGTGGGCGAGTTCTCGTCGATCATCGGCCTGATCAAGCGCGCGCAGCGCGTGTACGGCCGCATCTTCACGGTGTCCGGCGTGATTGCCTGCTTCCGCAAGAGCGCCCTGCATGACATCAATTACTGGAACACCGACATGGTGACCGAGGACATTGACGTAAGCTGGCGCCTGCAGATGCGCCACTGGGAGATCCGCTACGAGCCCAACGCCCTGTGCTGGATCCTCATGCCGGAAACGGTGCGCGGCCTGTGGAAGCAGCGCCTGCGCTGGGCCCAGGGCGGCTCGGAGGTGCTCTTGCGCTACACCGGCAAGTTGCTGCACTGGAAGCAGCGCCGGATGTGGCCGGTGGCCTTCGAATACTTCACCAGCCTGCTGTGGTCGTACACCATGGGCACGATCATCGTGTTGTGGGCGCTCGGCAAGCTAATGCCGCTGCCGCCTTCGCTGTATATCGATACGCTGCTGCCGCAGTGGCATGGCGTGGTGCTGGGCATCATCTGCCTGCTGCAGTTCGGGATCAGCCTGTTGGTCGACCGCCGCTATGAAACGCGCATTGGCCGCAATTATTACTGGATGATCTGGTACCCGCTGGTGTACTGGCTGCTCAACACGGCGACCTCGATCGTCGCGTTGCCCAAGGCGCTGCTGAAGCGCAAGGGCACGCGCGCGGTATGGGTCAGCCCGGACCGGGGACTGCGATGAAAGCCGAAGCCATCGTCATCCAGCGTCCGGAACGCCAGAGCGGCGCGCAGAAGGCCGCGTTCGGCCTGGTCACTGTCGTGCTCTGGGTCGGCTGGGCCATCCTCTGGCTGCCACTGGTCACGCTTGGTGCGTGGGCCTATGGCATCCGCGATGCACTGTCGCAGTTGCACCTGCTCGACCCGATCACCGACGGCGGCGACATCCACATCGTCATCCTGGTCGCACTCGCCACCGCGATCAGCTTCAGTGCGTGGTCCGGCTACAACTACGCCCGGTTCGTCGGCCGGCAGAAGCGTCGCGGCAATTCGCCGGTGGGCGTGGCCGAGACGGCCGCGACCATCGGTGCGACCACCGACGACGCCGTGCGCATGCAGGACACACGGCGTGCCGTGGTCAGCGTGTCCGACGAGGGTTTCATGACCCTCACCGACGCACGCTGAGCCTGGGCGAGAACGGCCATCGGCCGCTTCCGCTACACGGCCTTCAGCAGGAACACGCCGAATGCAGGCTCGGCGGAGATCCATTCCCGCTCGATCGTCCAGCCGGAAGCCGCCGCAAGCGCGGCGAACGAGGCCGGGGTGAACTTGTGCGAGTTCTCGGTGTGGATCGTCTCGCCGGCGGCGAAGCTGAAACGCTGCCCGTTCAGATGGACCACCTGGGCGACCCGGCTCTCCAGGTGCATCTCGATGCGTGCCTTCGCCGCGTTCCAGACGGCGCGATGCTCGAACGTGCCGACATCGAAGTCCGCCCCTAGCTCACGGTTTGCCCGCACCAGCACGTTGCGATTGAACGCGGCGGTGACGCCTTCCGCATCATCGTACGCAGCGAGCAGGGTCTCGACGGCCTTGACCTGGTCGGCGCCGACGATGAAGCGTGCGCCGCGTCCCAACCGGCGACGCACCGAGCGCATGAGCTCGATCGCTTCGCCCGCTTCGAAATTGCCGATGGTGGAGCCCGGAAAGAACGCCACCAGCGGCTTGCCGGCGAGCTTGTCCGGCACCTCGATGCCCCGGGTGAAATCCGCGACCACCGGCAGGATCGGCAGCGCCGGATACGCGGCGCGCAGGCGCTCCGCGGCACCCTGTAGCGCGTCCGGGCTGATGTCGACGGGCACGTAGGCCGCCAGCGTCGGCGACGCATCCAGCAGGAGCCGTGTCTTCTCGCTTGCGCCGCTGCCCAGTTCGAGCAACACCGCATCCTCGGGAATCGCCGCCGCCAGTGCCGGCGCGATCTCGCGCAGCAGGGCCGTCTCCGTCCGCGTGGGGTAATACTCGGGCGTGGCGCAGATCGCTTCGAACAACGCGGAGCCCGCGCCGTCGTAGAAGTATTTCGGCGAGAACGCCTTCGGCGTCGCCGCCAGTCCTGCCAGCGTGTCGCGCAGGAAGCCCGCACGCTCGTCATCGTCTGCGGCCGGAAGGTCGCGCGCCAGGCGCAGGCCAGCAAACATCCAGCGCTGCGCGGGACGGTAGAAGTTGCGATAGGAAGGCCGCGAATGCCCGGGCGGCGTGATCGATGCACCGCCACGCAGCACCATCTGCCCACTCATGAACTTGCCGTTGTATTCGCCGACGGCGTCGTCCGCCGCGCGAAAACCCGGGTATGCCGTGTAGGCGCTGGCGGTCCACTGCCACGCGGTGTCGGCCACCTGTTCCAGGTCATGTCGCGTGCGCACGGCGTGCTCCCACTCCGCTTCGGTCGGCAGGCGCGCGTCGGCCCAGCGCGCATACGCGTCGGCCTCGTAGAAGCTCACGTGGCAGACGGCGGCATCGGGATCCACCGGCCGCCAGCCGCCCGGCGTCATGTGGAACCAGGCATCGCCTTCGCGCTGCCAGTACAGCGGCGCGTCCCAGCCCTCGGCCTGCGCCTGCGCCCAGCCGTCGGACAACCACAGTTCCGGCCGGCGGTAGCCGCCTTGCGCGATGAAGGCCAGCCACTGACCGTTGGTCACCAGCCGGTCGGCAAGCTGGAAGGGTTCCAGCCACGCCGTGTGCCGCGGACCTTCGTTGTCGAACGCGAACGGCTCGTCGGCGGCGCCGATCCGCACGGGACCACCGGCGACATGCCGGTAGCGGGCGGCGGGGCCTGCGCCCATGGATTGCCAGCCCGGGTCGATCGCGGGCTTGAGCGGCGACTGGGCAAACAGGTGCTGCACGTCCATCACCAGCAGCTCCTGGTGTTGCTCCTCGTGGGCGAGGCCCAGCCGCAGCAGCGCCTCGCGTTCGCCGTCGAGCCCGCTGGCGATGAAACGGCGCATGTGCGCGTCGACGTGCTCGCGGTAGGCGCGCACGCGTTCGATCCCGGGCCGGGTCAGCAGGCCGCGCATCGGCCGCGGATGGCGCGGGCCGATCGCGTCGTAGTAGGAATTGAAGAGGTAAGCGAACACGGGGTCGAACACCTCGTAACCGGGCAGGTTCGGACCCAAAAGGAAGGTTTCGAAGAACCACGTGGTGTGCGCGAGGTGCCACTTGGCGGGGCTGGCATCGGGCATCGACTGGGCCAGCATGTCCTCCGCGTCGAGGTGGGCGACCAGCGCGCCACTGCGGGCGCGCACGGCGTCGTAGCGCTCGGCGAGCGTCGGGGCGGGCGTCGCGGCGTCGATGACGGCCGCGGCGCCCGTGTTACAGGTGTCGAGGATGGCTTGCAAGGGGAAACTCCGGCGGATCAGTCGGGCGTGTGCTCGATCGTCACGCGGTCGGGGTAGAAGGCCAGGTGCTCGCGGATCGCCGCCACGGCATCCGCGGGCGTCTCGTAGGTCCAGATGGCATTGATGGCGCGTTCGCTGTTGCCGGGCAGGCTGAAATACGATGCCTCGCCCTTGTAGGGGCACCAGGTGGCGTGTTCCGTACGGCTGAGGCTGGCCATGTCGGCATCCTCGCGCGGGATGTAGAACACGGCGGGATAGGTCGATTCCTTCAGCGTCAGCGCGTTGCGGGTATCGGCGATGACGACATCGCCATCCCGCACCACCACGCGTCCACCCGAAGGCGTGACGGTGATCGGATGGTCGGGGCCGGGGATCCTGATCGGGCGGGAGGACATCACGCGCTCTCCTTCGTTGCGGGCATGCAGACACACGATCGTGCGACCGCCGTGGGGCAAAGCCAACCCAACGCACTGGAAAAGGTGAAATGTCGCGCAGGCACAAATGGCAGGATTGGACGTTCCGACCCTGGCTGTTGGGGGCGGGTGGGAGCGTGTGGGGCGGAGGAATCGCGCGCGAGCGGGGTTGCACAGGGCGGACTCATCGCGCGCAGGCGCGCTCCTACAGGAGGGGGCGGGCGAAGCGGTAGTGGGCGACCATCCATTCGCTGCCGCCGGCATAGCCGAACAGCTCGGCGCAGGCCATCCAGAACATCCGCCAGCGCTGGAACCAGAGGCTGGCCGCGGCACCATAGGCCTCGGTCAGCACGGCCATCACCGCGTCGCGGTTCTCGTCCTGGCGCTGCAGCCAGTGGTTGGCGGTCTTTTCATAGTGCGTGCCGTCGACCAGCCAGCGGTCTTCGATGCGCAGGTCGTCCTGGAACCAGAGCAGCGTATCGGCGGCCGGCATGATGCCGCCGGTGAAGAAATGCCGGGCCATCCAGTCGTCGTCGCCATCGGTCTCGAACGGGTACATCAGCGTGCGATGGGCGAAGATGTGCACGAACAGCTTGCCGCCGGGTTTCAACCAACGGCCGATCCGGCCAAGCAGGGTGGCGTAATTGCGCATGTGCTCGAACATTTCGATCGACACGCAGCGATCAAAGGCCTCGTCCGCCAGTGCCAGCACGTTGACGTCGGTGGTGATGACCTGCACGTTGGTCAGGCCCTGGGCGACGCATTGGGCCTCGATATGCCGCCGCTGCGGTGCGGAGTTCGACACGGCGGTGATCTGCGAGCGCGGAAAACGCCGCGCCATCCACAGGGTCAGCGAACCCCAGCCGCAGCCCAGTTCCAGGATCGCCTGGCCGTCGGCCAGCTCCGCGCGCTCGGCGTACAGCGCGAGCATCGCGTCTTCCGCTTCCTCGAGGGTCATGCCCGGCCGGGGGTAATAGCAGGACGAATACTTCAGCCGCGCGCCGAGGCACTGGGTGAAAAAGGCCGGCGGCAACTCGTAGTGCTGCGCGTTGGCGGCGTCGGTATGGATCGCGACCTGGCTGTGGCGAAGCGCGTCGATCCGCTGCTGGAAGCGCTCGGCCGTGGCCGCCACGCCGCCGCGCGATTCGTCGGCCAGCCGCTTCGCGCACAGGCGACGGATCCCCAGTCGCAGCAGGGCATCCGGGAGCACGCCGCGTTCGGCGAGGCCAGCGAGCCCCGGTGCGGCACGATCTTCGCGGGCGTAGCCCGTGGGGTTGACGATGGTGTTCATGCGTCCTCGCTTGAATGGCCGGGAAACCAGGGAAAGAACATCGGCGTATCGCGCTGGTAGCGGCGATAGTCGTCGCCGCGCGAGCGCAGGGCCTGCTTTTCGGTGAAAGGCACGCCACTGACGTAGCGCAGGAACAGGTACATCACCACCGGGCCGCTCCATGCCAGCCAGCCCAGTGGCGAACCTATGGCGAGGAAGACATAGGTGAACCAGTGCAGCCATTCGAAGAAATAGTTCGGGTGCCGCGAATAGCGCCACAGGCCATCGCGACAGGTCTTGCCGCGGTTGGCCGGGTCAGCGCGGAAGCGCGCCAGCTGGCGATCGGCCAGCGACTCGCCGGCTACGCTGGCGATCCACGTGGCCAGCGCGGGAAGGACCCAGCCACCGGCGCCTTCGGCATTCGCGGCCACCGCGATGAACGGCACCGCGAACACGGCGACGAGGAAGGCCTGGAACTGGAAGAACGCAAAGAACTTGCCCTGGTGACCATGCCAGTGCGCACGCAGCTCGCGATAGCGTCCGTCTTCCGGCTCGCCCTGCACGCGATGCCACAGATGCAGGGCCAGGCGAAGGCCCCACAGGCCACCCAGCACGGCCAGCCACACGCGGGTCGGCCCTGCCCCGCTTCCCAGCAGCGCCGCGAACACGGCAGACACGCCGAGCCCCGCCGACCACAACGTATCCACGATGCCCGCGTTGCGCTTGCGCCGCTGCCATGCCCAGCCGGCGGCCATCACCCACGCGGCCGACAGCCAGATCGCCAGGAGCGTGTTGACCGTGCTCACGCCAGCGGACCCGGACGCGCGAACAGCAGGTGCGAAACCCCGATTGAACCTTCGAGGAACCCACCTTCGCAATACGCGAGGTAGAACTCCCACAGGCGCAGGAAGCGCTCGTCGAAGCCCTGCCCGCGCGCTTCGCCCCGCGCACCCATGAAGCGCTCGCGCCAGGCATGCAGCGTGCGCGCATACGACAGGCCGAAGTCATCCTGGCGAACGAGCGCGAGGTCGGACACGCGCGTCTTCGCCGCAAGCATGGCCTGGATCGACGGAATGAAGCTTCCCGGGAACACATGGCGCTTGATGAAATCCACCGAACGCAATGCCTGGGCGTAACGATGGTCTTCGATCGTGATCGCCTGCAGCAACGCGCGGCCACCGGGTCGCACCAGGCTGCCCAGCTTCGCGAAGTACGTATCAAGGTAGGCCGCGCCGATGGCCTCGATCATCTCGATCGAGACCAGCTTGTCGTACTGGCCTTCCAGGTCGCGGTAGTCCTGCAACAACAGGGTTACCCGGTCGCCCAGGCCGGCATCTTCGATGCGTCGCGAGGCCAGCGCATGCTGCTCGCGCGAAATGGTGGTCGTGGTGACGTGGCAGCCGTAATGCTGCGCGGCATGCAGCGCGAAGCCGCCCCAGCCCGTGCCGATCTCCACCACCCGATCGCCGGGGACTAGTTCCAGCCACTGGCAGACCCGGTCGAGCTTGCGTCGGGAGGCCGTCTCGAGCGTGTCGTCCGCACCGTCCCACAAGGCCGAGGAATACATCAGGTCATCGGACAGGAACAGGCCGAAGAAGGCGTTGCCCAGGTCGTAGTGCGCCGCGATGTTGCGCTGGCTGCCGCCACGCGTATTCCGCCGCAACGCGGCCCACGCCTGCATCACCCAGCCACCCACGCGCGCCATGCCGCCCTCCATGCCATCAAGCAGGTCACGGTTACGCACCAGCAGGCGAATCAGTCCGACCAGGTCGTCGCAGGACCACAGCCCGTCCATGAAGGCCTCGCCGGCACCGACGCTGCCGTTCGCGGCGACCGCACGGTAGAAACCGGCGTCGTGCACACTGACGTGCACGCTGAGCGCGTGGCCGGGCTCGCCGATCTCGACCCGGCCCATGGCGTCGCTGAGCACCAGCCGGCCATGCCGCAGCCCGGCCATCCGGCCAAGCAGTTGGCTGCGCAGGAAACGCGAGCCGCGCGAAAACGCCGGCGAGGTGTCACGGGCGATGACGTTCATAGCTTTCCTCGGCAAGTTTGCCCGGGTGGTCGTGCACCGGGTTGCGCTTGAGCCACAACCGAAGTGCTTCGAAATGGATGGCGCCGACGACCTTCGCGGTCATCAACGGATAGCGCCACAGGATGCGCGCCAGCGAGGCACCGGTCAGCGGCCGGCGACCCAGCGCAAGATGCGCATCGAACTCACGCTCACCGTCGCGGAACACCTCCATGTTCACCCGCAGCCATTCGCCCGGCGCAGTGAAGCGCCAGCGATACGTGCGCTCCATCGGCATGAATGGCGACACGTGGAATGCCTTGGGGAACGTGGCATCGACCGCGTGCGCGCCTTCCGCGTCGGCCGGCAGGACATAGGCGTGGCGTTCGTGCCAGGGCGTGTTGGTGATCTCGGCCAGCACACAGGCGAGGGTTTCGCCGTCCGCCTCGTAGCAATAGTAGAAACTCACCGGATTGAAGACGAAGCCGGCATAGCGCAGGTGCGCAAGCACGCGTACCGGCCCCGTCGGGCGCTGGCCAAGGGTCAGCGCGGCACGGTCGCGCACGGCATCGGCGAGCGGCACGTCAGCCGGGCCGTAATAATCGGTGCGACGGAACTCGGCGAGGTTGCGCCGGTCGGCCGACCACAGCCAACGCTTCGCGAACACCCGGTCGACCTCGTCCAGGTCCAGCCATAGCTGGGCCATGCGATAGCGGAACGCGTGCGGATGCGGCGCGTGGCGACGATGGGTCACCACCCCTTCGTACACGGCGCTGGCGAACGGCTCGCTCATGCAGGCAACCGCCGTCGCGTGGTGGCCACGGCGTCGAAGGCGTGCGCGAGTTCCACGGCGCTGCGCATGCCATCTTCGTGGAAGCCCCAGCCCCAATACGCGCCAGCGAACCAGGTGCGGCGCACGCCCTGGATTTCGCCTCGCCGGGCCTGGGCCGCGACCGACGCATGCGAATACACGGGATGGTGATAAGCCATCCGCCGCAATACCTTGGTCGGGTCGATCGCGTCGGTCCGGTTCAGGGTCACGATGAATGGCTCGGGCGAGGTGATCCCTTGCAGGATGTTCATGCAATAGCTCACCGTGCAGGCATCACCCGGCCTGGCCGGCACCCATGCATTCCACGCCGCCCACGCCTTGCGCGACCGCGGCAGCAGCGTGGCATCGGTATGCAGCACGGTGTCGTTGGCCTGGAAACGTATCGCACCCAGCACCTCGTTTTCCGCCGGCGTGGGATTGGCAAGCAGCGCCAACGCCTGGTCCGCATGGCAGGCGAGCACCACCTCGTCGAAGGTTTCGCTGCCGCGATGCGTGATCACGTCCACCCGATCGTCGTGGCGGCGCACCGACATCACCGGCGTCGCCAGCCGCTCCTGCACCTGCCAGCGGGCACGCAGCGCCTCGACATACCGTGCCGAGCCGCCGCTGACCACCCGCCATTCCGGCCTGCCCGAGGCTTGCAGCATGTGGTGGTTGGCCATGAAGCGAACGAGGTACTTCGCCGGGAAGCCAAGGATGCCGGTGGACGGCGACGACCACAGCGCGCAGGCCATCGGCACGAGGTGCTCGTCGCGGAACGCCGTGCCGTAGCCGCCCTGGTCGAGGTACTCGCCGAGCGTCGGCCCCTCCCCCGTCATCGACAGCAACGCCGGGGCTTCGCGGTAGAAGCGGAACAGATCGCGCAGCATGCCGAGGAAGCGCGGCGAGACCAGGTTGCGTCGCTGGCAGAACAGCGTGTCCAGGCGCGTGGCGTTGTATTCCAGCCCCGACGCTTCGCTGCGCACTGCAAAGCTCATGGTCGTCGGCCGGGTGGCCACGCCGAGCGTCTCGAACAGGCCGGTCAACAACGGATAATGCACGGGGTTGTGCACGATGAAGCCGGTGTCCACCTCGTAATCCTGGCCCTGCATCGTCACGCGATGCGTATGCACGTGGCCACCTATACGATGACTCGCTTCGAACAGCACCACCTCATGGCCCTGCCGCGAAAGCAGCCATGCCGATGCCAGCCCGGCGATTCCCGACCCGACCACTGCGACGCGCATCGATCAGCCCCTCATCTTTGCCGCGACCCATGCCGGGATCGGCTTCAGGTCACGCACCAGCCCCAACGCGGACATCAGGCGCAGGCCGTACCAGGTCAGGTCCACTTCCCACCAGCGGAAGCCCTGGCGCACCGTGCCGGGGAAAAAATGGTGGTTGTTGTGCCAGCCCTCGCCAAAGGTAATCAACGCAAGCAGCGGGTTGTTGCGACTGTCGTCACGGGTCTCGAAGCGGCGCGTGCCGTAACGGTGGGCGAGCGAGTTGATCGTCACCGTGGCGTGGAACAGCACTACGGTCGAAATGAAGAAGCCCCAGACCAGCATCTGCCAGCCACTGGTGCCCAGCCCTGGTGCGACGTGTTCCAGCAGCTTGCCCAGCCCGAACAGCGCAACGGCGAGCAGCACCGGGATCGCCGTGTCATAGCGATCCAGCCAGCGCAGCTCGGGATAGGCCGCGAAGTCCGGCACCCGGTCCATGTCCGTGCGGAAGCCGCGCGGGGTCAGGAACCAGCCGGCATGGCTCCAGAGGAACCCGTGCACGCGCGGCGAATGCGGATCCTGCGCGGTGTCCGCGTGGCGGTGGTGGTTGCGATGGTGTGCCGCCCACCACAACGGGCCCCGCTGGACGCACGAGGCACCGATGACGGCGAAAGCGAACTGCACGGCGCGCGAGGTGCGAAAGGTGCGATGGGAAAAATAGCGATGGTAAAACCCGGTCAGCGCGAACATGCGCACGGCGTACATCGCCAAGGCCACCAGCACGGCCACCGTCGAGGTCCCGGTCCAGACCACGCCGATGCAGGCCAGGTGCAGGCCGACGAAGGGTGCCACGCGCAGCCAGTCCAGCCGGTCGGCGCGCTCGTCCTCGGTCGGGGCCGTCGCCGAGGTGTCGAACCAGCGACGAAGCGCCGCCAGGTAGCGAGGCGGACGCCGGTCCTGCAGGGCGGAATGGGAATGCATGGACCTGCCTGTTTGCGGTGGTGTCCCCGAGATATACGGGTGATGCGGCCCGGCGGATGCACGGGCCCGGCACTCAGGTGGCGCAGCTGCCCACCAGTGGGGCCTTCAGGACCTCATCCAGCGCCGACGACGGCAACCCGGTGGCGCGTCCCGACGGCGGGAAGTCGATGCGCACGTCGACGCTCTTGCCCTTGGCATTGCGGATCGTGCCCATGCCCTCGTAGCGCAGCAGCTGGCGGTTGTCCGCCGCATAGGTCATGTCGATGGTCGGCGCGGCGAAGGCATACCAGGCGTCCAGCTTCATCGCCAGCTGGCGCTGCCCATGGCCTTCCTTGCCGCCGAGGATCTTCACGTCGAAGAAGCGGAAGCGGCTGGCGACCAGGAACGGCACCGAGACGCCGGCATCCAGGCCGTCCCAGTGGGTGCGGATGTAGGGATCGAAGCCCGCGTCGATCACGGCCCCGGCAGGCACGTCGAGGGTCTTCACCTGGTCGGCGGCACCGTTGCGCGACACCTTTACCTCGACCTGGTTGCCCTGCGAACGCACCGATTCGCGAAAGCCCCGCTGCGCATCCTCGAACACCACGTCCGGCCGGGTCGGGTCACGCCCGCTGTCCAGCAGCTTGCGTGCGAACGGCTTGCCATCGGGACACTGGTAGCTGACCACCTGGCGCGGGCCGTCGACGAAATGGATCTCCCGGTATAGCACCGCACCGCCCGCGCGTGGCGTCGCATCGCCGGCGTAGCGTTCGGCGGCATGCAGGGGCAAGGCGACGACGCCGAGGGCGGCGAGGATCAGGCGGTGCATCGGCATAGGCTACGTCCCGTTGGCGGCGCGGCGTGGCCGCCCTTTGGCCCTAGGGTCACTTGCCACTAGTCGCATTCCCGTGACGGCCATTCATGCTATAGATCGCCCCGACTTGTTCCCGGCGAAGGATTCTCGCGCATGCCAGCCACCAGCCCCGCCGAGCGGGACGCGCTGAACGACCTGCTCCGGCGCACCGCCGCGCGGGACGAAAAGGCCTTCGCTGCCCTGTACAAGGCGACCTCTCCCCGATTGTTCGGCGTGTGCCTGCGCCTGGTTGGCGACCGGGCCGAGGCCGACGACATCCTGCAGGAAGCCTTCGTCACCGTCTGGCGCCGGGCCGCGTCGTTCGATGCCACGCTGTCGAGCGCATTCACCTGGCTGGTCACGGTGGTCCGCAACAAGGCCATCGACCGCCTGCGCCAGCGCCCGGCGCACGCCGCCAGCGAGCTGGACTGGGATTCCCTGGTCGACACCGCACCCGGCCCCGCCGCCGAAGCCGAGGCTGGGGAAGCGCATGGCCGGCTGCGCGCGTGCCTGGATGAGCTGGAAGACACCCAGCGTCGCTCGATCCGTGAAGCCTTTTTCAGCGGCGCTACGTATAACGAGTTGGCGGAACGTGCAAAGGTGCCCCTGGGCACCATGAAAAGCTGGATCCGCCGCGGATTGATCCAACTACGCGCGTGCCTGGGCTCATGAATTCGACTTTCGAAGCCGACAAAGACAACCTGCGCTACGCCGAATACGTGCTTGGGCTGCTCGATGCAGACACGCGCGCCGCCGTGGCCCGGGAAATCGCCGAACAGCCGGAAGCGGCGGCGGCGGTTGCCCGCTGGCAAGCCTGGCTGACCCCGCTGGCCGTCGAGATCGACGCCGTGGAGCCGCCGGCCCATGCCTGGGCGGCGATCCGCCAGCGCCTCGGCCTGGTCGAAGCCGCGCGGCCGAGCCTGTGGGACAGCCTTGCCCTGTGGCGCTGGATCGGTGTCGGCGCGACGGCCGTTGCCGCGTGCCTGCTGGTGCTCAGCGTGACCCGACCCGTCCCGCCGGCCACGCCGGTGGCGCAGGCGCAGCACGTATTGATGGTCTCGACGATCGCCGGCGACAACGGCATCGCCGGCTGGACCGCGACCATGGATATCCAGCGCGGCGAGCTGCTGCTGGTACCGGCGAGCCCGCAGCCGGTCGCTTCCGGCCGCGACACCGAGCTGTGGCTGATCCCTGAAGGGGGCGCACCGATCGCCGTGGGCGTGTTCCCGGCGGCCGAGGCACGCCGCTTCACCTTGCCGGCCAGCCTGCTCAGCCAGCTCGGCCCGAAAGCCGCGCTGGCGGTGTCGGTCGAGCCGGCCGGTGGCTCGCCGACCGGCCAGCCGACCGGGCCCGTGGTCGCCAAGGGCGCCATCCGTGCGGCATGAGTCTTCTTCACATTTGTCGAGAAGTTCGCCGTAACATCCTGAACCGAGGGCTCAACTTCGATGCCCTTTTGCCGATAAGACGTTAGCGTTGCAGGCAGGGGACAGAAGCGCACCATGAAACTCGTCATCGCCGCGGTGGCCGTGCTTGCGGTCCATGCGATCGCGCTGGTCTACACGCCGGCGGGCGGCATGGCCATTTCCTATGGTTTCTTCTTTGGCGTCGCCGTCCTGGCGATGGCAAGCACCGTGCTGGCCTGGCACCGCTCGGGCACGCCGCGCGATCCGCGCTGGTGGCTGCTGATGGGCAGCCTCGTGCTGTGGACGATCGGCATGTCGCTGTCGGCCCGGCAGAACTACGTGATGGATAACTCCAATCCCGCGCCCGGCGACAGCATGTTCTTCTACATCCTGTACGTCCTGCCGGTGTTGGTGGCGGTGTCGTCCGCGCCGGTGGCCGCACGAAAGAAATGGGCACTGGCGATCGACCTGGTGCTCGCGGCACTGTTGGGCGTGCTGTTCTACGTGCGTACGTTCTCGATCGTCTCGCTGGAAGGCGCGATGGGCCCGCAGCAGGCGGTCGACGTCGCACTGATGCTCGATTTCGAAAATGGCTGCCTGGCCGTCGCGGCGTTGCTGCGCTTCGTCGCCACCGATCGCGCCGACGACCACTACTTCTTCCGCGCGGTGATGGCGTTCTTCGTCTGCTACGCGTTGTGTGGGTTCTTCTACAACCACTATGTCGCGCTGGGCGGCCACCCGGACTTCGGCGACTCACCCTGGGATGCCCTGCTCGAGGTGCCCTTCCTCGCGCTGATCATCACCGCGGTGTCGCGCAAGCCGCAGCGCCACTGGCACCCGCCGGTGTACCTCGTGCGTTTCGTGCAGAGCGCCAGCCCGACCTTCCTGGCCATGAGCGTGCTGGCCTTCGGCCTGATGGTCATCCCCGGCTATGCCTCGCTGGGCATCACCGGTGCCATCGCCGCGGTAGTCGGCATCGGCCTGCGCGGCACGCTGGCGCAGGTGGACCTGGTGGAAGAGGAATACCGCCTTTCGCGCAGCCGCGATGAACTCGAAGGCCTGGTCTTTGTCGACAGCCTGACCGGGCTGGCTAACCGCCGTGCCCTGGACGAACGCCTGCTGCGCGAGTGGCACCGTCCCGGCCAGCGCGAACCGATCGCCCTGCTGATGATCGACGTCGATTGCTTCAAGGAATACAACGATCGCTACGGACATCTCGCCGGCGACGACTGCCTGCGCGCGCTGGCCTCGGCGATGGTCTCGCGTGGCCTGCGCGTCGGCGACTTCCTCGCCCGCTTCGGTGGCGAAGAGTTCGCCGTCGTCGCCCCCGGCACGCGCCTGGCCGACGCCCTCGTGCTTGCCGAAGACCTGCGCGCGCACATCGAGGCGCAGGCCATTTCGCACCCGCGTAGCCCGTTCGGCGTGTTGACCATTACCGTTGGCGTGGCGGCGATCCACGCCTCCGCCGCCGGTGGCCCGCTGGAATTGTTGAACGCCGCGGACCGTGCCCTGTACCGGGCCAAGCACGCCGGGCGCAATCGCATCGGCGGACCCAGCGAAGCACGCAAGGAAACATCCGCACGCGTGGTTTAACCCCGTTTCGCCCCCTGCCCCGTTTCATCGTCATGTCCCCAAGGAGGCCATGCACGATGAACACGCTCCGCACCTCGCTGTCCCTGCTGTTTGCCGGTCTCGTCGTCGCGGCCGGTGCCGCCGGCACCGAACCGCCCGCCGCCCGCCATCCGACGCCCGTACTGCCCGACGATGGCAGCGCCGACTGCGGAGGGCCCGTCGCACCGATCATGTATGCGCCGGTGCGCGGCCCACGCGCGGTGCGCCAGGCCGCTCCCGCGCCCTTGCCGATGCCGGCGCCCATGCGGGCGGTGGACGCCGCCAGCGTCGAAGGCCGCGCGCTCGCCGTCCCTGCGCCGCCGCCGTCGCCACCGTCGCCGGCCGCGCCTGCCATGGAGTCCGCGAAGGTGGCTGCGATCGCCGGGTATGCACCCACCAGCAATGGCTTCGCCGGACCCGGTGTCATGATGGCGCCCGCGCAAGGCGTCGACACCAGCCGCTACGCCCATCGCGATCCGAACCCGGTGCACCTGGCGGCGACCGACCCGGTCTCGACCTTCAGCATCGACGTGGACACCGGCTCGTACACCAACGTCCGCCACATGCTCAACGAAGGCCAGCTGCCGCCCGCGGACGCGGTGCGCAGCGAGGAATTCATCAACTACTTCGACTACGGCTACGCGCCGCCGAAGGATCGCTCGAAGCCCTTCAGCGTCACCACCGAACTGTCCAACTCGCCGTGGAACCCGAACCGCCAGCTGCTGCTGGTCGGCATCCAGGGCTACCGCGTGCCCGCCAGCCAGATCCCCGCATCGAACCTGGTGTTCCTGGTCGACGTGTCCGGTTCGATGGACGAACCGGCCAAGCTTCCGCTGCTGAAGGCGTCGTTGAAGCAGATCGTGCCGCAGCTGCGTGCGCAGGATCGTATCTCGCTGGTCACCTATGCAGGCAGCACCTGCGTCGCCCTGCGCTCCACCCCGGGCGACCAGCACGCGAAGATCAACGCCGCCATCGACGCGCTCGGTGCGGGCGGTTCGACCAACGGCGCCGCCGGCATCGACCTCGCCTATGCGCAGGCGGCGAAGGGCTTCATCAAGGGCGGCGTGAACCGGGTGATCCTCGCGACCGATGGCGACTTCAACGTCGGCACGGTCGGCGTCGAGGCGCTGAAGGACCGGATCGCCGACAAACGGCGTAGTGGGATCGCGCTGACGACGCTGGGCTTCGGCGAAGGCAACTACAACGACGAGATGGCGGTGACCCTGGCGGATGTCGGCAACGGCAGCCACCACTACATCGACAGCCTGGAAGAAGGCCGCCGCGTGCTGGTCGACGAGATGTCGGCCACGCTGATGACCATCGCGAAGGACGTGAAGATCCAGGTCGAGTTCAACCCCGGCGTGGTCGCCGAATACCGCCTGATCGGCTACGAGAAGCGCATGCTTGCCCGCGAGGACTTCAACAACGACGCGGTCGACGCCGGCGAGATCGGTGCCGGTGCGAACGTCACCGCGCTGTACGAGATCACGCTGAAGGGTGCGAAGGATGCGCACGTCGATCCGCTGCGCTACGGCAGCGAGCCGGCGGCGGCCAGGGGCAATGAACTCGCCTTCCTGCGCCTGCGCTACAAGTCGCCCGAAGGCGGCGCGAGCCAGCTGATCGAGCAACCGCTGTCGGCGACCATCAGCACGCCCAGCGAACGCATGCGCTTCGCCTCGGCGGTCGCGGCGTTTGCCGATAACCTGCGCGGCGGCGGCAATGTGCAGGGCTTCGGGTACGACAAGGTGGCCAGCCTTGCACGCAATGCGCTGGGCAAGGATACCGGCGGATATCGCGCGGGCATGGCGCGGCTGGCCGACATGGCCGGGGGCATGCAGACCGAGGCACGTTAGTCGCCCGCGACTTACGCACGAATGGCCAATGCCGTAACCTCCACGGCCATGGATGCGCCACTGGCCGACGATGCTTCGCTGATGCTTGCCTGGACGGGCGGGGATGCGGACGCGTTCAAGACGCTCTATGCACGGCATAAGGGACCGCTCTACCGTTTCCTGCTGAAGACGGTGAAGGACCGCGCCGTGGCGGATGAGCTATTCCAGGAAACCTGGGCGCGCGTGGTGGCGGCACGCGCGCGTTACCGGCCCGAGGCAAGGTTCAGCACCTGGCTGCTGCAGATCGCGCACAACCTCGCCATCGACGGCTTCCGCAAGCAGAAGCCGCAGGCTGGTAGCGAAGAAGCCGACGCGGTGTTCGCCCAGCACGCGGCACCGGAGCGGGAGCAGCCCGATCACGCGCTGTCGGAATTCGAACTGCGCCGGCGCATGCAACAGGCGATCGACAGCTTGCCCGACGACCAGCGCGCCACCTTCGTGTTACGCATGGAGTACGAACTTTCACTGGAGGACATCGCCGCCGTGACCGGCGTGGGCCGCGAAACCGCGAAATCCCGCCTGCGCTACGCCATGGCACGCATCAAGCAGTGGTTTGCCGACTGACATGAATCCGAACACGCCACCTCCGAGCGACGACGAACTGCCCGACGAGCGCGAGCTTGCGGCGCTGTACGCCCGCCTGCCGAAGGCCGAGCCCGATGCGGCGCTAGACGATGCCGTGCTGGCCGCGGCCGCGCGAGCCACGCCGACGGCACGCCCGGTCGTCCCGCGCCATCGCACGCGCTGGCCCCTCGCCCTGAGCTCGGCCGCCGTGCTCGTCCTCGCTGCCGGCATCGGCTGGCAGATGCGCGAGCAGCCGATCCGCGACCCGGTCGCCGAACGCGCGGCCAGCGTCGCTGCACCCACTGCCGCCCAGACCGCTTCGATAGAGGCCCCGACCGCCAATGGTGCCCCGGCTGCGGCCGACCAGGTCGTCGCCACGCCTGCGCCCGCACCTGCGCCACCCGGCGATGCCGAAGCGACCAAACTGGCTGGCCGGATGAAGTCGAATGCACCCGCCCCTGTCGCGCGCAAGATCATCCAGCACCGCGAGGCGTTGCCGGCACCCGCACCCTCACCGCCGCCTGCAGCCGTTGCCGCCGCGCCGATGGCGCCCGCGGAAGCCTACGTATCGGCTGCGCCTGTCGCGCCTGTCGCGCCGCCTGCTCCGCGTGCTCCGCCCGCGCCACCTGCGCCAGCGGCTCCGCCGGCGATGCAGCCAGCGATGCAGCCCGAAATGCAACCTGCGCCGCAGGTCGAGGCCGGCAGCACGGATGCCCGCTCGGCAAGCCGCCAGGCGTATACCTTGCCGGAACAACAGCCGGCGCGAACAAGCGATAGCTTCGCGGCAGGCAAGCCGGCCGGCTTTGGCCCCGACGACCGGGTCGGCGAAATCCGCCGGCTACTCGACCAGCACGATCGCGAGGGCGCGCTGCGCAAGCTGGCCGAGCTGCGTCGGCTTTATCCGGCCTACGACCTGCCCCAAGATCTCCGCGACCTGAAACCTTGAACGCCCCGCTCGACACCCTCGTCGCGCCATGCCGCCACGAAGAGGAGATCAGGAAAAGCCGCTTCCTTGCCCAGGCCGCGCCTGTCGGATCGCCCGCAGACGCGCTTGCGTTCTTCAGCGCCGTGGGCGATCCGGCGGCGACGCACAACTGCTGGGCCTATCGCATCGGCGATGCCTACCGTTTCAACGACGACGGCGAACCCGGTGGCACCGCGGGGCGGCCGATCCTCGCGGCCATCGACGGCCAGGGATATGACCGCGTCGCGGTCGTGGTCACCCGCTGGTATGGCGGGATCAAGCTCGGCGCCGGCGGCCTGGTCCGCGCCTATGGCGGCAGCGCGGCCGAATGCCTGCGCGTGGCACCGCGCATGCCGATCATCGCGACCGGCAAGCTCGTGCTGAAGGCCGATTTCGCCGACCTCGCCCTGGTGGCCGCACGCATCCGCGAACTCGACGGCAGCATCGACGAGGAACGCTTCCTCGCCGATGGTGCCGAGCTGGTCATCGTCGCCGCGCTGGACCGACTGGATGCCATCGCGGCCCGCGTCGTCGATGTGACGCGCGGGCGCAGCACCCCGCGGCGTGTCGACGCGGCGGACGACACGCCGCCCGCCGCGTAACCCGCGATGCGAACGACCTGCGCGGGCCCCGGGCCCGTTGGATTACTCCGCGTCTAGCCGCGCGTTCTCGCCGGTCCCGCTCACGGCGACCTTGCTACCGACGCCAAGCCCCTTCACGCCCTGGCCCGTCTGCACCAGAGCCATGGTCTTACCGTCGTCCATCTTCAGCTTCACCATGTAGTGCGCCGCGGGACCTTCGCCGGCAACGCGACCGCCAACTTCTTCGCCCGCGGCCTGCGAGCCGTTGCCGATCAGGTTGACCGCCGTGGGGCTCTTGGCCGCCGAGGCCGCGCCCATGCCGAACAGGCCACCCAGCACCTTGCCCATCTGCTTGCCCTGCTTGTGCTGCTCGCTTTCGTCGTCACCGCGGTTGTCGATCGCCTTCATGTCGACGATGGTGCCGTGGCGGACGGACTGGGCGTGGCTGACGCCGAGGGGAGCGAGCGAAGTCACCGCCAGCATGGCGGAAAGCATCCATTTCATAAGTCACCTGCAAAACCGGAGGGAAGATGCGCCCGTACGCCGGACGCGCGCGTCGCATCAGCGATTCTTGGGTCGACCCCAGCCACGGATGTACGGGGCGCACTTCACGCCGTCGTATTCGTAGCGGCTGATGATGCCGTCTGCATTCGCGTAGAAGGTGACCGTGCAGTGGTGTTCCGCCGGTACTTCGTGGTGCTCGGTGGTCGTCTGCATGATCAGCGTGCTGCCCTCGTTACCGATGGGCGCGGTGTTGCTGGAGTCGTAGGAGTACGCCGCGCTGCCGAAGTTGTATTCGTAGGCGGTCTCGCCGGTCTTCTCGACCTCGTACGAGCTGAAGCCACGGTCGACCGGCCACTGCACGAGCAGCTCGCTGGCGTCGTGGCCGAGCCAGCTGTCGGCAACCGAGGTACTGGCCTTGCTGTAGGCGTTGGTGGCCAGGCCGGGGGTGGACACGGCAAGGGCCAGCAGGCCAAGGCTGAAAAGCGATGCGCGCATGAATCACTCCATTGAATACATGGGGCCGTGCCCCTGTTCCCGTCGGGGCGGAGCTTACCCGGAAACACGGATGGATTGAATAGTGCACCGGGCGGCCCCATCCGTTGGCCATTGGGCTGGAGGCAGGAACACGAATGAGTGGCGAAAGAAGGGAGAAATCCCGCCGGATCGGCGCATTGCGCAACCTCTGGCCGTTCCTGAAGCCGCACAAGGGCCTGGCGATCGGCTGGCTGGTCTTCCTCGGGATCTCCTCGGGCGCATCGCTGCTGCTGCCCGTCGCGGTCCGCCACATCATCGATCATGGCTTCCTCGCCGCGAACGTCGCCACGATCAATGGCACCTTCCTGGCCCTGTTCGGCCTGGCAGTGGTGCTCGCCCTCGCGACGGCGGCCCGCTATTACTGCATCGCCCTGCTTGGCGAGCGCTCGCTGGCCTCGCTGCGCACCTCGCTCTACCGGCACGTGATCGGCCTCGACGTCGGCTTCTATGAAAGTACCCGCGTCGGCGAGCTGACCTCGCGCCTGGGCACCGACACGGAAGTGGTGCAGACCCTGGTCGGCTCAGGCATCTCGGTCGCGTTGCGAAGCGCGGTGATGTTGCTGGGTGCGGCCGGCGCGATGGCCTGGACAAGCCCACGCCTGGCCGGCCTCACGGCGTTGGTGATCCCGGCAGTGATGCTGCCAATCCTGGTCTTCGGCCGCCGCGTCCAGAAGCTGTCCCGGCACAGCCAGGATCGCATCGCCGACGCCGCGGCCGTCGCCAACGAAACCCTCAACGCCGCCCAGGCGGTGAAGGCCTATAGCCGCGAGCCGATCGAGAGCCGTCGCTACGCCGATGCCATCGCCCTGGCGCTGGCCACGGCCCGCCGGCGCATCGGCATGCGCTCTTTGCTGACGGCGGCCGTCATCGTGCTGATCTTCGGTGCGATCACCCTGGTCCTATGGGCCGGCGCCCGCGACGTGATCCACGGCGACCTCGCACCGGGCGTGCTGACCCAGTTCGTGTTCTACGCCATCTTCGCCGCCGGTTCGGTCGCCGGCCTGTCCGAAGTGTGGGGCGATGTCCTGCGCGCGGCGGGTGCGATGGAGCGCATCGGCGAACTGTTCGCCGAGGAAGCCGCGATCACCACGCCTGCGGCGCCCGAGCCGCTTCCGGTGCCGGTCACCGGCGCACTGCGCTTCGAACACGTGGAATTCCGCTACCCGTCGCGGCCCGACGTCGCCGCGCTGTCAGACTTCAACCTCGAGATCGCCGCGGGCGAAACCGTCGCCCTGGTCGGTCCTTCCGGCGCGGGAAAGAGCACGGTGCTGAGCCTGCTCCTGCGCTTCCACGATCCGAAGGCGGGCGCGATCCGCTTCGACGGCGTCGACCTGCGCGCGCTCGCCCTGCCGGACCTGCGCGGTGCTATCGCGCTGGTGCCGCAGGAGACGATCATCTTCGGCGGCAGCGCCGCGGACAACATCCGCTTCGGCCGCGAGGACGCCAGCGACGCCGAGGTGCGCGAAGCGGCGCGCCTTGCGGAAGCGGACGGCTTCCTGTCGTCGCTGCCCGAAGGCTACGACGCCGCCCTGGGCGAGCGCGGCGTGCGCCTCTCCGGCGGCCAGAAGCAGCGCATCGCGATCGCCCGCGCGATCCTTCGCGATGCCCCGCTGCTGTTGCTGGACGAGGCCACCTCGGCGCTGGATGCCCAGTCCGAGGCGGCCATCCAGCAGGCGCTGGAGCGGCTGGAGAAGGGCCGGACCACCCTGGTCATCGCCCACCGCCTGGCGACCGTGCAGCGCGCGGACCGCATCGTGGTGATGGAGGCGGGACGGATCGTGGCGCAGGGTACGCACGAGGAGCTGCTCGCGCAGAACGGGCTGTATGCGGAGCTGGCGCGGTTGCAGTTCGTGGCGTAAGCATGCACGGTTTTTTCGTGGTTTTGACGCGCGCGGCCCTAGCGTGCGGGGATGGATAGCGACCTGCTGCTACCCCGCCCGGAAGGCCTGTACTGTCCCGCGGGCGATTTCTTCATCGACCCCATGCTGCCGGTCGCGCGTGCCGTGGTCACGCACGCGCATGGCGACCACGCACGCTCGGGCAGCGCGCTCTACCACGTCGCCCGCGCCGGCCAGGCGCTGATGCAGGAGCGCCTCGGCGCCGCCGCCACGATCCTCGCCTTCGACTACGGCGAACGCTTTACCCTCGGCGAGACCGTGCTCAGCCTGCATCCGTCGGGGCATGTCCTCGGCGCCGCCCAGGTGCGGATCGAAGGGCGTGGCAAGGTCGCGGTCGTTTCGGGCGACTACAAGCGCGACCCGGACCCGACCTGCGCACCCTTCGAACCGGTGCCGTGCGATGTGTTCGTCACCGAATCGACCTTCGGCCTGCCGATCTACCGCTGGCCGCCGATGGCTGAGGTCATCGACGACATGCTCGCGTGGTGGGACGACTGCGCGGCACGCGGCATCCCCGCCGTGCTGTTCTGCTACGCGCTGGGCAAGGCGCAGCGCATCCTCGCCGAACTGGCGACGCGTACCGATCGCCAGGTCTTCCTGCACGGCGCGATGGTCCGGCTGGTCGAGGACTATCGCGAAGCCGGCATCGACATGGTGCCGACCCAACCGGTGAGCGACGAGGCCCGCGGCCGCGACTTCGCCGGCGAGCTGATCCTCGCCCCACCCTCCGCCGCGGGTTCGCCGTGGATGAAGCGCTTCGCCAAGGCGTCCACGGGCTTTGCCTCCGGCTGGATGCAGGTGCGCGGCGCGCGCCGCCGGCGCGGCTACGATCGCGGATTCATCGTCTCCGACCATGCCGACTGGCCGGGCCTGGTGCGCAGCGTCGAAGACTGCGGGGCAAAGCGCATCTACGTCACCCATGGCGATGGCGAAGCGCTGATCCGCTACCTGCGCGAACGCGGCCACGATGCACGCGCGCTGCGCTCGCTCGGGCAGATGCCCGACGTGCGCGCGAGCGAGGAAGGCGACTGATGCGCCGCTTCGCGCAGCTCTACGATGCGCTGGATCGCACGGCCTCGACGTCGGCGAAACGCGATGCGATGGCGGCCTACTTCGCCGAAGCGCCGGCCGTGGACGCGGCGTGGGCCGTCTACGTGCTGGGCGGTGGCAAGCTGAAACGCACGGCGACGTCGACCGAGCTGCGCGCCGCGCTCGCCAGCGAGACCGGCTACGCCGACTGGCTGATCGACGACAGCTATTCGCATGTGGGCGACCTCGCCGAAACCATCGCGCTGATGTTGCCGCGCCAGGAAGGCGAAGGCACCGATACGCCCCTGCATGTGTGGATGGAGGCACGGCTGCCCTCGCTGGCGCGGCTGGAGTCCGCCGAGCGCATGGACACCCTGCGCGAGTGGTGGCGTGAACTGCCCGCCAGCCAGGTCTTCCTCGTCAACAAGCTGCTGACCGGCTCGCTGCGCGTCGGCGTGTCCCACCGGCTGGTGGTCCAGGCACTCGCGCAATGGACGAACCTGCCCACCGACCTCATGGCCCATCGCCTCAGCGGTACGTGGAAGCCAGGCGCCGACGCCATCGCCGCGCTGGCCGGGCCGGAGCGGGCCGACGAACATGCCGGCGACCGGCCCTACCCGTTCTTCCTCGCCTCGCCGCTGGAACACGAGGTGGCGACGCTCGGCGACGTCGACGCCTGGCTGGCCGAGTGGAAGTGGGACGGCATCCGCGCACAGCTGATGCGCCGCGGCGACGACGCGATCCTGTGGTCCCGCGGCGAGGAACGCCTCGACGGTCGTTTCCCCGAGCTGGAACAGGCCGCGCGCGCCCTGCCCGACGGCTGCGTGATCGACGGCGAGATCCTCGCGTGGTCGAACGACGAAGTGCATCCGTTGCCGTTCGCCGCGCTGCAGAAACGCATCGGCAAGCTCAAGCCCGGGCCGAAGCTGCTCGCCGATACGCCGGTGCGGCTGATGGCCTACGACCTGCTCGAACTCAACGGCGACGACCTGCGCGAAACCCCACTGCAGGAACGCCGCGCGAGGCTGGCAAGCCTGCTCGACGGACACGGCCCCACCTTCATGCTGTCCGCCGGCATACCGGCCGCCACCTGGGAGGACCTCGCGACCATCCGCACCGAGTCGCGCGAGCGTCGTACCGAAGGCCTGATGCTGAAGCGGCTGGAGTCACCGTATCGGGTCGGCCGCAAGCGCGGCGACTGGTGGAAATGGAAGGTCGATCCGTACACCGTCGATGCCGTGCTGCTCTACGCGCAACCGGGGCATGGCCGCCGCTCGGGCCTGTTTACCGACTACACCTTCGGTGTGTGGGACGGCGAGACGCTGGTGCCGGTCGCGAAGGCGTATTCCGGGCTCGACGATACCGAGATCGGCAAGCTCGACCGCTGGATCCGCGCGAACACCATCGACCGTTTCGGCCCCGTGCGTTCGGTCACCCCCACCCACGTATTCGAACTCGCGTTCGAAGCCATCCAGGCCTCGGGCCGCCACAAGGCCGGCGTGGCCGTGCGCTTTCCGCGCATCCTGCGCTGGCGCACTGACCTTGCGATCAACGATGCCGACAAGCTCGACGACCTCCGCCGCCTGGCGTCGGGCTGAAGCCCGCCTCATCGCATGGTTCACGGCGCAGGAACGCAAGCCTGCGCCGTTCCAGCGCGCGGCCTGGAAGCACTGGGCCGAGGGCCGGCACGGCCTCGTCCATGCGCCCACCGGCACCGGCAAGACGCTCGCCGCCGCGGGCGGGCCGCTGATCGACGGCGTGCTCAACCCCGGCACTGGCCTGCGCCTGCTCTGGATCACGCCGCTGCGCTCGCTGGCCACCGACACCACCCAGCACCTGGGCGCGGCGGTGGAAGCGATGGGCCTACCTTGGCGCGTATTACGGCGTACCGGCGACAGCGGTAGCGCCGAGCGTGCACGCCTGCGTCGCGGTGCCTGCGAACTGCTGGTGACGACACCGGAAAGCCTGGCCCTGTTGCTGAGCTATCCGGATGCACGCGAGCGCTTCGCCAACCTGCGCGGCGTCGTGGTCGACGAGTGGCACGAACTGGTTGGCAACAAGCGTGGGACCTTGCTGCAGCTTGGCCTGACCCGCCTGCGCACGTGGCACCCCGGCGCGCGCATCTGGGGCCTGTCGGCGACGCTGGGCAACCTCGACGAGGCCCTGCGCGCACTGGCCGGCGACGGCGTGCTGGTCGGCGCCGCCACGCGCAAGAAAACGGTAATCGACACCGCGCTGCCCGAAGGCGACGAACGTTTCCCGTGGGCCGGCCACCTTGGCCTCAGCCAGTTGCCGCGCGTGCTCGCCGCGGTGCTGGAAGCACGCAGCAGCCTGGTTTTCGCGAACACGCGTTCGCAGGCGGAGCTATGGCATGAGGCACTCGCCTCCGTATGGCCCGAGGCACCGGCGACGCTTGCCTTGCACCACGGCTCGATCGATCCGAAGCTGCGCCTCGCGACGGAAGAAGGCCTGCGCGTCGGCGCGCTGCGCTGCGTGGTCGCCACCTCCAGCCTCGACCTTGGCGTCGACTTTTCCAGCGTCGAGCGGGTGATCCAGGTCGGCAGCCCGAAGAGCATCGCGCGCCTGCTCCAGCGCGCCGGGCGCAGTGGCCACCAACCCGGCATGCCGTCGCGGATCCTCTGCGTGCCGACCCACCTGCTCGAACTCGCCGAGGTCGACGCGGCGCGCCGCGCACTCGGCGAAGGCCACCTGGAACCGCGCCACCCGATGCGCGGGTGCCTCGACGTGCTAGCCCAGCACCTCATGACCATGGCGCTGGGCGGCGGCTTCACGGCCGACGAGGCCTTCGCGGAAGTCACCTCGTCGCTGGCCTACGCGAGCCTGCCACGCGAGCGCTTCGATGCCGTGCTCGCCTACCTCTGCACCGGCGGCAGCGCGCTCGCCAGCTACCCCGAATACCAGAAGCTGGTCCAGGTGGATGGCCGCTTCCTTGTCGAGAGCGGGCGTATCGCCCGCATGCACCGCCTGTCGATCGGCACGATCACCTCGGATGGCACGCTGCAGGTGCGCTACATGAAGGGCGCACGACTCGGCACGGTCGAAGAAAGTTTCGTCTCGCGCTTGCGGCCCGGCGATCGTTTCCTCTTCGCGGGACGCAACCTGGAACTGGTCCGCGTGCGTGACATGGTGGCCTACGTGCGCGCCGCACCAAACCGTCGTGGCGGCGTGCCGCGCTGGATGGGCGGACGGATGCCGCTGTCCGGCGAACTCTCCGATGAACTGCGCCGCGCACTGGCCGAACCCGACCCGCGCAGTGCGGAGATGCGGGCACTGAAGCCCTTGCTGGCGATCCAGCGCAAGCAGTCCACGGTGCCCTCGCTCGCGCAGACCCTCGTCGAGACGACCCGGACGCGTGAGGGCGATTACCTGTTCGTCTTCCCGTTCGCCGGCAGGCTCGCCCATGAAGGCCTGGCCGCCGTGCTCGCGTCGCGGCTCGCGCAGCTGCAACCGGGCGACTACGGCTATGCCGTGAACGACTATGGCCTAACCATCACCGCGGCGCGCATGCCCACGCTGGACGCCGACGCGATGCGCCTGCTGCTGCATCCCGCGAACCTGCGCAGCGACATCCGCGCGAGCGTGAACCTCTCCGAACTCGCGCGGCGACAATTCCGCGAGATCGCCCGAGTGGCCGGCCTGGTCTTCAACGGCTACCCCGCGCAGGCGAAAACGCTGCGCCAGCTGCAGGCATCCAGCGGGCTACTCTACGACGTGTTGCGCCGGCATGACCCGACCCATCCGCTGCTCTGGCAAGCCGAGCGTGAAGTACTCGACCAACAGCTGGACTTCACCCGCCTGCGCACCTGCCTGCTGCGCGTCGCCCGTTCGGAGCTGGTCTGGAACGAAACCCGACGGCTAAGTCCGCTGGCCTTCCCACTCTGGGTCGAGCGCCTGCGCGGCGGCATCGCGACGGATGACTGGAAATCGCGCGTGGAACGAATGCTCGCCTCGCTGGAAGCGGGGGCGCCGGCATGATCACCCGCGAGATCGAAGTCGCCGGCGAACGCCTGACCCTGCATGCCGAGCGCGCCTTGTACTGGGCCTCGCAGCGCACCCTGATGGTGTCCGACGTGCACTTCGGCAAGGGAGCGGTGTTTCGACGCGCGGGCATCGCCGTGCCCAGTGGCGACACCGGCGACGACCTGCAACGGCTGGATGCCCTGTTCGCCGCGTTCGCACCGGACCGATTGGTGATCCTCGGTGACCTCGTCCATGGCGCGGCGACCGAACGCAGTGCATGGGTGGACGATGTACGCGCATGGCGACGCCGGCACGCACGCGTCGAGATCGTGCTCGTCGCCGGCAACCATGACCGCCACTTCGATGTCGCCAGCCTCGGCATCGACGTACGCCACGACCGCATGGCCATGGCGCCCTTCGTGCTGTCGCATCATCCCCACGCCCACGCCGAGGGCTACGTGCTGGCCGGCCACGTGCACCCTGGCGTGGTCGTGCGCGATGGCTGGCGCAGGCATCGGCTACCCGCGTTCGTGTTCGATCGCGACGTGGCCCTGCTACCCGCGTTCGGCACGCTCACCGGCCTGCATGAGGTGCCGCGCATGGCCGGGCGCAGCCTGTTCGCCGCGACGCCCGGCGGCATCGTGCCCGCCTGAAAATACCTGCGGGCGTCCTACCATTCCGTAACGTTTTCGCTGGCATACTCCGGTGACCACGAGGCAGGGAGTCACACGGATGAAGAAGCAGTGGATCATTGGCATGGCAGCGCTCGCGATGACGGGCCTGGCCGTCGCCGCAGGGCCTGGCGCCGCGCGCAAGCGGGCCGAAGCAAGCATGTTGGTCACCGGCGACATCACCGTCGCACCCGACGGAAGCGTTAGCGGTTACACACTGGACCGCCAGGAGAAACTGCCCGCCGACGTCGTCGGCCTGGTCAGCAAGGCCACGGCGAAGTGGAAGTTCCAGCCCACGCTGCGCGACGGACACGCCGTGGCTGCGAAAGCACACATGAGCCTGCGCCTGGTCGCCCGGCGCGAAGCCCCTGACAGCACGACCTACACCATGCGCATTTCCGGCGCGTCGTTCGGTGACGAAGGTGCCGGTGGCGAAGAGATCTCCTACGCCACCCGCACGCCGCCGGCCTACCCGACCAATGCGATCGCGCAGGGCATCGAAGGCACGGTGTACCTGCTGGTGAAGGTCGGCCGCGACGGCAAGGTGGCCGACGTCGATGCGCAGCAGGTGAACCTCGGCGTCGTCGGTTCCGATACGCAGATGAACGTGTGGCGCAACGTGCTGGCCAACCCGGCGATCCGCGTCGCGAAGACGTGGACCTTCACCGTGCCGACCAGGGGCGACCACGCGAGCGATCCGTATTACTACGCCGTCGTGCCGATCACCTACCATCTCAACCGGAACGCGCGCCCCGACGATGCCTACGGCACGTGGCAGGCCTACGTGCCGGGACCGAAGCAGGAGATCCCCTGGGCGAAGGAAACCGGCGACAGCGCCGATGCCGTCCCCGACGATGGCCTGTTCCTGGTCAACAGTGGCCTGAAGCTGGCCACGCCGCTGGATAACGGCTAAGGCTTCGGCCGGCGCTCGGCGGTCGAGGCTTCCACCAGCTCGATCGCCGTGACGCCGTGGACCCAGCGTGCCGGACGCGCGTCGTCGGGCACCACCAGCCGGTACGGACCGTCTTTCGCGTCGAGCGGCTTGCCCTCGTGCTTGTCCACGAGCACGACCTTGCGTCCGCCGAACGCGGGATCGAGTTCGCCGAGGCTGAAGACCACCTGGTAGCCGTCGCTCGCGGTGATCCGCACGAAGTCGGTGAGCGCCTTGCCACGCAGGGCTTCGCCCGCGGGTGCCCCCTGCGCGTGCAATACATCGATAAGGTTCACGCCCTGCCACGCCGTCGGCGCGTCGCCATGCGCACCGGCTTTTACTTCCGTACGCGGAAGCGCCGAAGTATCCAGGTCGACGGGCGCCTTGCCCGGCGCGGTGTAGCGCAGCGCATCGGCGCCGAGGGCGTTGCCCGCCAGCAGCAGCCCGGCGAGCACGGCAAAACCTTGCAGACGAATCACGGTCGACTCCTGGTGGGACGAGGCGCCGTGACTATAGCGTGTCAGGCCAGCGCGGCGACCAGGGCGCGCACCGTGTCGACGTCCGTGCGCGTCTCGCCCGAACCCATCCCCAGCGGATCCGCCGGCGAACGACGCATGGCCGACGGCAACCGGCGCTTCGCCGAGGCGTGGAATTCGTCCGCGCCGGTGTGGGTACGCAGCGCGGCGACGTTGCCCGGCTCGATGCCGGCGCCGGGCATCACCACGATGCGTCCCGCCGCCTGCGCGACCAGCCGCGCGATCCGCCCGGCACCAGCGACCGCGCCCGGCATGCCACCGGATGTCAGCACGCGCTCGAAGCCCAGTTCGATGATCGACTCCAGCGCCGCCGGCTGGTCGTCGACCAGGTCGAAGGCGCGATGGAAGGTAACGCCCATGCCTTCGGCGGCCTCGAGGAAGCGCACGCAGGCCTCGGTATCCACGTCGCCTTCCGGCGTCAGCGCGCCGACCACGACACCGTCGCAACCCAGTTCACGGCAGTGCACGATGTCGTCGAGCATGGCTTCGATCTCGTGGTCTTCGTACACGAAGTCGCCCGCGCGCGGACGGACGAGCACGTAGAGCGGGATCGACAGGCCTTCGCGCGCGAGCACCAGGGTGCCGTGCGACGGCGTGACCCCGCCTTCGTCCAGGCTGGCGCACAGTTCCACCCGGCCCGCGCCGCCTTCCTGCGCGGCGAACGCCGACGCCGCGGAGTTCGCCGCTACTTCGAGCAAGGCCATGGTCAGTAGGTGCTCTTGCCGGGGATCAGGGTGTCCTGCTTCTTCGCGTCGCATACCGCGTAGGAGAAGCCCTTCTGGATCGCCCACGCGCCAACGTTGCCCTTCTTGTCCATGGCGAGGAAACCGACCTGCAGGTCCTTCGCTCCCGGCTTGCGGCGGAGGATGCGCTCCACCGCTTCGCGACACGCATCTTCGGGCGAGCGGCCCTGGCGCATCAGTTCGACGACGAGGAAGCTGCCGACGTTGCGGATCACTTCTTCGCCGACGCCGGTCGAGGTGGCCGCACCCACTTCGTTGTCCACGTAGAGGCCCGCGCCGATGATCGGGCTGTCGCCCACGCGTCCGTGCAGCTTCCACGCCATGCCGCTGGTGGTGCACGCGCCGGACAGGTTGCCCTTCGCATCGATCGCCAGCATGCCGATCGTGTCGTGGTTCGATGCGTCGCCCGGCGTACCGCCCGGGCCGGCGTTATAGGTTTTCACTTCGCTGTTGGCCTGCGGCGTGTACTTCGCCGTCTTTAGCCACTCGTGCCAGGCCTTGTCGGACTCTGGCGTGAGCAGCTCCTCTCGCGGGAAGCCCTGCTCCAGCGCGAACTGCAGGGCGCCATCGCCGACCAGCAGGACGTGCGGGGTGCGCTCCATCACCCGGCGCGCCACCGAGATGGGATGGGCGATATGTTCGATCGCCGCGACCGCACCGCAGTTACCGTTCTCATCCATGATGCTGGCGTCGAGCGTGACCTTGCCGTCGCGGTCGGGATAACCCGCGCGGCCCACGCTGTGGTTCTTCATGTCCGCTTCGGGAACGCGCACGCCCTGCTCCACCGCATCCAGCGCACGGCCGCCAGCGGACAGGACTTTCCACGCCGCCTGGTTCGCCGGCACGCCGAAGTCCCAGGTCGAGCAGACGCGGGGCAGCATGCCGCCGGATGCGTCGCGGCGCGCGCCGGCCGGGCCCGGTTCAGCCGCGGAACCCGCCTTTGCGAACCCGTTGGCAGTCAACGCCATGCCCGACGCCACCGTTGCGCCCTGGAGAAAACGCCTGCGATCCATGGAATCCCTCGAATGTCGGCGCGCCGTCCGCGCCACCACCGATGGTCGCACGCACGGCGCCGGCATCGCCACCGACCCGGCCCGTTGCACGGCCACGTTCGAGCTCGACGCACCAGAGGACGTGGAACGCTTCGTGCCGCGCGGCGGCGAAGCGCGAGGCATGCACGCCGAGGTAGGCCAGGATCGCCAGCGCGGCCAGCACGACGACCAGGATCGCGCCGCGTTGGCGAGGCATCACGGGATCCCGATAACGCGCGAGTGCAACCGGCCCGTCCGCGTCCGCAGGCGCACCTCGATCAGGCGCGCGTCGGAGGGGACGCCCTCGTCGACCCGCCGACGACGCACCCCATCGGCATCGGCCACGTCCGCCAGGACATCCAGGCCGACGATGCCGTCGAGCACGACCTCGCACTGCAGGCGGCACCGACGCAGCCCGTTGTCGACCGTCCAGCGCACGGGCTCGACGCCCGCGGGCAGCAGGCGCGGATGGCAACGCCATGCGAACAGGCAACGCCATGCGTCGCGCCGGCCACGGACATCCGCCTCGATCGCCGCGAACGCATCCGCCAGCCGCTCGGCCGTGCGCGCCTGCGCGAGACCCATGCGGACGTGCGTGGCCACGGCGACCGAGCCGGTCATGACGATGGCGGCAACGATCGACGCAAGCGCCAGGCCGACCAGCAGTTCGACGAGGGACATGCCGCGGCAAGTCATGGCGCAGCCCCTGCCGACGGCGTGGCTGGCGGCGTGGGTGACGGTGCGGCCGACAGAGCCGGCAAGGACGTCCGCCACGCCAACGCGCCCGAAGCCCACTGGATGCTGATGACGCACTCCCCCTCCGCGCAACGAACCTCACCTTGTGCGGCACGGCCGAGCGCGAGGTCGAGGTTATCGCGGAACTGCCGCAGGTCGAGACGAGCCAGCCTGTCCGGCATACAGCGGCGCCGGCAATCCGCCTCAGCCCGGCCTACGGCCGCCGCGACCGGCCAACCGTAATCGCCCGCCCGTGCAGCATGGGCATTGGCGCGGACCCGGGCGGCCATGTCGACCGCGACCCCAAGGGCCACACGATGCGCCCCGGCATCCGCCACTTCGTCCGTTGAACGAGCCAGCCATGCCGCGGACGCCGACGATCCGACGGCGAAGACCGCGATGGCGGTGAGGGATTCGATGAGGGTAGCCATGCGCACAGGATGGCCTGCAGGCCGGCGGCGCGAAGCCGGCGCGGGCCGGCCAGGCGACGGGGCGGCGCCCGTGGCGATGGACGGCTGGATGGCCATGCGTCGCGCCGGGTGTCCGCCGACCGTCTGTCAGGATCTGCGGGCAAAAAAAACCCCGCGCGAACGCGGGGTTTTCCGTGGGAACCTTGCGCGACTGCTTAGGCAGCGAGCTCGACACCCGAGGCCTGGGCGCCCTTAGGCCCCTGGGTTACTTCGAACTGCACGCGCTGTCCTTCCTGAAGGCTGCGGAAGCCCTTCGAATTGATCGCAGAAAAGTGGACGAACACGTCCTCCCCACCGTCCTCGGGTGCGATGAAACCGAAACCCTTGGCGTCGTTGAACCACTTGACCGTACCGAAACGCATTGCGGAAACCTCTGGACATGGACTGGAAGCACCCGGATGGCGAGGCTTCCCCAGATCCCCTTGGCCTGCCCCCGCGGCGCGTGCGAAGTATCCTCATGTTTTAGACAAAAGCGCAACTGCGACTCTTTCCCATGTTGGAGGCTGCGCGGCGCTCGGGCGTGGTCGCAGGACCAGCCCTCGTGCGTGGTCGCCGCACCAGCGCTCGGGCGTGGTCGCAGGACCAGCCCTCGGCGCCCACCCTCGCTGCTCAGACAGGTCCTCCGCGCTCGACAAGGTTGGCCGCAGCCGCGGCCCATGTATTTGATTAGCCTTCGGCTGCTCGCTTGTGCGGAAGATGCCGCGGCTTCGCCGCCATGCTTTCCATTCGCGCGCAGGCGCGCTCCTACAACGCCGCTACATAGGCTCATGTAGGAGCGCGCCTGCGCGCGAAAACCAACAGGGCGGGATGCTGGAACCTGATTCACCGATCATGCGAACGCCGTCGAATCACATTGGAATGATGATCTTGGGCGCTGGTACCTGCTGTGCTGAGGCAATCCCATTCGCGCGCAGGCGCGCTCCTACACGAGCCGCCGCCGTTGCATCGGCCGTCCAAACCAGCTTGCGGGAACGTGGAGGAAGAGCCCTCGGTGCCTACCCTCGAGGCGAGTTCGTGGCGGCGAGGGGGCCGGGCGGGAAAAGCCCGCAGGGGGCCGGCCACGATGGCCGGCCGTTCTTGTTGAGGCAGGATGCCGAATCAAGAACCTCCGCCCGGCACCCGGTGCGCGGCCGCAGGCCAATAAGAAGACGGGCTGCGGAGCAGCCCATCCTTTTCGCACGCCAGAACGCTGTCTGAGCAGCGAGGGTAGGCACCGAGGGCTCTTCCCGCCGCAACGCCCGAGCGCCGCGCTGAGGTCGGCCTCAGCCCAGCAGCCGGGCCAGGATCGGCGGGACGTTCGCCGTGGCGGCGGCCAGGTGGGCGAAGATTTCCTCGATGCTGATCTCCGCCTCGTCGCCCGCGCCCGCGGCGAAATTCGCCACCAGGGCCAGGCAGGCAAACTCCAGGTCCAGCTCACGCGCCAGCGCCGCCTCCGGCATGCCGGTCATGCCCACCAGATCGCAACCATCGCGCTTCATCCGCGCGATCTCCGCACGCGTCTCCAGACGCGGGCCCTGGGTCACTCCGTGCACGCCACCGTCGATGATCGCGAGACCCTCGGCACGCGCCGCGGCCAGGATCGCCTGGCGCAGGCTCTCCGTGTACGGCTCGCTGAAATCGATATGCCGGACCTCGGCGCCTTCCACGTCATTGAAGCTCGTGAAACGGCCATGCGTGTAATCGATGACCTGGTCCGGCACCACCAGCGCGCGCGGACCCATGTCGTCGCGGATGCCACCCACGGCATTCACCGCCACCACGCGGCGCGCACCCAGCGAATGCAGCGCCCACAGGTTCGCCCGGTAATTCACCCGGTGCGGCGGCACGGCATGGCTCTCGCCATGACGCGCGAGGAAGGCCAGGCGCTTGCCGTTGAAGTCGCCGACGACGACGTCGCCCGAGGCCGGGCCGAACGGCGTTTCCACCGCGTGGCGTTGCGGATTTTGCAGGCCTTCGAACGCGTACAGGCCGCTACCGCCGATGACGGCAAGGTCGATGCTCATCGGGTCAGTCCTTCAGTGCGTAGATGGCCGGCAGGTTACGCGCCTGCTCGTGGTAGTCCATGCCGTAGCCGAAGACATAGCGATCCGGCAGGTCGACGCCGTTGAAGTCGGCTTCGATGCCATCGGCGCGGCGGTCGTGCAGCTTGGTGCAGAGCACGGCCAGCAACACCCTCTTCGCACCCATCTCGATGCAAGCGTCGCGCACGGCCTTCAGGGTGTGGCCTTCGTCGAGGATATCGTCAACGAGCACCACGGTGCGGTCGTGCAGCGGCACTTCAGGACGGCGCAGCCAGTGCAGGTCGCTGCCGGTGGTGGCGCCGCGGTAGCGGGTCGCGTGGACGTAGTCGAATTCGAGGTCGGTCTTCATCGCCAGGGAGAGCTGGCCGGCGAAGATCAGCGCGCCATGCATCACGGTGAGGAACACCGGGCGCTCGCCGGCAAGGGCGGCATCGATCTCGCGGCCCATCCGGGCGATCTGGACGTCGAGTTGTTCCCGGGTGAACAGGACGTCGGCATGGGCGAGCGCATGCTCAAGCGAAGCGGAGGCGGTCATGGGCGGATCAGGACTCCAGGGCGGTCACGCGTGCGATGAAGCGCTCGCGTTGGGGATTGTCGACAAGGCCTTCCCAGGTCGAACCGATCGCGCCACGCAAGGGGGCGATCCGTTCGGGCGGCGAGAGCCGGCGGCCTTTCACCGCGGCGATCGCTTCGGGAACCACGTCGGGGAAACAGGCCAGCACGAGGTCGCAGCCGGCGTCGAGGTTGGCGTGCACGCGCGCCGCGATGCCGCCGGCGCTGGCCGCGGCGGCCATGCTGATGTCGTCGCCGAACACACAGCCGCGGAAGCCGAGTTCACCGCGCAGGATCTCTTCGATCCACACGTGCGAATAGCCAGCCGGCTGGTCGTCGACCGAAGTGTACTTGACGTGCGCCGCCATCACCGCTTCCGCGCGCGCTTCGATCCCGGCGACGAACGGCAGCAGGTCGGTGCGCAGGATCTCGTCCTTGGCACGGGTGTCGATGGCGATCGCTTCGTGGGTGTCTTCGCGGACCGAGCCGTGGCCGGGGAAATGCTTGAGCACCGCCGCCATGCCACCCAGGTGCATGCCACGCACGTAGGCCTGCACGAGCTCGGCACTGATCGCCGGATCCACATGGAAGGCACGGTCGCCGATGGCCTTGCTGCCGCGGTCGATGTCGGCCACGGGCGCGAAGCTGAAATCGACGCCGATGGCGCGCATTTCGCTGGCCATGATCCAGGCGTGTTCTTCGGCGCGATCGACCGCTTCGCCCGGCGCGCTGTCGTAGAGCTTGCCGATCGCACGCAGCGGCGGCAGCCGGGTGAAACCGTCGCGGAAACGCTGGACGCGGCCACCTTCCTGGTCGACGCAGACCAGCAGGTCGTCGCCACCGTGCTCACGCACGTCGTCGATCAAGGCGGTGACCTGCTCGCGCGATTCGAAATTGCGCGAGAACAGGATGACGCCAGCGACGCCGTGCGCGGTGAGCCGGCTGCGCTCGTGCACACCCAGTTCCCTTCCTTCCAGACCAATCAGCAACATCAGGCGTTCTCCTCCCCGTCGCGCTCGGCCGGCGTCCAGTCGCGGTACGGGCGGTCGATCAGGTTGACGTTGTAGTAGCGGACGCAGTCACTCACTTCCCGGCCCAGCCACGCCGGCCGCGGATAGCTGGCGTCGACCGCGTCCAGCTCGATCTCGGCCACCACCAGGCCCGCGTTAGCGCCGGTGAACTCATCGATTTCGAAGTGTGCACCTTCAAGCATGACATGGTGGCGAACCTTCTCCACGACGCCGTCGGCGAGGGTGTCCAGCATGTGCCGCGCATCGGCCAGCGGCACGAGGTATTCGTATTCCTGCCGTTCGATGCCGAGCGTTGCCGACTTGATGTTCAGCCAGGCCTTCTCGCCGGAGATGCGCACGCGCACCGACGACCGCGCGTGGCCGCCTTCAATCGCGCCCATGCCGACGAGGTAGCCCTGGGCGATCGGCTCGCTGCGCTCGACCAGCGCGCGCCAGCCGTCGCCGGCCAGGAGGAACTTGCGTTCGATTTCGACGCCCATGCCCCGCCCCTGCTCAGCCGCGCTCGAACAGCGCGATGGATTCGACGTGCGCGGTGTGCGGGAACATGTCCATCACACCGGCGGAGACCAGCCGGAAGCCGTGCTTCTCGACGAGGATACCCGCGTCACGGGCCAGCGAGCCCGGATGGCAGGAAACGTAGACGATGCGGTTGGTGCCCTTGCGCGGCAGGTACTCAAGCACCTTGTCGGCGCCGGCACGCGGCGGATCGAGCAGGATCTTGTCCCAGGCCTGCTTCGCCCAGGGCTCGTTGCGCTGGTCCTCGAACAGGTTGGCCACGCGGAAGCTGGCATTGCCCAGGCCATTGCGCGCCGCGTTTTCCGCCGCGCGCTGGACCAGGCCATGCTCGCCTTCCACGCCGACCACTTCCGCCGCATGCCGCGCCATCGGCAGGGTGAAGTTGCCCAGGCCGCAGAACAGGTCGAGGACCTTGTCGGTCGGCTGCAGGTCGAGCAATTGAAGGGTACGGGCCAGCATCCGCTGGTTCATGCCCGCGTTGACCTGGATGAAGTCCAGCGGCAGGAACTCCAGCGTGACGCCATCCGCCGGGATGGCGAACGACAGGCGCGGCGACTCCGGCCACAGCGCGTGGACCGTGCTGTGGTTGCCCGGTTGCAGGAAGACGGCGAAGCCATGTTCCTGGGCGAACGCCGTCAGCCTGGCGCGATCACCGTCGGTCAGGGGCGACAGATGGCGGAAGACCAGGGCCACGCTGTCGTCACCGGCGGCGAACTCGACCTGCGGGATGTCGCGTGCGGTGTCCAGACCCTGGATGAGCGTGGCGAGCAGGCCCACCTTCGGGCCGATCGCCGGATGGATCACCTCGCAGACGTCGATATCCGCCACGAAGCGCGGGTTGGACTCTTCGCGGAAGCCGACCAGCACGCGGTCCTTCTTGTTGACGAAGCGCACCGAGAAGCGGCCCTTGCGCCGGTAATTCCAGGGCTGGTCGACGAGCGGCGGCAACCACGACGCCGGCGATACCTTGCCGATGCGCTCGAAGTTCTCGGCGAGGACGCGCTGCTTGGCGGCGATCTGTGCAGCCGGGTCCATGTGCTGCAGCGAGCAGCCGCTGCACACGCCGAAGTGGCGGCACTTCGGCTCCACGCGATCCGGCGACGGCTCGATGATCGACACCACTTCGGCGTCGTCATAGTGGCGGTGGCGTTTGCGGTATTTCAGCAGGACCTTCTCGCCCGGCAAGGCGCCGGACACGAAGGTGGCCTTGTTGTCGATGCGGGCGACACCCCGGCCGTCGTGGCTGAGGTCGGTGATGGTGGCTTCGAATTCGGTCATGCGCTCAAAAACGGGAAAGCCCGGACCGGGGGTCCGGGCTGGCTGGGAGGCGCCGCGCGGGTTGGCAGCGCGGCGAACGATCCTGGCAACGGGGCCTACTTGCGCTTCCAGGCGCCGGAGGCGTCCCGATAATACCAGCCCGACGGAGCGCGCTCGACCCAGCCGGCGGCGAAGGTCTTGCGGATCTGGGCTTCCCATTCCGGATGGCCGTTGGCCTTGGCGATGGCGGCGTAGAGCTGGTCGCGGTCGCTGTTTTCCTGGCTCACGGCCGCGTTGGCCTGCGAGCGCTGGTCGAGCGGCAGCGCGCCCGCGTCGCGCACGGCGACCAGGCCATCGGCGGTGAAGCCCACCGCGCCACTGTCGAACAGCGACTTGAGCTGCCCGCCGAAACGGCCTTTCATCCGCTCGCGGATGGCATCGGTTTCCGGCGTACGGACCTGGATGTCGGGGTTTTCCGCCGCCATGGCCTGGGGGATGACCAGGTCGAGCAGCGAGGCGGAGGGTTGCTTGCCGGCCGCCGGTTTCGGCGCGGGTTTGGGCTCGGCGGGGGCGGCCGGGCCGCTGTTGTCGAGCACGGTGCCGATGAACTGGTCGGCAGCCTTCTGCGCCGCTGCCTCGGGGAAGTAGACGTTGATGGTGACGCAGCCGACGAGGGCGATGGCGGCCAGGCTGATCAGCGTTATCAGGGGCTTGCGGAGCATGGGTTCGTCCTTTTCTGGGATGGTGCGGCTACATCGCGTGGTTGGCTTTCGCGCGCAGGCGCGCTCCTACTGGACTATCGGGCCGTCGCCGGTGGTGGCGGCCTGGAGGCGGCGGACCAGGGTGGGCCAGTCGACCTCGCGCTGGTGGCCGACCACGGTGAGGTGCGGCAGGCCACTGCCTTCGACGATAGTGTAGCCATCCTTCGCGGCGCCCAGCCCGCCCATGCTGCAGACGTCGCCCTTGAGGGTGCAGCTGAGCCCGATGCGGCGGTAACCGAAGGTCTTGAACAGTTTCAGGACCGTGCCCTGGAGGCCCCCGGCGATGCCGCCACCGCCGACCGAGGTGAGGTTGTTGACCGCCTTCTGGCTGATCCGGCCGCCCTTGTCGGCCAGCAGCGTGGCCTTGAACGCCGCGGGCTTCCAGGCGACCAGGCGCAGGTCGCTCACCCCGCCGCCAAGGCGACCGGTGATGCTGCCGAAGTCGAATACCGAGGTCATCTGGGCCAGGTCGAGGTTGCGCAGGGCGATATCGCCCGCGAGCACGGGGGCATCGCTGAACGGGCGCGACAGGGTCATGCCGGTGATGTCGACGAAGCCATCGAAGACGTTGAGCGACAGGCCGCCTGCCAGTTCGACGCGATCGTCGACGTAACGCAGCGAAGGCATGGCGCCACCGAGCGTTCCCTTGAATTCGGGCCAGCCGAGCGCGCGGCAGAACGCGCCCATGTCGATCTGGGTGAGGGCCAGCGAGGTCTGCAGCCGTTCGCCGACCGCTGCCGCGGGCTTCCAGCCAAGCGACAGCACGCGCAGGTGGCCATCCAGCACGGGGATGGCCATGGGCTTTTCCAGCGCCAGCGTGCCGGACTGGCTGCGCCAGCTGCCTTCGGCGGCACCATTCGGGATCCGGTAAACCTGCAACGCGCGCCAGCCGAGTTTCGTGGCCGGGCGGTCTTCGTCCACGCTCCAGTCGAGCGAACCATGCAGTCCGTCGACGCCGAGCCGGCCATCGGCCATGGCCAGGTCGAGGCCGCTCGTCTGCAGGGCGAACGCGCTGGGGCCATTCGCGCCGATGGTGGCGTGGCCGGCAAGCTCACCCGAGGCGCGCAGCCCGTCGATCCCCCAAGCGCGTAGCAGGCCCTTGCCGTAGCGATCGTAGGCCGCGGGGAAGCGGGCATTGAAGCGATCGAGCTTCAGCAGTGAGAGGTCGCCCTTCGTATCGAAGCCGAGTTCGCCTTCCAGTTGGAGGGCGTCGGGGTCGATCACCCGCAGGCGGCGAATCGCCAGGCTACCCTTCTGCGAACGTGCCGATAGCGAAAGCTGCACGGGGTGGTCGGGCAGCTTCGCGTACAGGGGCCCAAGCAGCCATTCGCCACCGCGCAGGCTGGCATCGAGGTCGATCGTGGTGCCACTGGCCGCGGTGTCCAGTCCCACCCGCCCGTTGCCGCTGATCTTCTGCCCGGCGAGCTTGCCACCCGGGCTATCGAAGCCGACGCCGTCCAGGGCGAACTGGCCGGCCGCCTGGGTACCGGTGTCGAGGAGGTCGAGGGCGAGGTCGGCGTCGACCTTGCCGGTCGTCGTGCGGCCGGTCCACACCGTCGACAGTAATCCCTGTAGCCAGCCCGCCGGCAGGTTCTTGAGAGTTATCTGTGCGTGGGTGACCTGGTCCATCGGCAAGGCCACTTCCGCCAGCGTCTTATCCTGGGCGATCGACACAGTAAGCGTGTTGGCGGCCTCGTCGGCAACGATGCGCACGCCCGCGTCGGTCAGCGCGTTGCCCGGCGCACCGCGCAGGCGCACCCGCCCGTCGAAGATCCAGCGACCCAGCTCGTCGCGGTCGAGCGCGCCGGTCATGCCGACCGCCAGTTTTCGCCAGCCCAACGCGGGGATGTCGGCGCGTTTCGCATCCAGCCGCAGCTGGACGCCCTTGCCGTCGGCCTGCGGATCGAAGTCCGCCTGCATGCCGGTCATGGACATTCCCGGCAAAGTCAGGCTATCCGCACCGACCGAGAGCCCCGCCCACGCGACCGTGCACCAGGACATGGCGATCCAGGCGACAAGGAAAAAGGCGATCGGGCGGGTTGATACGGGATGCATGCTGCTCCATTCTGCCAAAACCAGATGAACGACATGGAACGTTGCATGGACCCGACCCGGCCGCCCCCACTTGACCGCAGCATCGTTCGCACCGTACTGGTCGCGGACGACGACCCCTCCACCCGTCAGTTCCTCTCCGGCGCGCTGGTCTCGCTGGGCTTCGACGTGGCGCTGGCGGTGGATGGCGCGGATGCGCTGCGCCAGGCCAGGGCGACCCGCTTCGACGCCTTGCTGATCGACTGCCGGATGCCGCATGGCGGGGCCATCGACGTCTTGCGCGACCTGCTCGAAAGCATCGATGCGGCCTCCGCGGGTGTCCCCGCGTTCGCCACCAGTGCGGAGATTTCCCCCGTGCTGCGCGGGGACATCGAAGCGGCCGGCTTCGTCGGCTGCATCGAAAAACCATGCAAGATCGCTGCGTTGAAATTCGCGCTGGAAGCCGCCCTCGGCGTCGACCCACGAATGCAACTGCTGGATGACGCCGACGGACTCAAGGCCACGGGGGATGCCCAGATCCTGGATTCGCTGCGTGAGCTGCTCCGCATCGAATTGCAGCAGTTGCGCAGCGAGCTGCACACGCTGGCGCACGATCCCGCCGGCCTGGTCGATCGCCTGCATCGGCTGCGCTCTGCCTGTGGATTCTGCGGCGCGACGCGGCTGGGTGCGCAGACCAGGGCGCTGCAGGGTCATGTGGTGGAGGCACGGCAGGCCGCACCGGCGATGCTTGAGCGATTCCGGCGCGAGGTAGAGGCGACGATCGTGGCGCTTGCAAGGTAGCGTTGAGATTATCCAACCAGAGGAAGATCCCTCGCGTAGGCCGGTGCGGCCGCCTTCCACCCGAAAACGTCGAGGAGCGCCTCATCCATGGCGCCCCAGCAATAGGCATGGATATGCAGCCCAGGACGCTCGAATGCCGTCTGTGCCTCGTCTAACAACATCGCGGAAATATCTTCCACGATCAAACGGTGAGGCTTTGCGGCCGCGATCAGGTGACGTTGCTCCGCTCTGTCGACGTTCAACATGCCTAGATCCGCGAACAACCTGTCATCGATGTCCCAGTTATCCCCCATCGGCTGGCCATGCGCGCCGGTGTAGAAATAGATGTTGCGAGCCGGTTGATGCTCACGACTGATAGTCCGAAGTGCGTCTCGGGCGTGCGTATGGGTGATCCAGGTATCGGGGCCGAAGTGAATGGCTTCGGGAATGCCGGGGCTGGTCACCTTGATCCACTTCGGCTTTATCGTCACGTGGGCATTTCCATTGGTCCATGCCACTCTTAGGCGACCGTCTGGCACATCGACGACGCTTCCCACCAACGTTCGCGCCACGCCATTCCTGCCAACAGGCGATCGGTCGGCTACGATGGGCGCCTTGCGCACGAAGCCAGGCGGGCGACTCACCGGCGCACGGGACATCGACAGCAGCGACAGATTCGCCGTCCTGCCAACCCGGGTCGCGAAGCCGGCTCCCATCGACGCCGGGCCTGCAGCAATGGCGACCCAACCGAAGATTGCGCTAGCCTTTGAGTCGCCCACTGCAAGCGCGCCAAGGGATCCAATCTCCGCTGCCACAGACACCATGTCGAATACTGCGGCTGCCGTCATGCTTGCCATGGATGCCGTAGACACAGACGCCGTGAGGCCGCCTGCGGCCGCTGCACCCAAGGCGCCAGCGAGAGCGCCACCCGTCGCAATGGTGCCAGCCACGGCAGCGACCAGCCCCAGGCCCGCAATCAGCCATTCCCACCACGCATTGCCCGAGGGATCGATACGATTGATGGGGTCGCCGCTACAGTAGGCGTATCGATTCAAGCCACCGCGGTCGAATGGGCTCATCAGGTCGGGGGACATAAACCGGCGCAGCGCGGGACCATAAAGCCGCGCACCCAATGGGTAGCCACCCGATTCGTTGTCGACCACCTCGCCTGCGTAGGCAAGACGGGGCCTATCCGTAACGTTGCTGCAATCCATGTCGAATCGCTCCAATCGTTGTTCATTGACTCACGGTGTCGGCCAACTGACGTACACAGGCCTGGGCCTTGCCTTGAATAGTGCCAACAGCACTTCGTCGACCACGCCGTAGCACACAAGATGGATGTAGATGCCTGGCTCCTGGTAGAGCTTCGTTGCAAACTCCGGCGTGAGCTCGGCCAGGTCGATAAGGCGCACCGTCCGACCGTCAGAAATCATGCCTGTCGCGGCCCGCCCGGAAGGCTCGTTAAGATAAGCAATATCCGCAGGAAGCAACCGAGGGTCAGTCGCTCGTCTACCTGAAACGAGCCAGTTCTGCCCGTACCATTCTCCATGCGCGCCGCCAAAAATCGTGATGTCCTGATCGGGATGCGCATGCACGACGTTCGCCAGGATCCACGGCGTGTCGCTCGTTGCAATGGGGCCGTCCGACGCATAATGCACAACGCCAGGAAATCGGTCTTTGTCGAACACCGCATGCCAGGTGGGCTTGACGCTGGTGCTGCCGTCAGGGAAGGACCGCAGTTGTGCATCGGCTGGCACATCGCCCCTTTGACGAACCACGCGGCCTCTCACCGTCGCGGGCAAAACGTCGCCTTCATCCGACGCGGCTCCAACTCGGGAACCTCGCCGGAAAAGGAGAGTCTGGGCACATCATTTTCTCATCGGCATCCATGCCCGTCGTTCCTCCCGTAACAACCATCGTCGTCAAGCAAACACTGAGACGACGGGATAGACGTCGAACAGGTCTGCAAGATCACGATCGGCTGCACCGAATCAGCACGCGGTCCAACATACGCCGATAAGGCGCCTGTGATCGCACAAGGCGCGCTTACAGCGCGTCATTCAACGTGCGTTCCCGGAATCAGCCGGCCAAGGCACTGACGCGTCGGAAAAAGTCGGCCGCGACATGAAGGCTTAGACTCTCTCACGGCGCCAGTAGCCGCGATTCGTAGACGGGCGTTGCCTCGATGATGCCGAACATGTCCAGGAGCACCTCATCGACGGCACTGAAGCAGTAGGCATGCACATGTATGCCTGGCCTCCGGAAGTTTTCTCGTGCCGTGGCCACGGTGAGGTTACTGATGTCTTCGATGACTAGCTTATGAGGCGCCGCGGCCATGCTGAGCGCGCCCTGGTTAGCCACATCCTCGAAGTAGGAAACCGGATCCGGACCAATCCGCCTGGTCCTGTTCCAATTTCTTCCCATGGCATGTCCATGCACGCCGGTGTAGAAGAACAGGTCGCCAGGCGCGGCGTTCGCATCCCGGACGATCCCTGGCACGTAGGCTGTGATGTGCTGCCTTGCCACGGCGGTGTCGGCACCAAAATGAAGGACCCCTGGCAAGTCGTGGTTCGACGTTTGTATCCACTTGGGCTTAAGACGGACGTGCCAGCGCATGCTCGCGTCCTGCATCGCTGCGAAGCGGCTGTCTGGCACAAGCGAAGGACTCCTGATGAAGGTGCGCTTGACCGCGTTACGATCCACGGGGCTCTCTTGTTGAATCAGCTGTCGGCGCCTGGCAAACCGTACCGGCGGCTCCACGGGGCTCCGGTAGCGGCTTGCGCCACCTGACGCACTAAGGCCTGCACGCGAGATTCCAGCCAGCCCCACGGACGCCACACCCGTGCCCAAGGCAATCCACCCGAGAATCGCACCCGCTTTCGCGTCCTGAGTCGCCAGGGACACAGCCGAGCCGATTTCGGCGGCGACTGAAACGACATTGACCAAGGCAGCCGCCGTCATCGCCGCCATGGAAACGGTGGATGTCGATGCGGTGAGGCTGCCAGCCGCGGCAGCGCCGACCACCCCAGCGAGCGCCCCGCCTGTGGCAACCGTGCCGGCAACCACGGCCACCAGGCCAATACCGGCGACCAGCCACTCCCACCATGCATGGCCGGACGGATCGATGCGGTTGACCGGGTCGCCGCCACTGTACGCGTATCGATTGAAACCGCCCCGGTCGAACGGACTGAGCGTGTCGGGAGATACAAATCGATGTAACGCTGGGCCATATAGCCTGCCGCCCAGTAGATAAAAACCGTATTCGTCGATTACCTCTCCCGCGTAGGCCAACTGCGCATTGCCAACCCCTATGCCGCGTTCCATGCCTGCTACCTCGGATTCGTTGCTGCCGGCCCACGGCATTGGACACTCCCTGGAGGACAGTAGCGTTGCAGCGCCCAATAGCGTCGACACCGTCGTGACCGGGAACACACTCTCCTACCTCACCGGCGTAAGCGGGAAACGACGATATTAGTCAAGCGAGCATTGGCAATACGGGACGAGCATCGAATAGTTCAGCAACGTAGCGATCCGCGGCACCGTAGCAAATAAAGTCGAAGTGCGCCCCGTCTCTCTTGTACATGTCAGGCAGCTCGGAAGCCCAATACGGCCTCTCCGCACGAAAACGCTTACCAATGCGTCGCCGAAGAAAATCGATGACATCGTCGTCGGCTTTGAGCTCCATAACGTCGTCTAGATGTCGCGGGCTTCGTGCTGCACCGAGGCCCTCCCAATTGTCACCGTCTTGCGACCCATGCGAACCGTAATAGTAGAAAATGTCAGACTTCGGATGTTCCTGCCTGATCTTCTCTACAATCTTTCCTGCTTCAAAGGCATCGATGGGCGAATCCACCGCATACCGAAACGCCTTCTCATTCCTCGGGTTCGTGAATCGATACAACTGCGGCTTCAGCACGCGTCGTCGTGTCCCGTCACGGCTTACTTGGACTTCGAAACGTCCAGACCAGGTCCTGTCAAATGGTGCTCGGTACGTACCAGCCGGGCGCCGTGGCACGTCGACAATGGCATCCATCGGCCTCGCAGCCCTCTTGATTCCTCGCTCAACCCAACGGATGTCACTGGCGTGGTGCCACTTGCCTGCGTTCTTCGCCATGCGCCACGCCGCGCCCCCTGCCGCACCCGACGCAATACCCGTCCCAAGTCCGACCCACCCGAAGATCGCCCCCGTTTTCGTATTACCTGTGGCCAACGATGCCGTCGCGCCAATCTCTGCGACCACCGAAACCACATCCAGCACGGCTGCGGTGGCAGCTACCGCACCTGACGATGTACCCAACGCCGCCATCATGCTTCCGGCCGCGCCTACTGCGCCGACCAGTGCACCGCCCGATGCAACCGCACCGACAACGGACAACGCCAGGCCAACGCCGGCCAATAGCCAGTCCCACCAGGCGTCGCCGGAGGGGTCGATGCGGTTGATCGGATCCCCACTGCAGTACGCGTATCGATTCAACCCGCCCGCATCGAAAGGGCTCGCCACGTCGGGGCTCACGAACTGTCGCGCCATCGTGCTGTAGAGCCTGCCACCCAGGACGTAGAAGCCGGCGTCGTGCTCGCTCGCTTCGCCCGCATAGGCGATCCGCGCAGTCATCGGACGGGACTCCGCTGTCCTGCGTGGCTTGGCGATTCGCGCAGCCCACCGAACGCATCGTAAGTCCGGATGCCAGTCACGCCGTCATGCGTCACGATGACCGAACCCTGCGGATCGGTACCAAGCAGCCACGTTGTTCGCACCGCCTGGGCAAGCCGTGTCTCGGCGATCGCGTTGCCACCCACGCGGATAAATCGCCTCGCTTCACCGTCCGTGGCCTGTTCGTAGGCCAACGCGCCGTCCTCATAGAAACGCCGTGTGCGTGTCGCTCCTTCGTCGACGATCCATGGACGCCCGCCTGGTCCGTGCTGGTAGCGCCATTCCTTACCTTCGGGCACGGCCATGCTCGAGATTCGCCCTGCCCCATCCCAGGCGAGCCGCATGCCGCGCCCGTCATCGATGAGGTTGCCGTCGGCGTCATAACGCAGCGACCAGCTTGTTTCTCCAGGCTGGCCGGCCCGGGTGCGCCGGATGCGCACGGCGCGATCCCGGTCTAACGTGTCGTAGTCGTAGGCCAACGTATCCACAACGCCATTCTTGCGCGTCGTGGTGACCTCGAGGAGGTTATCGATGGCGTCATGGCTGAAGGCCTGGCGAATGAATGGCTCGCCTTCGTCATCGACGGGAAGTTCGCTATCCGCGGCCGCTTCGATGGCATGCACCACGAGCCGCCCGCGCGCGTCGTACTCGAAGGACTCTTCCCGGCGCAGTGTCCCCTCCGGACCATGCCAGCGCTTGGCCGTTACCTTGTTGTCCGCACGGTAGGCGAGCACGAGCCGACGCACAGCCCTGGCGTCTACCGTCCAGCTCACCTCATCGACACGGCCCAATCCGTCGTAGTGCGCGTCCTGGGCCAAAGTGGCGCCGTCAGGTCCGTTTGTGGTGCGGCGAGTCGCACGCGAAAGCGCGTCGTATTCAAATGACGTTCGCAGGTCGCCATCGATGACCTCGTCTAGCCGCCCGAGATCGTCGTAGGCACACTCGCGGACCACGCCATCCTGGCCCACCTTGCCAAGGATCCGGCCGGCTGGCGACAGCGTCGTCGTGCAATGTTTCGCGTCGCCGTCAGCGGGCTCGACGGTCTGCTCGGTCAGGCGTCCCCGCGCGTCCGGGGTGATGTGCATGACGCCAGCTTCCGCACCCAGCAAGGTTGGCAAGCCCGTTCGTCGATCGTAGTCGCCACGAGCGATGGTCGGGCCGTGCTCGCCGATCCGGGTATTCAGCAGCTTCTCGCCGAGCCGCCGGTCATATGTCATGCGTATGTCGGTGCCCGAAGGGCGACGTGTCGATGCGGGGGACAGTTGCCCCGGCACGTACACGTTCACGGTTTCCAGGCTGCCGGACTTTTCTCGTGTAATGCGTCCCAGGCCGTCATATTCACGCACGCCGAGGAAAAATTCGCCTGCGGGTGCCTGCGCGACGACGCGAAGCATTTCGGCCCGCGGTTTGCCGCCTTCGTCGACGTAGGTACGCTGCACCCGGCTGCCGTCCGGGAGCGTTGTTTCGACGAGGCGACCGTCGCTATCCCACGCTTGCAGCGTCTGCCGCGACTGGTCGTCCCATGCTGCCGTTTGCTCGGTGACGCGCCCCATCCCGTCATAGGTCCAGCGCTCCACGAGACCGCCCGTCGTATGACTGACCTTGCGTCCGGCAGCGTCGGTGACCGTGCTGGTCGGGCCCTCCGCCAGTCCCCCACCTTCGCGCCACGCGGTGCTGCGCAGGCAGACGCCGTGCCCTTCAACATCGTTCACAAGGCGCGTCTCACTGAACGACACGCTGCCATCCGGATGCATGACCTGCGCGGCGCGCCCCCAGTCGTCGTAGCTATAGCGCGTCACCAGCTCCATTACCGGATGGCCAGGCCACTCATCGCGTCCCGTTTCCGCGACCTGCTGGCCGAGCCCGTCGTAGGCGTAGCGCAACGTCGTGAACCATCCCTCCTCGCCCACGGCCTCCGCCGCGGCGATGTCGAGGCCACGTTCATCGAGCCAGTTTCGACGCCTCACGCCAAGCACGTCGCGGGCTTCGACCCAACGCTCGGTCGTGGATACCTGGTAGGCCCAGGTCCGGCTCGCTTCGTAATCCGCCATGCCCGGCGAAACGGTTTCGCTCACCATCCGTCCCAGGCTGTCGTAGCCGTAAGCCGTCTTCACAAACATGCTTTCCGTCGCCGTGACCAGGCCACTAACGAGGGCGAGCGTTTCGCTGGACGTCGATTCCAGACCGTCGTGGGTACGCAGGGTCTTCTTCGTCGTCCACCCGACCGGCCCCAGCGAATAATCGATCGTCGCTTGGGCGTCGCCCCACGGCTTGCGAAGGATCTCCGAGGCAAGGCACCCGTGTGCCAGGCTTCCGTCGGTCACGTACGTCCGGTCGAGTTGCGAACGCTGCCGCTCCCCTTTCGCATCGCTGACCCATTCGGCTTCCGTGAAGCACTGGACGTAACGCCGTGTCCCATCGCGAACAGGTACTGTGTCGTACCGGTAGTAGGTGGACACGACAGGGCCACCACCCGGGCCGGGCGATACCGTGTGCTGTCTGAGCCGGCGGACGATACCCATTGGGTCGGGCGGGCAAAGCCATTCACCGCTGTGGTCGCGGAAGCCTTCGGCGGGATAGTGCGTCGATATCTCCCGGACACCGCTCGCGCTGTCGAACTTCGACGTCACATTGCCCCGGTCGTCGTAGTCGGTTTCCGTATACGTCTCAAGCACGATTCCGGGGTCATCAGCATGCCATTGCCGGGTCGTTTGCCGGTGGGGCAGCTGGAAATCAGGCGGTTGGTCGGCAAACGGCTTGCCGGGCAGATCGCCGTAACGCATCGTGACTTCGCTCGTGACCTTCCCGCGGGTGGTGGTTTCTTTGGTCAGCAGATGGAACTGGTTGAAGTCGCGCCGCGTGACGATAACCGGCTTCCCCTCGTTGTACTGCGTTTCCTCTGCCCAGTACGTAAACGATCCCTGGCCGATCAGATGGATCAGCTGGTCGCGCGCAGCCACCCAGTTGGCAACGATGTCGAATCCCGAGAAGTTCGTGCGCGAGAAGCGATAGTGAGTCTCGCCGAGCGCTACGGAAGGCTCGCTAACGCTCGCGATCCGGTGCTGGGTCACGATCGGCATGTGGGTCAGGGGCCCGCCCTTCGGCAATGCGAGACCGGCATCGTCATAGACCATCGTTTCGACGAGCCCCGTCGGGCTCACGAGCCGTCGGATGAGGAACACAGGGATCGGCGCATTTGCCTGGCGATAGTCAAATGTCCATGTGGCCCTTTCCTCGGCGATGACCGACTCCGCGTTGGCTGCGGCCAGCGTGGGCAGCTCGATCCGGACCAGCCGGTTGCCTTCGCGGATGAAACGCAGTGTGACCGGCTCGTCTTGCCCCATGTGCAGGGACACGTCGGTCTGGTTGGCACCGTTATAGTCAATCGATAGCAGTTCGACGCCGCTGTCGTCCCTGACGTTGCCGAGGCCAAATCCCCCGCGCGGTAGTGGAACCCATCCGAGAGTGAGGCTATCGCCCGCCGGGTTGACCAGACGGTGCGTGCGAAGGACTTCTCCGCGGTTTCCCGGTAACGCCAGTTCTTCCGTATGGCCGGAGATATGCGAAAGCGTGGCCGTGATGATGTTGGGGCCAGGCGTGAGGATGAATGTTTCGAGCTTGCGATCCTCGAACGTCACCAGCTGGCCGGGTATCATTGCGTGCGCCTTGAACGACTCGCCGCTATCAAGGGCAAGCATTCGGGTCGACCGATCAAGCGTGCTCGTCCGCAGTGACCATCCCTGACCAAACCCTTCGTCCACGCTCGACAGTGCGTCGTACCCCAGGTGAAACGTGAACGATGGGCCGCGCAGCGTATTGCCTTCCCCGCATTGCAGGTCGACGCTGACGATGTACGTGCCGGTACGTGGATCCACGCGACCTGCCACGTGGCTGAAGAAGTTCAGTGCCGTCGAGTGCGTGCCGCCCGACGGTGCCGCTGGCAGTGACGTTCCTTGTTCAGGTGGCATCGTGTGCCCTCCCTGGGCGAGCGTTTACACAAACTCGAAGTCTTCCCGAGTGCCTGCTTTGAACTGCAACGTCAGGTTGTGCTCCGTACCGTAACCGTCGAGCAACGTTACCGCCATGCGATCACGCGGTAGTTTCTCATTACCCGCCATGGGCACGCCGACACGGCCACATAGCACAAGCACACTACTGTAAAGCTGCGGACGATCCAGCTGTTTCGGCACACTCATCAGGGCCGCTACACCCGCGTCACAGTGGATATCCCTGGAATCTGGCTGCGCATACGCCAGGGCGCAAGGGTTGGTGTCACCCGGCATCAACGTTTGCCAGTGCACAACGCCTGCCGGGTTGCATGACAACCTCTTGATCGACGGCCCGAAGCCCGTGCGGGGCTGGATGGTCATTACACCAGCCCTGTTGTAAACCGCCTCGTCGATGTCTTCCGCCGTATGTGGCAGCTCGTACCAGCCGATGTCGATTTCGCTACCGCTGTATCGAAGTGGAATCTCCTGCGTGATATCGATGCCCAGACGCACGTCATAGCTCGGGTCGGGACGTGCCGCCTCGCCCGGCGGGGTCACATGGCCCGTACTGGCATAAATCGTGCCGTTCCGGCCCTGTATGCTGAAGGCAAGGCGCAAGGGGATCCCGTGAGCCGCGGCATCGACCGAGATAAAGAAGTACCGCGTGTCCGACGCGATGGACTCCGACGCAGTGAAAGAACCGGGATACCTGGCGTAACCTGCGTCGTGGTGCTGCGCCGCCCAGCCTACGTCGCCTCCTGTCCATGCCGTATCGGTGAAAGGCACCGGCTCCCTTGAGTCATGGTCGAGGAAGCGTAACGATGCCCATTCTTCTTCGGTCAATGAGGTGTCGACACCGCCGAGCCTGGCTTCGACAGTGATGCCAACCCTGACCTGTTGCCGACCATTCGCGTAAAGGCGAGTCTGTTGTAGCTGGATACCGAGGCTGTCGACCGAAAAGACATCGCTACTGATCGCCGCTACACTGGAGTGAGAGTCGATCGCAAGGTAGTTGAAACCATTGCCACCGATCAGGAACAGGCGAATCTTGTGATCATTGCCAAACTCGTCTCGCAAGAGCAAATCGGCGGATCGTCTGGACGGCAGACGCGCCACGTTACGGTCGTATATCTGCAAGTGTTCGTCGCTGAGAACCATGCCGATGACGAGGGCCGAGGTGTCGTGTGTATTGCTGACCGCATACTCGTCCATGAGCTCCGGTATGCTCCATCGAAAAGCGTGACTGGCACCGGCAAGGAGGCAGCCAAGCGAATCGGAGTATCCAACTATCTTGCTTCGCGGCTGATACACATAAGTGATGCACCATTCCGCACCGCTCGGCGCCTTGCCCTCATCGTTCCAGAGACTGAACTTTGCAAGTCCCCCATCGGACATCGAAACCCAGTGAAATACGGTCTTCTCATACGTTAGAGTGATTAGTTGCTCATACGATCGCAGGCTATTGTTGGAACCTTTGACGCGCGTATCCAGTAACCTGTGCCGATCATCGGACCATTTTCGGCCGTAGTAGGCGATGTCAGGCTGATTGAACTTCGTGCCGATGATATTCACGGACGAGTTGAACTTCCCGAATCCGTCGCCGCGATCGCTACCTTCCTCGATGCCTGGTAGATCCCAATTGGTGGACGCGATTACGCTACCGTTCTCGTCGATGAACGCGACGGCGACACGCAGCGATTCGGCGACTTCCGTCATCACCCAGAAATCGAAAACCTGCGTTCCCGTTGCTCGCACGCCAACATCCTTCACGCGCCTTTCGTCCGCCTCGCCCGCCGCCATCGGGGCAGCAAACGTCATTACCAGGTTCTCGTTCCACACGTACGGCGACGGTATCTTCCAGACCTTCCAGGCGGTGTACTTTCCTGAGCCCAGAAGATTGCCACCGGAGTATGAGATCAGTTTAAAGCTATTGAAAATCTCGGCCGGGGTGAGCTCGCGAGGCATGCCGTTCTCGACCGCCAGAAACTCCACCCTGATCTTGCACGCCTGGCGCCCATTACTGAATATGTAGAACTTGGGCCGCACATATTCCGAGCCTTCGCGAAAAATGCGGAGGAAATTGAAGCTCACGCCACTCAACGGCGTTGCCAGCGTCGTGTCACGTTGCATCCCGATACTCCCTTCCTTGCGAGATACGCTCAACTTACGCCGCCACATGAGGCAGCGCGCGGCTGGCCGAACGCTGAGGAATAAATTCGCCATGCTTTCCCGGCACCGGATCTTCAAGTGCCCGAAAGCGATGGAAATCGGTCCTCTACCGCAGCACTCGCCAGGCTTTCAACTCGCTGCCACCCAGGTGAAACGTGATCACCTGCCGCATCATTCGCCGCAAAGCGGACAGACCGGCTGCGTCGGGGGGCACGTCGTTCGCCAGCGCGAGAAGGTCCGACCCACGCAACGCACGCGGATCACCCGGCCGCCCCGGCAACGCACCGGACTCCGGATCGTAGAAATACGTAGCGCCGGGGTCCAGCGGCTCGCCATCCAGCGCATCCACGTCCACCTGCAGCGCATAGCCCAGCGCATCGAGCATGTCGCGCTCGAATCGCCGCAGCGTCCACGCCAGCGGCTCGCCCGCGGCCATGCGCCTGAGCGTCCGTTCGTAGTGGTCGAAGAGTTCGGGATTGGGGTCCTGGCGGCCGGTGAGGCGGACGACCAGTTCGTTCAGGTAGAGCCCGGCCAGGCCGGCGTCGCCGGTGAGGCGCAACGGCGTGCCGATGGGCTCCGCGGATCGCAGCGTCGCCAGTTCACCCTTGAGGATGAGATCGAGGGCAAGGGCCTGGAAGGGTTCGAGCTGCGCTCGTTGCGAGCGCGCCCGCTCGTTGCGTACCCCGCGGGCGACCACGCCGAGGCGGCCGTGGTCACGGCTGAGGCATTCCACCAGCAGCGAGGTCTCGCGGTAGGGCCGCGCATGCAGGACGAAGGCATGTTGCTGTTCGACGCGCATGCGCTGGCGCCCCCGGACGGCTTATTCGTAACCGAAACGCTTGAGCAGGTTCTCGTCGTCGGCCCAGCCTTCGCGCACCTTCACCCACAGCTTCAGGAAGACCTTCCGCTCGAACAGGGTTTCCATGGCGCGGCGCGCCGAGGTGCCGATCGCCTTGAGCTGCGCACCACCGTTGCCGATCACGATGGCCTTCTGGCCGTCGCGCTCGACCCAGATCACCGCATGCACTTCGGCCATGCCGTCCGGGCGATCGTGGAAGCCTTCGATCTCCACGGTGGTGGCGTACGGCAGTTCCTGGTCGAGGCGAAGCATCAGCTGCTCACGGACCATTTCCGCGGCGAGGAAGCGTTCGCTGCGGTCGGTGATCTCGTCTTCGCCGTAGACCGCCGGCTGCTGCGGCAGGCGCGTCATGATGCCCTTCTCGAGCCCTTCCAGGCCCTTGGACTTCAGCGCGCTGACGTAATAGACCTCGTCGAACGGATGCTTCTGCATCAGGTCGGCGACGAACGGCAACATGGCCGTCTTGTCCTTCTGCAGGTCGACCTTGTTGATCGCAAGCAGCTTGGGCATGCCTTCCTGCTCGGCGAGCGCCTGGTACATGGCGGCGTCTTCGTCGGTCCAGCGACCGGCTTCGATCACCTGCACGCCGAGGTCGACCTCGGTGACGGCGGCACGCGCGGCACGGTTGAGGCTGCGGTTCATGGCGCGCTTGGCACCCCGATGCAGGCCCGGCGTGTCGACGTAGAGGATCTGCCCTTCCGGCTTGGTCGCGATGCCGAGGATGCGGTGGCGGGTCGTCTGCGGGCGATGGCTGACGATGCTCAGGCGCACGCCGATCATGGCGTTCAGCAGCGTGGACTTGCCCACGTTGGGCCGACCGACCAGGGCGACGTAGCCACAGCGGAAGTCGTCGTTGACGGGGGACTCGGTGGTTTCGGTATCGATATCATTCATGGCTTGGTTTCCAGCAGCCGGCGGAGCACCGCCTCGGCGGCATCCTGTTCGGCGGCGCGCCGGCTGCCTCCGCGCCCTTCGGTGCGGATGGCTTCCGGTTGTTCGATGGCACAGCACACGTCGAAGACCTTGGCATGGTCCTCCCCGTAGCTGTCGGTAAGTTCATAGGTGGGCAGCGGCAAGCCCCTGCCCTGCAACCATTCCTGCAGGCGCGTCTTGGCGTCCTTGCTGGAGCGTTTCAGTTCTCCCACGCGTGGCGTGAAGAGCCTGCGCACGACCTGGCGACAGGCATCGTAGCCGTCGTCGAGGTAGACGGCGGCCACCATGGCTTCGAAAGCATCGGCCAGGATGGAATCGCGGCGAAAACCGCCGCTTTTCAGTTCACCCGGGCCGAGTTTGAGGCGATCGCCGAGGTCGAGGTCGCGCGCGACGACGGCGAGCGCCTGGCCGTTGACCAGCTGCGAGCGCAGGCGCGAAAGCTCGCCTTCGCTCGCATACGGATGCACCTCGAACAGCAGCTCGGCGACCATGACGCCCAACAGGGCGTCGCCAAGGAATTCCATCCGTTCGTTGTTCGGCTTCCCGGCGCTGCGGTGGGTCAGTGCCAGGGTCGCGAGCGCAGGATCACGAAAACGGTGCGGGAATTCCACGGAACCTCATTACCCAGCGGCGACGCTGCGGAGCGGCACCGACTTCTCGAAATGAAGCAGGAAGTCGATGTTGTAAAGAAACGGGATGCGCTTGTCGTAGGCGACGCGCATCTCGCTAGCGTTGTTCGTGCGGACGATTGTTACGTCCTTCGGCTTGATCGTGGAGTCGTCCACGTACTGGAAGCTCATCTTGAAGGCGAGCTGGCGGCGAACCTGCTCGACATCGTCATTGCCGCCCTCGGTCGACATCTGGTTCATGGCTTTCACCACGCCAAAGTACTCGATGTACGACGGCACCAGCTTCATCGCCATGTAGGCGAAGAAGCCCAGCACGAGGAGAAGAATGGCGAAACCGATGAGCGTGATGCCCGACTGCCTGGATTTCATGTTCTTGGCCCTGCCGCGCGAGGCGGCTCCCCTGTTTGATTCGGTAATTACCCACGGGGCACACACGTGCCCCGCAGCGGAGATTACCTTGTCCGGCGCAGGGTGCAACGCCCGGTGCCGTGACGGGGGCCACCGTTCGGTCAATGGATGACCTTGCCCATGCGCGAGAAGTCGAACAGACCGCTGACGCCGTTATCGAAGCCGCGCCAGGCCAGCCAGACGAAGAAGGCCTTGCCTACGAGGTTTTCCTCCGGCATGCAACCCCACCAGCGGCTGTCGGTGCTGTTCATGCGGTTGTCGCCCATCACGATGTAGCAGCCCTTGGGCACTTCGGAGGGTACCGCCGCGTTGGGGATGTCCATAGGCACGTTATAGGCCGGGGTCAGCGCGATGGTATGGGTGATGCTGCCCAGGTGCTCGGTGTACAGCTTCGAGCCGTAGCTCATCAGCAGGTGGTCTTCCATCTGCTTGTCGTCGCCCTTGTACGGGCCCAGCTCGTCCATCGGCACGCGCTCGCCGTTGATGAACAGCTCGCTGCCGCGGGTCTCGATCCGGTCGCCGGGGACGCCGATCACGCGCTTGATCCAGTTTTCGCTGGGCACCGGGGTGTCCGGGTTCTGGCAGGTGATGTCGCCGCTGCGGACGATATGGCCATTGCCATCCGGGCAGCGGTAGCCCGGGAAGCGGAAGACCACGACGTCGCCGGCACGCGGCTCGCCGTTTTCGACCAGCTTGTTGTTGAAGGCCGGCATGCGCAGGCCGTAGGAGAACTTGTTGACCAGGATGAAGTCGCCTACGTCCAGGGTCGGCATCATCGAGCCGGAGGGGATCCGGAACGGCTCGGCCACGAACGAGCGCAGGATTAGCACCACGAGGATGACCGGGAACAGCGAGCGGGCCCAGTCGACCGGCCACGGCTCGGGGATCTCGCTGCCCTGGGCTTCGGCGCGGGCACGGCGGCCCTTGGCCAGGAAAAGGCGGTCAACCAGCCAGATGACGCCAAAAAGGACCGTCAGCCCAAGCAGGAACGCCGAGAAATCGATTGCCGCCATGCCATCTCCGTTAGTCGTGTGAAAGGGCCCGGGGCCCCATTCCGGCGCATCCGGCGCCGGGTTTCCATGGGTAAAACGTCATGCTGCCGCGGGAGGGCGGCTTATTTGTCGACCTTCAGCACGGCCAGGAAGGCTTCCTGCGGGATTTCCACGGAGCCAACCTGCTTCATGCGCTTCTTGCCTTCTTTCTGCTTCTCAAGCAGCTTCTTCTTGCGCGAGATGTCGCCGCCGTAGCACTTGGCCAGGACGTTCTTGCGCAGGGCCTTCACCGTTGAACGGGCGATGACCGCGGCGCCGATGGCCGCCTGGATCGCCACGTCGAACTGCTGGCGCGGAATCAGGTCCTTCATCCGCTCGACCAGTTCGCGGCCGCGACGATCCGCATGCGAACGGTGCACGATCAGGCTCAGCGCATCGACGCGATCGCCGTTGATCAGGATGTCGACGCGGACGAACGGGCCGGCATCGAAACGATCGAGGTGGTAGTCCATGGACGCATAGCCACGGGACACCGACTTCAGGCGATCGAAGAAATCCAGGACGACTTCCGCCAGCGGTAGTTCGTAGGTGATCTGCACCTGGGTGGCCAGGTACTGGATGGACCGCTGCACGCCGCGCTTTTCTTCGCACAGCTTGATCACGTTGCCGACGTACTCGGCCGGCGTGAGGATGTTCGCGACGATGATCGGCTCGCGGATTTCCAGGATCTGCTGCGGCGGGGGCAGCTTGGCCGGGTTATCCATGTCCAGCACGGTGCCGTCGGTCTTGGCCACTTCGTACACCACCGTCGGTGCCGTCGTGATCAGGTCGAGGTCATATTCGCGCTCGAGGCGCTCCTGCACGATTTCCATGTGCAGCATGCCGAGAAAGCCGCAACGGAAACCGAAGCCCATGGCCTCGGAGCTTTCCGGCTCGAAGAACATCGCCGCGTCGTTGAGGCGCAGCTTGTCGAGGGCCTCGCGCAGGGCCGGGTAATCGTCCGCCGAGACCGGGAACAAGCCGGCGAACACGCGCGGCTGCATGGTCTGGAAGCCCGGCAGGGGCGCGTCGGCGGGCTTGCCGGCATGGGTCAGGGTGTCGCCGACCGGCGCGCCATGCACGTCCTTGATCGAGGCGTTGATCCAGCCCACTTCCCCGGCGGCGAGCTTCTCGAGTTTCTTCCGCTTCGGGGTGAACACGCCGACGTCGTCGACCAGGTGGGTACGGCCGGTGGACATGACCAGGATCTTGTCGCCCGGCTTGATCTCGCCCTGCATCACGCGCACCAGCGAGACCACGCCCAGGTAATTGTCGAACCACGAGTCGATGATCAGCGCCTGCAGCTTGTCGGTGTTGCCGGGCTTGGGCGCGGGGATACGGTGGATGATCGCCTCGAGCACTTCAACGACGTTCTGGCCGGTCTTGGCGCTGACCGGGATCGCGTCGGAGGCGTCCAGGCCGATCACGGCCTCGATTTCGGCCTTGGCCTTGTCGATGTCGGCGGTCGGCAGGTCGATCTTGTTGAGCACCGGGATGACTTCCAGGCCCTGCTCGATCGCCGTGTAGCAGTTGGCGACCGACTGCGCCTCGACGCCCTGTGCCGCGTCCACCACCAGCAGCGCGCCCTCGCAGGCGGACAGCGAGCGGCTGACTTCGTAGCTGAAGTCGACGTGGCCGGGGGTGTCGATGAAGTTGAGCTGGTAGGTCTTGCCGTCGCGTGCCGTGTACGGCAGCGAGACGGACTGGGCCTTGATGGTGATGCCGCGCTCGCGCTCGATCGGGTTGTTGTCGAGGACCTGCGCTTCCATTTCGCGCTCGGACAGGCCGCCGCACAGCTGGATGATGCGGTCGGCCAGCGTCGACTTGCCGTGGTCGATGTGGGCAATGATGGAGAAGTTGCGAATAAGTTCCATGGAGCGCCGTGTTCACGTTCACCATCGCTCGCGGCGCGAACGACGCGCACCAGCCGCCTTGGCCGGTGCGAATCAGGTATTATCGCATGCCCCGCCCCGTAGGAGCGCGCCTGCGCGCGATTGGGCCCCCTCAGTCCCCAATTTCCCCGCAGCGCTCGGACGTGGTCGCAGGACCAGCCCTCGGCGCCCACCCTCGCTGCTCAGACAGGTCCTCCGCGCTCGACAGGGTTGGCCGCAGCCGCGGCCCATGTATTTGATTGCCCTACGGGCGCTCGCTTGTGCGGAACTCGCCTCGAGGGTGGGCGCCGAGGGCTGTTCTTGCAGTACGCGCGCGACATGCAGGAAACCGGCTTGGGGCCTGGCCCGACGCTGCTTGTCGTTGTAGGAGCGCGCCTGCGCGCGATTGGTCGACAGGGCCGGGATGATGGAACCTGATTCACCGATTCATGCGAACGCCGTCGAATCGCATCAGAATGGCGATCCTGGGCTCTGAAATCTGATGCCTTTAGGCAACCTCATTCGCGCGCAGGCGCGCTCCTACAACGGCGGCCGTCCGACCCAGCGTGCGGGAACGTCGAGGAAGAGCCCTCGGTGCCTACCCTCGAGGCGAGTTCGTGGCGGCGAGGGGGCCGGGCGGAAGAAGCCCGAAGGGGGCCGGCCACGATGGCCGGCCGTTCTTGTTGAGGCAGGATGCCGAATCAAGAACCTCCGCCCGGCACCCGGTGCGCGGCCGTAGGCCAATAAGAAAACGGGCTGCGGAGCAGCCCCTCCCTGTCGCACGCCAGAACGCTGTCTGAGCAGCGAGGGTAGGCGCCGAGGGCTCTTCCTGCGAGCACGCCCGAGCGCCGCGCTGCGGGCTGGTACTGCGACCAGGCCCGAGCGCCGCGCGGAACTGACTCAGGGCACGGTGACCCCGACGAAGCGGGTGGTGTCGTCGCGGCGGACCAGGAGCATGGCGGTGTCGCCGGACTTGATGCCTTTCACCGCGTCGCGGAAGGTCGCGGTGCTGCCGGTGCGCTTCTGGTTCACCATCAGGATCACGTCGCCCGGCTGCAGGCCAGCCGCCAGGGCCGCCTGGCCCGTCACCTTGCCGACGACCACGCCCTCACCCGCCTTCAGGCCAAGGTCCGAACGGGTCTGCGCGTCCAGGTCCTCGACCGCGAGGCCCAGCGCCGACGCGGAGCCGCCGGGTGCCGCAGCGCCCGTGGCGTCGGCCAGGCCCTTCTTGTCGCGGGGCAATTCACCCACTTTCACGTCCACCGCCTGCTTCTTGCCATCGCGGAGGATGTCGACCTTCGCCATCGAGCCCGGCCGGGTCATGCCGACCAGCGGCGGCAGGTCGACCGACTGGGTGATCGGCGCGCCGTTGAAGCCGAGGATCACGTCGCCCTGCTTCAGCCCGGCCTTGTCCGCACCGCTGCCCGGCGTCACCTGGGCCACCAGGGCGCCATTGGCATCCGGCAGGTTGAGGTTTTTCACAAACTGGTCGACCGGCTGCACGGTGACACCGAGCATGCCGCGCGACACATAGCCCTTCTCCTTGATCTGCTGGACCACGTTCATGGCCACGTCGATCGGGATGGAGAACGAAAGGCCCTGGTAGCCACCCGACGTGGAATAAATCTGCGAGTTCACGCCGATCACCTGGCCCTGCAGGTTGAAGAGCGGGCCGCCGGAGTTGCCGCGATTGATCGGCACGTCGGTCTGGATGAACGAGGTATACGGCTGGTCGCCGCTGCCGAGGTTACGACCGACGGCACTGATGATGCCGTGGGTCACGGTCGCGTCCAGGCCGAACGGCGAGCCGATGGCCAGCGCCCACTGGCCGCGCTTCACCGAGCGCGAATCGCCGATGGTGACCGTCGGCAGCGCACTGGCGTCGACCTTGAGCAAGGCGATGTCGTACTGCGGATCCTTGCCGACGACCTTGGCGGTGAAGCTGCGGCGGTCCTGCAGGCGCACCTTGACCTCGTCGGCATCGTCCACGACGTGGTCGTTGGTCAGGATGTAACCGTCGGCGGAGATGACGAACCCCGAGCCTAGCGAGGTCTGTTCGCGCGGCTGGGAAGGCATGCCCGGCATGCCGAAGAAGCGGCGCAGCAGGTCTTCCTGGTCGTCCTGCGGTGCGTCGGCGCCGCGTCCAGCCCCTTTTCGCGCCGGGCCACCCGAAGACTTCGCTTCGACGTGGACGACCGCAGGTGCGTTCTTCTCGACGATGCCAGTGAAGTCGGGCAACGCCTGCGCTTGCGCGCCGAGGCTTGCTACGACCAGTCCGCTACCAAGCAGTGCGCGTGCTTGCCAGGATGCCATGGGTACTTCCTCCGTTTCGTTGCATGGCCGCCCGTGCGGCCGGACGCCGCGCGAGCTATCTAAAGGGGGGAGAGAAGGCGCGCCGCGGGACGGGCGGCGCGCCTCGGGTGACGCGTCAGCGGGCCTGGGCGGCCGGCGCTGCCTGGGCACGCACGTAGCGCGAGCCGTCGGGACGGGTCAGGAGCAGGTCGTAACCATGGTTGCTGTCCTGCGAGCCAGCACGCTGGATCTGGTAAGGCGTCGAGCGCGGCAGGTAAGCCGTGGCGGCATCGTCGGACGAACTGTCGAACGCGGCCTTCTGGGTGAACTGCGAAGCGACATTACCGCTCAGCCACTGCGGCGCGACGGGCGCGGCGGCCGGTTCCGCTGCCACGTCGGCCACGACGTCGCCGCTGGGTGCGGTGGCGTGCTGGGCTACGTCCGGCGCGGCTCCGTGGTTACCCGCTGGCTGCGACACCATCAATGCGGCCATGGCCACGCTGGCCGCGATGGCGCCACCGGCCGACCAGTGCAGCCAGCGGCGGCGCGGCGCGGCGGCGGTACCCGTCACGCTGGCTTCCGCGTCGATCGCGGCCATCACCCGGCTGGCAAAGCCCGCGGACGCCAGCGGAGCCACTTCGCCACGGACGCCGTCCGCTCCCACGTGATAGCGCGACCACGCCTGCGCCAACGCCGGATCGGCATCGAGGCGACGCAGCAGGAAACGGATTTCCTCCCGTGACAGCTCTCCATCCATGCCGGCAGAGAGAATTTCCCGATTGGCTTCACTCATGGGTTCTGGTCCTCGCGGTCGGACAACAACGGCCGCAATTTTTGATCAATGGCCTCGCGGGCCCTGAAAATACGCGATCGGACGGTCCCAATGGGGCAGTCCATGATGGCGGCGATCTCTTCGTAGCTCTTGCCGTCCACCTCGCGCAGGGTAATCGCGGCCCGAAGTTCTTCAGGCAAGGCTTGGACAGTAGAAAACACCGTTTGTTCCACCTGTTCCCGCATCATTTCACGTTCGGGCGTGGCGCTTTCATGCATCCGGGTCGCCCCGGGCACGTAAACGGCGTCCTCGACGTCGATATCGCCGGTCGGCGGGCGCCGGCCCATGGCCACCAGGTGGTTCTTGGCGGTGTTGACGGCGATCTTGTAAAGCCATGTATAGAAAGCACTTTCGCCGCGGAACGAGCCGAGGGCCCGCCAGGCGCGCACGAACGCCTCCTGGGCGATGTCTTCGCATTCCGTCCAGTCATGGACGTAGCGCGAGATCAGCGCAACGACCTTGTGCTGGTATTTGCGGACAAGCAAGTCGAAGGCGCGCCGGTCTCCCTGCTGAACGCGTTCGACAAGTGCTTGATCCAGTTCGTTTTCGCCCATCCGGGCCGTCTCCTTAACTCATTACGGGCCAGTCGCGGGCGCAGCTGAGACATGTGACGCGCCCACAAGTTCACCGGGCAGCGCCAAATCCTCATGAAAAACAGAGGATAGGCCAAGCAAGCTCAACCCGGCCTGTCTATCCGGCACGGCGCCTAGGCCAGCGCGGGGGCCTGGCCTTCCGTGACCAGCCGCTCGCGCTCGGCCAGCAGCTTGTCGAAGGTCACCGTGGGCAGCGGACGGCAGAACAGATAGCCCTGCAACTCGTCGCAGCCATTTGCGCGGAGGAACTGCAGGTGCTGCTCCACTTCCACGCCCTCGGCCACCACGCCACGCTTGAGCCGGTGGGCCATGTCGATGGTGGCGCGGACGATCGCTTCGTCGTCGGGGTCCACGCCAATGTTGCGGACGAAGCTCTGGTCGATCTTGATCCTGTCCGCCGGCAGCCGCCGCAGGTAATCGAGCGAGGCTGCGCCGGTGCCAAAGTCGTCGATGGCAATTCGGCAGCCCATGGCGTGCAACGCGTCCAGGGTCTCGACCAGGTGCGGCACCGTCTTTACGCTGATGCTCTCGGTGACTTCAAGCTCCAGCAACGACGCCTCCAGCCCGGTGTCACGCAACGCCGCCGCCACCGTGCCGGCAAAATCAGGCTGCATCAGCTGCACGGCCGAAAGGTTCACGCCCAGCCGCAGGCCCATGCCGAAGCGTTCCTGCCAGATCGCCGCCTGCGCGCACGCGGTCCGCAGCACCCACTCGCCAATCGGCACGATCAGCCCGCTCGCCTCCGCCAGCGGGATGAAGAACGCCGGGCTGATCATGCCCAGTTCGGGATGCTCCCAGCGCACCAGCGCCTCCATCCCGACGATGTCTTCGCTGATTGCGTCGACCTGGGGCTGGTAGAACACGCGCAGCTCGCCATTGCGTTCCGCGTGGCGCAGGCGCGCCTTCAGCTCGCCCTGCTGTTGCTGGGCGGTGTCGACGTTGGCGGCGTACACCTGGTAATTGTTGCGGCCGAGGCTCTTGGCGCCGTACATCGCTTCGTCGGCGTGGCGCAGCAACAGCTCGCCATCCACCGCATCGTCGGGGAAGAAGGCGATGCCGACCGACACCGTGACCTGCAGGTCGGTGCCGTCGTCGAGGGCTACGGGGACCTCCATCGCCTGGACGATCTTTTCGGCGATGCGCAGTACGTCTTCGCGCTTGATGATGTGGCGCAGGACGAGGGTGAATTCATCGCCAGCGTAGCGGGCAACGGTGTCGGAGCCGCGCACGCTGGCGCGCAGCCGCCGTGCCGCCGCCGAGAGCACCTGGTCGCCCACGGCGTGCCCCAGCGTTTCGTTGATGCCCTTGAAGCGGTCGAGGTCGACCAGCAGCACGGCGAACAGTTCGCCGGTGCGCCCCGCCTCGCGGATCGTCGTCTCCAGCCGGTCGTGGAACAGCAGGCGATTCGGCAACCCGGTCAGCGAATCGACCAGCCCACGCTCGCGGCCCTGGTCGCGAGCGCGGCGCAGTTCGAGCGCTGCGCTGAAGCGCGTGGAGGCGGCACGCAGCGCCAGTTCGAAGACACGGCCGTCACCTGCCGCGCGACGGCGGCCGGCCAGCATGGCGCCGATCGGGTTGCGCCGCTCGTCCAGCAAGGGCAGGAACACGAAGGCCGTCAGGCCGAGCGCTTCCACCAGCGGATCGGCGAGGGCTTCACCGTGGCCGTCGCCGAGCCGCACGAGGGCTTCGCCACCCAGGCATAACTTCAACAGCGGAAGGTTGGACGGATCGGCCCAGTCGACGTGGCCGGGGCCGTTCCAGATGCGCGCGACCACCACGGGGGTCGCATCGCTTTCAGGCAACGCCGACCAGATGCCGACCACGTCGAGGTCGAGCGCATCGGCCAGCATCGCCGCCGTTTCGCCCAGGCCCTCGTCGTCGCTTGGGCAGGCATCGAGCACCGACAACAGCGAAAGCGCCCGCGCCGCGGTATCGGCGGCACGCATGTCGCGAAACGCCACCGCGAGGCGGTGGCCGGAGGCATCCACGAGGTGACGTACATCCACCTCGCCGGGAATCTCGACCCCGTCGGCGCGATGCATCACGCAGGCCAGCCCGTTGCCGTCGGGAACAGGCCAGGCGGCGCCATCGAGCATGTGGAAGACATCGCGGAGCAGGCGGCCGTGGATCGGCGTGTCCTCGGCGCACAGGCGCAGCATGCCCGCGCCGGCGTCGACGATGCAGCCGTCGGCCGCGTGGGCGACGACCCATGCGGCGCCGGCGTCGAAGGCGAATCGATAGTCGGGCGTCGCATCGACCTGCTGCGGCGACGTCTCGACGGCCACCACGCTGCGCACGCGCTGCGCCAGTTCCGCGGCGATCGCGCTCTCGCGCAGCCAGCCTGCGCCGTCGTCGGGCGCGACGGCCAGCGGGCCGTCAGGCACCAGGTACACGATCGGAAGACCGCGATAGGCGCTGAAACTACGCAGGATCTCAAGGCCCGTGCGCACGTCCTCGGTGCCTTCGCCGCCGACCACGGCCACCTGGAGAGGGGGCGCATCGGCGAGCAAGGCGTCGAGCTGCAGTGCATCGCGGGCGCTCAGCAGGACGAAGTCGCCGTCGGCGTCGAGGGCATCGAACACCGCGCGGCGCATCTCTCGCCGTGGGGTGAAAATCAGGACGCCGGTGGATTCGGGAACGGACATCATCGGCGTCAGACCACCCACCGGCCGTCGCGCAGGCGCGGCGCGGCCGATCGCGCGCTGCGATTCGCGTCCACGCGGATGATGTCGTCGTCGAACGTAGCCAGCAGGCTGGCGCTGGCATCCAGCAGGACGACGCGCCTGACGTGCCCGGTCTGGGCCCTTGCAAGTTGCCGTAAAAGTGCACCGTCGGTCGCGCTGGGCACGCCGGATGGCATGTCCAGCAGGTACACGCCGAAGTGCAGGCTTTGCAGGATGTATCGCAAGGCATCGCCCAGCCGGGTACAGCCCGGTACGCGCATCTGCGCGTCGCGCAGGCTCACGAGGCCTTCGCCCGAACGCCACAGGTAAACCGCCTGGCCGGTGCGCCGTGCCACGAGCCGGAACTGGTCGACGAGGGGCTGGAGCTCGTCCGCCTTCAGCGCCACCAGGGGGCCGGAGGCCGAGAGGATGCGGTCGAAGACATCCGTTCCTGCGAGGGGATCCACTGGCATGGGTGATCTGGCGGCTGAACAGGGAGCCAGTATCGTGCCAACGCGGGTCGGGGCGCCAGATGGGCCGCAACACGCTCGCCGACTGCGTGACCGGCGTCACGAAGGCCGTCGAGGGCCACCGTACGCTGGGGTATCTCGCATTCGGACCGGTGGGAAGGTATGGTGATGCGCTCATTCGCCACAGCACTATCGCCATGTTCGAAGGACTCCGATTCAAGCACTGGAAGACCAGCGAAGGCGACGACGGCATCGTCGTCCTCACGCTCGACCGCGAGGGCGCCAGCGCCAACTCGCTGGCGCGCGAGGTGCTGGACGAACTGGGCACGCTGGTGGAACGCCTCGCCATCGAGGGGCCCAAGGGCGTGGTCATCCACTCGACCAAGCCGTCCGGCTTCGCCGTGGGCGCCGACATCCGCGAGTTCGTCGAATACGCGCACACGGGCACGGTGCTCGAGAACATCGAGAACGGCCAGCGCGTCTTCGAGAACCTGGCACGGCTGCCCTTCCCCACCGTCGCGGCCATCCACGGCGCGTGCATGGGTGGTGGCACCGAGCTCGCGCTCGCCTGCCGCTATCGCATCGCCGCCGATGACGACGCAACGAAGATCGGCCTTCCCGAAGTGATGCTCGGCATCCATCCCGGCTGGGGCGGCAGCGCACGCCTGCCGCGCCTCATCGGTGCACCGGACGCCCTGCCCGCCATGCTGACCGGCAAGCCGTTCAACGCACGCCGCGCGAAAGCGGTCGGCCTGGTCGATCGCCTCGCCCGTCCCGACGAGCTGCTCGCCGAAGCGCGCCAGCTGGCCAGGCGGCCATCGGCGCGCCCGTTCGCGCTGCGTGCCAAGGCCTGGGCGACCAACACCCTGCCGGCCCGCCTGATCCTTGCCCCGATGGTGCGCAAACAGACAGCCGCCAAGGTCCGCAAGGAACACTATCCGGCGCCGTTCGCGCTGATCGACGTCTGGGCCCAGGGCGGCGGCAACATCCAGCAGCGGCTGAAGCTGGAAGCCCGCTCCGTCGCGAAGCTCGCCAACACGCCCACCGCGCGCAACCTGATCCGCATCTTCTTCCTGCAGGAACGGCTGAAAGGCCTGGGCGGCGGCGTGGACCACGGCATCAAACACGTTCACGTCGTTGGCGCCGGCACCATGGGTGGCGACATCGCCGCGTGGTCGGCCCTGAAGGGTTTCGAGGTCACGTTGCAGGATCGCGAACTGCGCTTCGTCGAACCGGCGATCAAACGCGCACGCGCCATGTTTGAGAAGAAACTTAAGGCTGCCGCCAAGGTCGACGCGGCGACGGCGCGCCTGCGTGCCGACGTCGAAGGCAAGGGCGTGGCCGATGCCGACCTTGCCATCGAAGCCATCTTCGAGAATCCCGAAGCGAAGCACGCGCTCTACGCCACCATCGAGCCGCAGTTCCGCGCCGACGAGATCCTCGCCAGCAACACGTCGTCGATCCCGCTCGATGAATTGCGCCAGGGGCTCGCCGCGCCGCAACGATTCCTCGGCCTGCACTTCTTCAACCCGGTGGCGCAGATGCCGCTGGTGGAAGTGGTCAAGCACGACCAGCTCGACCCGGCGATCGAAAAGCGCGCACTGGCCTTCTGCAAGGCCATCGGCAAGCTGCCGGTGCCGGTGAAGGGCACTCCGGGCTTCCTCGTCAATCGCATCCTCATGCCCTACCTGATGGAAGCGATGCGGCTCTACAACGAAGGCGTGCCGGGCCCGGTGCTCGACCGGGAAGCGAAGAAGTTCGGCATGCCGATGGGCCCGATCGAACTGGCCGACACCGTTGGCCTGGACGTCTGCGCATCGGTCGGCAAGGAGCTTGCCCCGTTCCTCGGCCTCGAAGTGCCGGCGGGCCTCGAGGAGAAGCTCGCGGCGAACAAGCGCGGCAAGAAGGACGGCGAAGGCCTGTACGTCTGGAAGGACGGCAAGCCGGACAAGCCCGAGGTCGATCCCGACTACGTGGCACCCGGCGACCTGCAGGACCGGATGATCCTGCCGATGGTCAACGAAGCCGTGGCCTGCCTGGCCGAGGGCGTCGTCGACGATGCCGACCTGCTCGATGCCGGCGTGATCTTCGGCACCGGCTTCGCCCCGTTCCGCGGCGGCCCGATCCAGTATGTCCGTACGGAAGGCGTCGCCGCCGTCCGCGAACGCCTGGCAAAGCTGGAGCAGAAACACGGCGCCCGCTTCGGGAAGAAAGAAGGCTGGGACAACCCCGAGCTGGCCACGCCGCCGGCCTGACTTGCGACGCAACCTGTGTAGGAGCGCGCCTGCGCGCGAAGGTCGCGCACCGGTCGGGCACCGGTCGCGCGCAGGCGCGCTCCTACAAGACGGCCATTCGCTGGGCGCTTACCAGACGAGGTCGTCAGGCACGCCGTCGTCGGCTTCGGACGTCGGCGCATGGGGATCGACCATCAGCGCGATGAATTCCGGGCCGATATCGGCCAGCGCATCGATCACCGCCTTGTCGACCACGAGGTAGCGGCCGCCCTGCTGTACGACGCCGAGCGTGCCGGCGTTGATCGCGGCGAGCTGGGTGGCATCGACGTGCACGCGGCGGATCTTGTCGCCATACGGGAAGTGACGCACCAGGTCGGCGTCGGCCAGGTTCAGCGCCTTGCCTTTCAACAGCTCTTCGATCTTGCGCTTCTTTTCCTTGCGCAGGCGGGCGACTTCCGCCGCCTCGGCCTCGGCCTTGCGGCGTTCGCCCGCTTCGGTCTGCGCGCGGATGGCGTAGGCCTTGGCCAGGTCCATCTCGCCATCCTTGCGCGGCGGGCGCTGGGCTGACGCGCCCTTGCCACCCTGCGGGCGCCCATTGCCCTTGCCAGGCTTGCCGCCACCCTGCGGGCGCTGTCCACCCTGCCTCGGCGGCGGCGCGGATTTACGGGCCTCTTCGCGGATCTCCTTGACGAGGCCGCTCTTCAACAACTGGTCGCGCAGCGAATCTGCCATGTTCGGTAAGGCTCTTTCGAATCAGTAGTGCGGCGGCGGGGGTTCGCTGGCGGTTTCGCCGCCGATCCCCGCACGCATGGTGGCCAGGTCCGAGCGCATCTCGCGCAGGGCCCGCTCCAGGATATCCAGGCGGCGCGCGATATCCGCGTCCGCCGAAGACAGGCCATTCACGGTGTCGTCGATGAAGGAAAGACGCACCTCCAGCTCCGTCACGCGATCGTCGATCTCACCCATGGTGCTTACCCGCCAGGCTGCGGCCACGGCCGATGCCGTAGTACGCAATGCCAGCCTCTTCGACGGCCGCCGGATCGTACAGGTTGCGGCCATCGATGATCACAGGCGTGCCGAGCATCGACTTCACGCGGGCGAAGTCCGGGCTGCGGAAGGCCTTCCACTCGGTCACGATGACCAGTGCGTCGGCGCCTTCCAGGGCTTCGTACGGCCGGCCGACGAGCACGAGGTCGTCGCGTTCGCCATAGATGCGCCGCGTCTCGTCGGCTGCCTCCGGGTCGAACGCGCGCACCGAAGCGCCCGCCTCCCAGAGTTGCTCGATCAGGCGACGGCTGGACGCCTCGCGCATGTCATCGGTGTTGGGCTTGAACGCGAGGCCCCACACCGCGATGGTGCGGCCTTGCAGCGCGCCGTCGAAATGCTTCGACAGCAGGGCGAACGGGCGCGACTTCTGTGCGTCGTTCACCGCCTCGACCGAGTTCAGCAGCCTCGCGTCGTAGCCGACCGAATGCGCGGTGCGTGCGAGTGCCTGCACGTCCTTCGGGAAGCACGAGCCACCGTAGCCCGCACCGGGGTAGATGAAGTGGTAGCCGATGCGCGGATCGGCGCCGATGCCCTGGCGCACGAGTTCGACGTCCGCGCCGACATGCTCGGCGATGTTGGCGATTTCGTTCATGAAGCTGATCTTCGTCGCCAGCATCGCATTGGCGGCGTACTTGGTCAGCTCGGCGGAACGCTCGTCCATCACCACCATGCGGTCGTGGTTGCGGTTGAACGCCGCGTAGAGCTTGCGCAACACGCCGATGGCGCGCTGGCTGGACGCTCCGACGATGATCCGGTCGGGGCGCATGCAATCTTCGACCGCGTCGCCTTCCTTGAGGAATTCGGGATTGGAGACGACATCGAAGGGAATGTCGGCGCCACGCGCTTGCAGTCGCTCGGCGATGGCCGCGCGTACGCGGTCGGCGGTGCCCACCGGCACGGTCGATTTGTTCACCACCACGGTGTAGCGATCAATGTTGTCGCCGATGGTACGGGCGACCGCCAGCACGTACTGCAGGTCGGCGCTGCCATCTTCGTCCGGCGGCGTGCCGACCGCGATGAAGACCAGCTCACCATGGGCGATCGCGGGCGGCGCATCGATGGTGAACTCAAGCCGGCCTTCCGCGTGGTTACGCAGCACCATGGGTTCCAGGCCCGGCTCATAGATCGGGATGTGGCCCTGCTTCAGGCGCTCGACCTTCCCGGCGTCCACGTCGACGCACACCACGTGGTTGCCCATCTCGGCGAGGCAGGTCCCGGTGACGAGGCCAACATAGCCGGTACCGAAGATCGTGACTTTCATGGAGGTCCTTGGAGCATGCCGACGGGTTCGCCGTAACCGCCGATTGTAATCGCCCGCCCGGTGGGGCGAAACCCAATAAAAAAGGGCGCGGAGTGATCCGCGCCCTTCGGGTGTCGCTTTGGAGCCTAAGGCTTACTTGCCGCCCTGCGGGGCGCCACCAGCCTGCGGACCCGGACCCTGGCCAGCCGGGGTCGGACCGGTCTTCAGCAGTTCCACGTCGAAGATGATCGTCGCGTTCGGCGGGAAGCCGTTTTCCGGCTTGGCGCCGTAAGCGATGTTCGACGGGATGACAAGCTTGTACTTGCCGCCGGTCTGCATCAGCTGCAGGCCTTCGCGGAAGCCCGGGATGACGGCAGCCAGCGGGATCTGCGCCGGGCCGGCCGGCTGGTGATCGGCCGAGGAGTCGAACTTCTCGCCGTTCACGAAGGTGCCGGTGTAGTTGATGGTGACCGTGTCGTTCGGACCCGGACGCTGGCCGGTACCGGCCTGGACGACCGTGTACTGCAGGCCCGAAGCCGTGGTCTTGACGCCAGCAGCTGCCTTGTTCTTGGCAAGGTAGGCGTCGCCTTCCTTCTTGTTGTCAGCCGCCACCTTGTTGTACTCGGCTTCGGCCTTGACCTTCAGCTGGGCCACGAAGGCTTCGCGGGTCGACTTGGCTTCGGCTTCGGTCATGGTCGGCTTCTGGCCGGACAGGGCAGCCTGAAGGGCCTTGGCGACGGTTGCCGGGTCCACTTCGCGCGCGACGAGCGGCGGAAGCGAGCTGGCAAGGTCCCAACCCACGACATAGCTGGCCTTCTGCTTATCAACCGCACCGGCGGGAGCGGCAGCCGGCTTGGCAGCCTGGGCAGATGCGCCCGCGGCCGCACCCAGCGAAACCGCCAGGGCGACGGCCATCATCGTGGGACGCAAAAAGTGCTTCATTCGTTACTCCCTCTCTTTGGAGAAAATCGGCGAGGCCGCCGTGGTACCTCCGTGCGGAGGCGAAACGCCATTGTGCTGTGGTTCGCGCCCGGCTTGCAATGACGGAGGCAGAGACAAGGTTTCACAGCAAAAGTTCACGAACCTTTCGTCGAGGGGCCGAATTACTCCTCGTGGCCCTGTCCCGGCTTGTCCAGGGTGTCGCGCAACGCGGCCTGCAAGCGGGCGTGGATCTGCACCAGGACGCGCCACAGCAGCCATGTCAGGCCGATTCCGATGAGTATCAGCACCCCTGCGACTTCGCGCGGAGGCAGGATCGTCGAGGCCAGCGCGGCCACCAGCAGGCCGAGGATCAGCATCACCACCACGGGGATGATCCGGGCGAGCACGGCGCGAATCCGGTAGGTGCGGGCGCCGAAACGATCCGGGATGCTCAGCTCGGCAAGCAGCATGCCCAGGGCACCAGCCTTGCGATAAGCGGCCACCACCATGGGCAGGGAGACCAGCGCCGCCGCCGACCACGCGAGGCTTCGGCGCACCACCGGGTTGTCGCTGAAGAGATCCAGGTGCATGAAGCCGCGGCGGTAGGCGAATGCCGCGATGATGAAGACGGCGATCACCAGCGCCATGTTGATCAGGACGTGCCAGACCAGCCTACGGATCATTTTCATGACGATGGCACCCTGCCCTTGCAGGCCCAGGCTGCCCATCCAGTCGGTGTAGGCACCGAACACCCCCGTCACCCGCGCCGGCAGGACGCGGCCCAGCAGGTTCGCCAGCGGATCCGACGAACGGATCAGGTATGGGGTAAGGAAGGTGGTGATCGCCGACACGGCGACGGCCACCGGGTAGAGGAAGTCGCTGGTGACTTTCAGCGTAAGGCCGAGCGACGCGATGACGAACGAGAATTCACCGATCTGCGCGAGGCCCATGCCTACCCGCAGCGAGGTGCGTCCGTCATTGCCCGCGACGAAACTGCCGAAACTGCAGGTCACCACCTTGCCCACCACCACGGCGATGGTCACGATCGTGATCGGCCACGCATAGCTGGCGAGGAGCGCAGGGTCGATCAGCATGCCGATGGCCACGAAGAACACGGCACTGAACATGTCGCGCACCGGCATGATGATCCGCTCGATGCGGGCCACGCTTTCCGATTCGGCGACGATGGCGCCGATCATGAAGGCGCCCAGCGCGACGCTGTAGCCCAGGTCGGTGACCAGCAGGCAGAAGCCGAAGCAGATGCCGAGCACGGCGACCAGCAGCACGTCGTTGCGGCTGACCCGGGCGATGTAGTCGACCACGCGTGGGACCAGCAGCAGGCCCACCACCAGCGACACCGCCATGAACAGGCCCAGCCGGCCCACCGCGGCAAGCGCCTGCCCCGCTTCCAGGCCACCGGTGCTCGCGATACCGGTGAGCAGGGCCATCAGCACGATGGCCAGCAGGTCTTCCACGATGAGGATGCCGAACATCAGTTGCGCGAAACGCTCGCGCTTGAGGTTCAGGTCTTCCAGCGCTTTCATGATGATGGTGGTGGACGAAATCGACAGCATGGCGCCGAGGAACAGCGAATCCATCGCCGTCCAGCCGAAGAAGCGGCCGATCTCGAAGCCGATCCACACCATCAGCACGATCTCGGCGAAGGCCGCGACCAGCGCCGCCCCACCCACCGCGCGCAGCTTCTTCAGGCTGAATTCCAGCCCGAGCGCGAACAGCAGCAGGATCATGCCCAGCTCGGAGAGCGTGCGGATCGTCTCTTCGTCGTGGATGAAGATGTACGGGAAGGTATGCGGACCGATCAGCAGGCCGGCGATGATGTAGCCGAGCACGACCGGCTGGCGCAGGCGCTGGAAAAGCACCGTGGTGAGACCCGCCACGAGCATGACAGTCGCGAGGTCCTGGATGAAAACGATGCCGTGCATGCCTGTCCCTGTGTGTATGAGGGAACAGGTTACCCCGCAGGAAGTCACGAGAACATGTCTGCGATTGGGCACTTCGTGACCACCTGGTTACCGCGTAACCAAAGTGCCTCGGACGCGTATTTCAGGGCGTTTCTCGCAAGTGCATGCCACGTATGGATATTCTGAATCCGTCGAAAATAAATTCAAAAAAAGTGTCATGAACGCTTGACGGAATAGGGGTTCGGCCCTAATCTTTGCGGCTTCCAGCAGGGGGCCATAGCTCAGCTGGGAGAGCGCCTGCATGGCATGCAGGAGGTCGCCGGTTCGATCCCGGCTGGCTCCACCAACTTCTAGTACGTCCCCATCGTCTAGAGGCCTAGGACATCACCCTTTCACGGTGGCGACCGGGGTTCGAATCCCCGTGGGGACGCCACTTTCCGGACAGCCGGATAGTGTAATGGATGTAGAAGTTGGTAGTTGTTGGAAGTTGGAAACTAGTGTGGAGCGGTAGTTCAGTCGGTTAGAATGCTGGCCTGTCACGCCGGAGGTCGCGGGTTCGAGTCCCGTCCGCTCCGCCACTTTTCCAAAGAAGAATCCGCCAGCTGGCGGATTTTTTTTGCCTGGAATTCGTACCCTGCCGCCGCGCCTCATGTAGGAGCCCACCCGTGGGCGACATCTTTTCGCGATATGGCGACAGGGACCGTGGGGTATTCAGAATCCATGGATTTTTTCGCCGACCCATCGCGCGCAGGCGCGCTCCTACAGGGCGGGAACGCCGGGTTCAGGGTTCGGGTGTGTCCTGGCGGACGAGCGTTCCGGTGGAATGGCCCTGCTCGGCCAGGTATTCCAGCCAGCGGGTCAGGAAGCCATTCATGCGCAGGCGGTGCTGGAGCACGGTGTCGGCCGGCGGAAAAGGGCCGAGTACCTGCCACAGCTTGCGCCCCGGATGGCAATGCAGCGCTTCCGCCACATGGGCGTCGGTGTACATCCGCAGCTGCGCCGAGGGCGAAGGCTGTCCCGTGGCTTCGTCCACGAAATCGTAGGTCAGCTCAAGCTCCAGGGTGTACGGATGCTTCTCCTGGATTTCCAGGCGCACGTTGAGGCCGTCGTCGACATCGGACAGATAGCGGCCGGGCGCCAGCCGCTGCGGCGCGAACAGGCGCGCCAGGCGATGGTAATTCTCCGCATAAAGACCCATCAGGAATTCGAAGCGTCCCGGGATGAGCGCAGTTGGGCGTTCGAGGATGGCTGTCATGGGCTGGGGCGGTCTCCGTAAACGTTCTCTTATTAATACATGTGGCGCTCGATGCCGAGATATTCAAAGATCTTGCTCGAGATTTCCTCGATCGAGGTGTGCGTCGTGTTGAGGACCGGGATATTTTCCCGGCGCATCAGGCGGTCCGCCTGCTCCAGCTCCCATCGGCACTGCTTCAGCGTGGCGTAGCGGCTGCCGGGACGGCGCTGCTCGCGGATCTGGGCGAGGCGAACCGGATCGATGGTCAGGCCGAACAGCCTGCTGCGATAAGGGCGCAGGCGCATCGGCAATTCGAGCTTGTCGAGGTCATCGTCCGTGAGGGGGTAATTGGCGGCACAGACGCCGTAATGCAAGGCCATGTAGAGGCAGGTCGGGGTCTTCCCCGAGCGCGACACGCCTACCAGCACCACGTCGGACTGGTTGTAGTCCACGTCCAGCCCGTCGTCGTGGGCCAACGCGTAGTTGGTGGCTTCGATGCGTGCCTCGTAGCGATCCGAGTCGACCAGGCCGTGCGAGCGGTTGACCGCGCCGGATTGCTTGACCCCGAGTTCCTGCTCGAGCGGGTCGATGAAGGGGGCGAACACGTCCAGCATCAGGGCGCCACTGCCGGCCACGATTTCGCAAAGCGCCTTGGAGGTCATCGTGTTGACGACGATCGGCCGCTGCCCATCCTGGGCGTATTTGGTCTTGATCCTCAGCGCCGCCGCCTCGGCCTTCGCCGGGTTGTCGATGAACGGCAGGCGATGGGTGTCGAATTGCACGCCATCGAACTGGGTGAGCATGCTGTTGCCGATGGTTTCGGCGGTGATGCCGGTGGAGTCGGAAATGAAGAAGACGGTGCGCCGCATGGGCCGGTTTCCCAGTGGATAGTCCATGACTCCCACCTTAAGACCAATACGCCGCCATAACCATCCACCCCGCAGAATCACGGGAAAATTTGTGCATTGCCCCTTGTGCACGGGCAATACCACCGCGACAATGCGCCGATTTTTACCAGCGCGGCCCGCCGCCCAACCGATGTGAGGATCTTCCTTTGAGCGACCTGGTACTTTGGCTCGACGCGCTACGCATGACCGACCTTGGCAAGGTGGGCGGCAAGAACGCCTCCCTTGGCGAAATGATCGGCAACCTGGCGAAACTGGGTGTCTCGGTGCCGGGTGGCTTCGCCACCACGGCCGACGCCTTCCAGACCTACCTCGAAAAGAGCGGCCTTGCGAAGCGCATTCAGGAGCGCCTGGCCACGCTGGACGTGGACGACGTGGACGAACTGACCCGCGGCGGCAAGGAAATCCGTGGCTGGATCGTCGACACCGCCCTGCCCGCCGACCTCGAGCAGGCCATCCGCGACGCCTACATCAAGTTGTGCAAGGACGCGGGCGCCGACGACATCGCCGTGGCGGTCCGCTCGTCCGCCACCGCCGAAGACCTGCCGGATGCCTCGTTCGCCGGCCAGCAGGAAACCTTCCTCAACGTGGTCGGCATCGACGACGTGCTGCACAAGGTGAAGGAAGTCTTCGCCTCGCTGTACAACGATCGCGCCATCGCCTACCGCGTGCACCAGGGCTTCAAGCACGAAGACGTCTTCCTCTCCGCCGGCGTGCAGCTGATGGTCCGCTCGGACGTGGGCGCCTCCGGCGTGCTGTTCACCCTCGACACGGAGTCGGGTTTCCGCGACGTCGTCTTCGTCACCGGCTCCTACGGCCTGGGTGAGATGGTCGTCCAGGGCGCGGTGAACCCCGACGAGTTCTATGTCTTCAAGCCGACCCTGCGCGACGGCAAGCCGGCCGTGCTGCGTCGCAGCCTGGGCGCCAAGCAGCAGCGCATGGTGTACTCGGATGCACCGGGCGAGCGCGTCCGCATCGAAGAAACGCCCACCGAACTGCGCCATGCCTTCTGCATCGTCGACGCCGACGTCGAAGAACTGTCCCGCCAGGCGCTGATCATCGAGAAGCACTACGGCCGCCCGATGGACATCGAGTGGGCGAAGGACGGCAACACCGGCAAGCTGTACATCGTGCAGGCCCGTCCGGAGACCGTGAAGTCGCGCTCGCACGCGACCACGCTGGAGCGTTTCCAGCTCAACGAAAAGGGCACGGTGCTCACCGTCGGCCGCGCCATCGGCCAGAAGATCGGCTCGGGCCGCGCTCGCGTCATCCGTTCGCTGGCCGACATGAACAAGGTGCAGCCCGGCGACGTGCTGGTCGCCGACATGACCGATCCCGACTGGGAGCCGGTGATGAAGCGCGCCGCCGCCATCGTCACCAATCGCGGTGGCCGCACCTGCCATGCCGCGATCATCGCCCGCGAGCTGGGCGTGCCGGCGGTGGTCGGTTGCGGCAACGCGCTGGATACGATCCCCGATGGCGCCGAAGTGACCGTATCCTGCGCCGAAGGCGATACCGGCACGATCTACCAGGGCCTGCTCAAGTTCGACCGGATCACCGCCGATCTCGGCGCGATGCCGGAGGCGCCGCTAAAGATCATGATGAACGTGGCCAACCCCGAGCGTGCCTTTGACTTCGGCATGCTGCCGAACGCCGGCATCGGCCTGGCGCGCCTGGAAATGATCATTGCCAGCCACATCGGCGTGCATCCGAAGGCGCTGCTCGAGTATGCGAAGCAGGATGCCGAAACCAAGGCACGCATCGATGCCCGGATCGCTGGCTACAAGGATCCGGTGTCGTTCTATGTCGATCGCCTGGCCGAAGGCATCGCCACCATCGCCGCCTCGGTGTACCCGAAGCCGGTGATCGTCCGCCTGTCGGACTTCAAGTCGAACGAATACGCCGGCTTGCTCGGCGGCTCGCGCTACGAGCCACACGAAGAAAACCCGATGATCGGCTACCGCGGCGCCAGCCGTTACGTGTCGGCGGACTTCGCCGAGTCGTTCGCGCTGGAGTGCAAGGCGGCCAAGTATGTGCGCGAGACCATGGGCCTGGACAACGTCTGGATCATGATCCCGTTCGTGCGCACGCTGGACGAAGGTCGCAAGGTGATCGACGTGCTGCGCGCCAACGGCCTGGTCCAGGGCGAGCACGACCTGAAGGTGATCATGATGTGCGAGGTGCCCTCGAACGCCCTGTTGGCTGACGAGTTCCTCGATATCTTCGACGGCTTCTCGATCGGTTCGAACGACCTGACCCAGCTCACCCTGGGCCTGGATCGCGATTCGAGCATCGTCGCCAACCTGTTCGACGAGCGCGACCCGGCGGTGAAGAAGCTGCTCAGCCTCGCCATCAAGACGGCGCGGGCGAAGGGCAAGTACATCGGCATCTGCGGCCAGGGGCCGTCGGATCACCCGGACCTTGCCGAGTGGCTGATGGAACAGGGCATCGAATCCGTCTCGCTCAACCCGGACACGGTGGTCGACACGTGGTTGCGCCTGGCTAAGAAGAAAGCGGGCTAGCGTCCGGCCATCGCGCGCAGGCACGCTCCTGCGCGCGATGCTTCTAAACGTGCACCACCACCCCAGCCGCCGCATACCTCTCCACCAGCCCCGGGTCGGCATCCCCCGGCACCACGAGGTGCGAAATCGCCTTGATCGGCACGGTGTGGTGGGTCGCCGATGCCACCAGCTTATCGGGCGTCGCGATCGCCACCGTCTCGCCGCTCGCCTCGATGATTGCCTGCTTGAAGACGGTCTCTTCCTCGTCGTACGTCCACAGCCCGCTCACCGGGTCGATCGAGCAGACCCCGGGAAAGCACAGGTCCGCACGGATATCCTGGGCCTGGCGCAGCGTGCGTGAGCCGATCGCGCCGCCGATGAACGGATCGACCTTCCCACCCAGCAGGATCACCTCGAAACCTGGGCGGCCCAGGACGGACAGCGCCACGTCGGGCGCGTTGGTCACCACCGTCAGGTCGTAGTGGTCCGGCAACGCCTTGGCCAGGGCGGTATTCGACGACCCGGCATCGATGAAGAGGATCTGCCCTTCCGCGACCAGCTTCGCAGCGATGCGGCCAAGCGCCTTTTTCATTTCCGCGCGTTCGTTGTGTCGCTCGCCCAGCGGGGCGACGTGCTGCACCAGCAACGCACCGCCATACACACGCCGGCAAAGCCCTTGCGAGGCGAGGTCGCGCAGGTCACGCCGTATCGAGTCTTCCGAAACGCGAAACTCGACGGCGAGCTCGGCGGCAACCACCTTCCCCTTCCTCTGCAAGCGCTCGAGGATGAGCTGCTGTCGCTCGCGCGGAAGCGTCGGATCCGGCATGTTCATTTCGGCAGGAACCCGAGGTCGATCAGGTCGGCACGCAACTGTGCAGGGGAATGGAAGTGGATGCCGTGGATGCCAAGGGCTTCCGCAGCCTCGACGTTCGCCTTGTTGTCGTCGATGAAGACGGCTCGCTTCGGATCCACGTCGTAGCGTTCCAGCAGCGTCTCGTACAGCCGCGGATCGGGCTTGATCGTGCCTTCGTCGCCCGAGACAACGATGCCGTCGAACCAGTTGAAGAACTCGTAGCGCGCCCGGGCGATCGGGAAGGTTTCGCCGGACCAGTTGGTCAGTCCATAGAGCGGATGCCCTGCACTCTTCAAATCGTGCAGGATCGCGATGCTGTCGTCGATCGGCCCTTTCAGCGTTTCTTCCCAGCGTTCATGGAAAGCGGTGATCAGGTCGACATGCTCGGGGTGTTGGGCGGTGAGTTCGGCCAGCGCGTCTTTCCACGGGCGACCCGCATCCTGCTGCAGGTTCCACTCCGTCGTGGTGACCTCGGCAAGGAAGCGCTCCATGCCCGCTTCGTCGTCGCCGAACAGCTTGCGATAGAGATGGCGGGGGTTCCAGTCGACGAGGACGCCGCCGAAATCGAAAATAACCACGTCACGCTTGGAATACATGGAAGGCTCCGGTCAGCGGCGCGCGATGGAAGCGCACAGGGAAACAAGGACGAGCAGGCCGGCGACGCCGGTCAGCGCGATCGATAGCGTACTGAGATGGGCGGCAAAGCCGATACCGGCCGGACCCGCCAGCATGCCGGCGTAGCCCAGGGCGGTCACGATGGCGATGCCCACGCCGGGCGACGCACCACCCATGCGTCCTGCCGCGCTGAACAGCACGGGGACGATGTTGGACGCGCCAATGCCGACGAAGACGAAGCCGAGCAGCGCAGCAGGGCCCCACGGAATCAGCGTCGCGGCGAGGAAGCCGGCCGCGGCGATCAGGCTACCTGCCCGGACGATGGTCACCGGCCCCACGTGTGCCGTGATCCGGTCACCCATGAGCCGGCAGGCGGCCATCGCGATGGAGAAGGCCGCGTAGCCCAGGCCTGCGGAAGACGCATCGAAGCCGCGGGAGAAGCGAAGGAAGACGGCGCTCCAGTCGAGCATCGCGCCTTCGGCAAGGAACGAGATCATGCACAGGAAGCCGATGAGGAAGATCGCCCCGCCCGGCATGCGGAAAGGGGCGCGCTCCTGCACGTGCTCCTCTTCATGGCGCACGAGGAAATGCTTCCACTGGGTCAGCACGATGACCAGCAAGGCCAGGGAGACCGCGATCGCGCTTCCCGTCAGGGGCGCGCCAGCCTTGAGCAATGCGGCCATGCCTGCGGAACCCACGAGGCCACCGACGCTGAAGAGACCGTGGAAGCCCGACATCATCGGCTTGCCGCGCATCTTCTCGACATCCACCGCATGGGCATTCATAGAAACGTCGACAACACCAAGGGAGGCACCGAAGAACAGCAGTGCGCCGGCCAGTGCCCAGGCATCGGGTGCGATGGTCAGGAGCGGGAGGGCGAGGCAGACCAGCAGGCCACTGACGCCGATGACATCGCGATTGCCGAAGCGATGGGTCAGGAAGCCCGCCAGGGGCATCGCCGCCGCCGCACCGCAACCCATGCATAGGAGAACGAGACCGAGGGTGCCGTCATCGAGGCCAAGCCGCGCCTTGGCGAAGGGCACCATCGGCGCCCAACTGGCCATGCCGATGCCGGATAAGAGAAAGATGAGCCGGGTGGCGCGCGTGGGGTTCATGCACATTCCGTGGGGACGTTGAATGGGCAATAATCTACGCAATCGTGCATAAACGTGCAACTCGTGCAGAATCGTGCATCAAATCCATTGAAAGCCCTTGGCCATGAGGGCCGCAAGGCTCAAGGTCACGGTCACGATGGCGCCGAACAGGATTCGGAAGTCAGTTCGAGCCCGATCGTGCACGCGATGGAACTCATCACGGATGCTGCGAAAGTCTTCCCGCATATCGGTACGCAGTTCCTTGAACTCCGTCCGAAGCTCACGAATGTCGCCTTTGAACTCCGTTCGAAGGGCGCTGATTTCACCTTTCAGCTCCGTTCGAAGCCCACTGATTTCACCTTTCAGCTCCGTTCGAAGCCCACTGATTTCACCTTTCAGCTCCGTTCGAAGCCCGCTGATTTCACCTTTCAGCTCCGTTCGAAGCTCACTGATTTCACCTTTCAGCTCCGTTCGGAGCTCTTTCATGTCGCTCTTGAACTCGGTGCGCAGGTCGTTGACCGCACCACTAAGCTTGATCTGAGTGTCTCGAACATCGTCGCGAAGACGCTCCAGAACTACTTCGATACGGGTTACACGTGTATCCAGGGTGGCATCGTGGATTACGTCGGGCGAAAGAAGGATTGCGGGACCCGTTGAAGGGGACGTGGGAAGATGGGCATTGGACGGTGGCATGGATGCTCGCCTCTGGTCGGGGTATGGCGAATTCTGGCCTTACTGGCCTGGCCATCACAGTCGCTTTTGCCCATCGCCTTCCGTAGGAAAGTCCCTACACATCAATGGCTTTAAGCCTTTTCCTAATCTGAGGACTATCGTAGGGCGAGACACCGCTTGCATGCGGGCATCGGCTTCTGTACAAATGTACACATGACGACGCCGAACCTCACCGAGCGACAGCAGAAGACCCTGGCCTTCCTGCATGAGTACCTGCAGACCCAGGGCCTGCCGCCCACGCTGCGCGAGATTGCCGATGCACTCGGCTTTCCCAGCCACAGCTCCGCGCAGGCTTGCGTGGAGTCGCTGGTGCGCAAAGGCGTGCTGGAACGTTCGCCGCAGCATCGTGGCCTGCGCCTGCCGGATGGCAATGCCGCCGCCATCCGTGCAGCCATGCTCAACGAGCTGCCGCTGATCGGTCGCGTGGCCGCCGGCTCGCCGATCCTCGCAGAAGAAAATATCGAATCACAGCTGGAGGTCGACCCCGCCCTGTTCCGCCCTCGCGCCGATTACCTGCTGCGCGTAGTGGGCCTGAGCATGCGCGACGCCGGCATCCTCGACGGCGACCTCCTTGCCGTCCATCGCACCGCCACCGCGAGCGATGGCCAGATCGTCGTTGCCCGCCTGGACGACGAAGTCACGGTAAAGCGCCTGAAGCATGAGCGTGACCGCCTGCTGCTGCTTCCCGAGAACCCGGACTTCAGCCCGATCGAAGTCGACCCCCGCCGCCATGCGTTCGCCATCGAAGGGCGCTACGTCGGCATCATTCGCAGGACCTGAGCCATGAATGCCATCGCTACCCCCTCGCTTGCGCAGGTGCTCGACCATCCCGGTATCTGGCGCCGTTCCGCCGACCGCCAGCCGCGCGTACGTGCGCTGTCCACGGGCTGGACTTCGCTCGATGGCCGCCTGCCCGGTGGCGGCTGGCCGCAAGGTGCGGTCAGCGAGATCCTGTTCGAACACGACGGCCTGGGCGAACTCGACCTGGTGATGCCTGCGCTCGCCGCGCTGACCCAGGAACATCGTCGCGTCATTTTCGTCGCACCGCCCTACCAGCCTTATGCGCCTGCGCTTGCCGCGGCCGGCGTCGACCTGCGCTTCCTTCACGAGATCCACGCCGGCAGCACCGAAGCCGCGTGGAGCATGGAGCAGTGCCTGCGCTCCGGTTGCTGCGGCGCCGTGGTGGGCTGGTTGCCGGACATCGATTACCGCAGCCTGCGCCGCCTGCAGCTGGCGGCGGAAAGCGGCGATGCCTGCGCAATGATTTTCCGCTCCGCCGACCACGCTGCCGAAAACAGCCCGGCCGCGCTCCGATTGAAGGTCAGCAACAGCGAAGAGGCCACGTATGTGGACGTCCTCAAGTCGCGCGGTCTGCTGACCACTACCGCTCCGCTGCTTCGTATGCGGGCCTGAGGCCTGTCCGGCATGTCGTCGTCCCTCATCCGCCGACATGCCGGGCACCTCTTTTTTGCCACGTATTCGCAGCCATGCTTTGGGCCTGTCTCCGTTTTCCCGGCCTGGCGTTCTCCGCCGCCTTCGCCGCGACACCGGAGGCAGGCCCCTCTGCCCTGCTCGATAGCCGCGCCCGCCAGCGGCTGATCGCCACCGCCAATGCAGAAGCCCGCGCCCAGGGTGTCCGCCGTGGGCAAAGCGTAGCCGCAGCGCGCGCGCTCAGCCCCGCGCTGGATGTACGCCCTCGCGACCCGAAAGCCGAACAACGCCTGCTGGCCGAACTGGCCGCCTGGTGTTACCAGTTCAGCGGCCACGTCAGCCTCGTCCCACCGAATGCCATTCTCATGGAGATCGGCGCCAGCCTGCGCCTGTTCGATGGCTGGCCCGTCCTGGCAGAGCGTGTCCGCGCAGGCCTTGCCGAGCAGGGCCATGCGCATACCCTGGCGGCGACGCCGTTCGCATCGGCTTCGTGGGTCTTCGCCGCCACCGCGGATGGCATGGTGATTCCCGAGCGCGAAGGCGTCATCCGCATGCTTGGGGCATTGCCCCTCACCCAGGCCGGCCTGCCTGCACAAGCGGTGACGGCATTGCATGCCATGGGCTTTCGTCGGCTGGACGAGATCTTCAAGCTGCCACGCCCGGAACTTACCCGGCGCATTGGCCGCCAGGGCGTGGGCTGGCTCGACCGCATCCGCGGGCAGGCTGCCGATGCCCTGCCCGCCTGGCAGCCACCGGCCCGCTTCCAGCAGAAGATCGAATTCGATGCCGAACTGGACGGCAGCCAGCCCCTGTTGTTTCCATTGCGCCGACTCACCCGCGCACTGGCTAACCTGCTCGCCGCCCGCGACGGCGGCGTGCAACGGTTCACGCTGACGCTGGAGCATGCGCGCAACGAGACCACCCGTATCGTCGTGGCCATGGCAGCACCGCAACGCGATGCCGAACGCCTTTTCGAACTGGCACGCACGCGGCTGGAACGCACCACCTTGCCTGCGCCGGCCCGGGCCATCGAACTGGACGCGGACGAACTGCCCGTGTTCCGGCCACCCATGCGCGACCTGTTCGAGCCCATCCGGGGCGACGGCCTGGACTGGCCCACGCTGGACGAACGCCTGCGCGCACGCCTGGGTGATGCCGCGCTACGCCAGCTCATGGTGGTCAACGACCATCGGCCCGAGCGCGCCTCCCGGCACGGCGTCCCTTCGGCCACGGTCACGCTGCCGCGCGGTCGCCGCCCCCTGTGGCTGCTGCCACGCCCGATGCCCATGCGGCCCGACCCGGCCAGCGTGCTTGCGGGCCCGGAACGCATCGAAAGCGGCTGGTGGGACGGCGCCGATACGCGTCGCGACTATTACATCGTGCGCACCGTGCATGGGCAGCAGGCGTGGGCTTACCTGCCACCCGGCACGCTGGATGGATGGATGTTGCATGGCTGGTTTGCCTGACCGATCGGCTAACGACGGCGATGTCGACATCCCCGCCTACGCCGAACTGCACGCGCTAAGCGACTTCAGCTTCCAGCGTGGCGCATCCAGCGCGCGCGAACTGTTCGAGCGGGCGAAGGACATCGGCTACGCCGCGCTGGCGATCACCGACGAGTGCTCGCTGTCCGGGATCGTGCGCGCCCTCGAAGCCTCGCTGGAAATGGAACTGCCGCTCATCGTCGGCAGCGAGTTCCGCCTGTCCGACGGCACCGTGCTGGTGCTGCTGGTGGAAAACCAGGCCGGTTATACCGAGTTGTGCAGGCTGATCACGCTCGGCCGCCGGCGTGCGCGCAAAGGCACTTACGAGCTGCACCGTGCCGATCTCGAAATCCTCGCCGACGGCCTATGCATGCTGTGGGCTCCCGGCTCATGGGCGGCGGGCAGCGTCGCCGCGCATGACGAACGCGCCGCCTGGATCGCCAGGCATTTCAGCGGCCGTGCATGGCTCGCGGTGGAACTGCATCGCGGCCAGCACGACGACGCCGAGCTCGCCGCGCTGCGCGAGCTGGCCGGTCGCCATGGCTTACCCTGCGTCGCCAGCGGCGACGTGCACATGCACCTGCGTCGACGCCGGGCGCTGCAGGACGTGATGACCGCCATCCGCAGCAACCGGCCGCTGGCCGATGCCGGCGACGCCCTGTTCCCCAACGGCGAACGCCACCTGCGGCGACGCGAAACACTGGCCCGCATCTATCCCGCCGACCTGCTCGCGGAAACCCGGGTGGTCGCGGCGCGCTGCACCGGTTTCGACATCCGCGGCATCAACTATGTCTACCCGCGCGAACTGGTGCCCGACGGCGTCGACGCCGCGACGCACCTGCGCCAGCTGACCTGGGAAGGCGCCGCCGCGCGTTGGCCGGACGGCATCGCGGAGGAACAGCGCGACCGCATCGACAAAGAGCTCGCCCTCGTCGCCGCGATGAACTACGAGGCGTTCTTCCTCACCGTGCACGACATCGTCCGCTTCGCGCGCTCCCGGCAGATCCTCTGCCAGGGCCGTGGGTCGGCCGCCAATTCCGTGGTCTGTTTCTGCCTGGGCATCACCGAGGTGAACCCGGTGCAGATCAACACACTGTTCGAACGCTTCATCTCCATCGAGCGCGACGAGCCACCGGACATCGACGTCGACTTCGAGCACGAGCGGCGCGAGGAAGTGCTGCAATACGTGTTCAACAAATACGGACGGGAACGCGCCGCCCTGGCGGCAACGGTGATCAGCTACCGACGCAAGAGCGCGGCGCGCGACGTCGGCCGCGTGCTCGGCCTTTCCGAAGACCAGCTGGACCAGCTCAGCCGCGCCTATTCGCATGCGCACGGCGAGGTGCCCATCACCGTTCGCCTTGCCGAACGCGGTTTCGACATCACCAGTCGTACGATCCGCCAGCTCGTGGTGCTGGTCGAAGAACTCAACGGCATGCCGCGCCACCTGTCCCAGCACGTGGGCGGCTTCGTCATTTCCGACACGCCCCTGCATTACCTGGTGCCGGTGGAAAACGCCGCCATGGACGAGCGCACCATCATCCAGTGGGACAAGGACGACCTGGAGACCATGAAGCTGCTGAAGGTCGATTGCCTGGCACTGGGCATGCTTACCTGCATGCGCAAGGCCATGGACCTGCTACGCAAGCACGACGGCCCGGATTTTCCCCGCCTGGCCGACATCCCCATGGACGACCCGGCCACCTACGCCATGATCCAGCAAGCCGACACCGTCGGCGTGTTCCAGATCGAATCACGCGCGCAGATGTCGATGCTGCCGCGCCTGCTGCCGGCGTGTTACTACGACCTGGTGATCCAGGTGGCGATCGTGCGACCCGGCCCCATCCAGGGCGGCATGGTCCATCCCTACCTGCAGCGCCGGAAGCTGCCGCCCGAAGAGATCGTCTACGAACACAACGTGCGTCCGGTACTGGAACGCACGCTGGGCGTGCCGATCTTCCAGGAACAGGTGATGCACGTGCTACAGGTCGTCGCCGACTTTTCACCGGGCGAATCCGATGAGTTGCGCCGGTCCATGGCGGCCTGGAAACGGCGCGGCGGATTACAGAAGTTCGAGCCGAAGATCCGCCGCAACATGGCGAAGAACAACTACTCGCCGGTATTCACCCAGCAGATCATCGACCAGATCCAGGGTTTCGGCAGCTACGGTTTTCCCGAATCGCACGCGGCAGGCTTCGCGCTCATCGCCTACGCGTCGTCGTACCTGAAATGCCACCACCCGGCCGTGTTCACCTGCGCCCTGCTCAACAGCCAGCCGATGGGCTTCTATGCGCCCGCGCAGCTGGTGGCCGACCTGCGCCAGCATGGTGGCGAGGTACGCCCCCCCGACGTCACCACCAGCGAGTGGGATTGCACGCTCGAACCCTTGCCGAAAAAGCCCGGTGCGTTCGCCTTGCGGCTCGGCCTGCGCATGATCGGCGGCCTCTCCGAAGCGCTGGGCGAGCGCATCGCCCAGGCCCGTGCCGAAGCGCCATTGCGCGACCTTGCCGACCTGGCGTATCGCGCCGGCCTCAACCGGTTCGAGCGCGAGCGCCTTGCCGATGCCGGTGCGCTGCGCACGCTGAGTGGGCACCGTCACCGGGCGCGCTGGGAAAGCTCCGGCATCGAACGCGCGCTGCCCCTGTTGGGCGCCGTCGAAGAAGAGCGGACGACGCTGCGCCCGCCCTCCCTGGCTGAAAACGTTTTCGCCGATTACGCCACGCACGGTCTTTCCTTGACCGCACACCCGGTAAGCCTTGTTCGCAAGAACTTACTGTCGCGGCGAGCACGCCGGGCGCGCGACCTGGCTGCCATGCGCAACGGGGCCTGGTTACGCCATGCCGGCCTGGTCACGGTGCGCCAGCGCCCGCAGACGGCCAGCGGCATCACCTTCGTCACGCTGGAGGACGAAACCGGGCAGGTAAACGTTATCGTGCGGCCGAAAGTCGCCGAAGCGTGCCGCCAGGCCTTGCTCGATGCCGTGCTTCTGGCCGTCGATGGACAGTGGCAATCCATCGATGGCGTACGCCACCTCGTCGCCCACCGATTGCTGGATTTCAGCGACCTGCTCCCCTCGCTGGGATCGGTCTCGCGTGACTTCCAGTGACGTGCGTCACGGTGACGGAAGACTCACGCCGCAAGTTCTTCGCCGTCACTTAACCGATCGTAATTTTCACCTGAACGGTTGCCTAGGACTCGCAGTGCGAGACCTCCTCTGTTCATCGGAAAAGCGATAGCGTCTGCACCGACCGCACACATTTGGTCTGTAAGCGAGCGAAGCCTTCGCGCCAGGCATCGCCGTCATGAACCCAGGGCGCTTCCTACAAAGCTTCAGGAGAGATTCGTCATGCGCAACACGAAACTGATCCTCGCCATGCTCGCCGGCTGTACCGTCATGAGCGGCGCCGCCTTCGCGCAGGATGCTGCTTCGAAGTCCTCGCCGATGTCGTCGTCCAGCTCGGCCACGCCGACGCACAGCACCAGCGGCTCGATGGACAAGACGGGCAGCGAGAACGGCTCCATGAAGTCCACCCACAAGAAGCACAAGAAGAGCAGCGCCGCTTCGTCGAGCTCGAGCGCCATGCCGGCGAAGTCCTCGTCGTCGGGTATGTAAGACGGTCCGTCCGCACTTTCGCGGGCACGTGAGATAGAAAAGCCGACGCCTTTGGGCGTCGGCTTTTTTCGTGGGGAAGCGCCGGGCACGTCGTGACGACGTTTACAGGACGTGGATGGTTTCGTCGTCGATGGCGACGACCTGGCCTGCGCGGATCTTGCAGGTCTTGCGCAGCTCGATGGCGCCATCCACGGTGACCAGCCCGTCGGCGACCAGGTGCTTGCCTTCGCCGCCGCTGGCCGCGATACCGGCAAGCTTCAGCAGCTGGTTCAGTTCGACATAGTCGCCTTCGAGGTGGAACGTCTGCGCGGGCATGGCGGTGTCATTCAATGGCATGGGCCGCACATTAAAGCGCAATCCGGCCGCCGATGCGCAGCAACATGAAGTCGTCCGGGGTCATCCCCTCGCTGGCCAACGCCTCGGCCAGCAGCCGCGGCGGCTCGTCGAGCTGGTCGTCGGCCAGTTCGAACACGCCCCAATGGATGGCAAAGGACCGCCGACAGCCAATCTCCCGGTGCAGGCGCAGCGCCTCCGCCGGGTCCACGTGTTGTCCATGCATGAACCAGCGTGGCGCGTAGGCCCCGATCGGGATCGCCGCCAGGTCGATGGCACCGACGCGACGGCCGATCTCGGCCAGCTTGTCGGAATAGCCGGTGTCCCCGGCAAACCAAAAGCGGAAACCGTCCTGTGCCATCACCCAGCCGCCCCACAACGAGCGGTTGCGGTCCCACAGGGTGCGCGCACTCCAGTGCCGCGCAGGCACGAAGGTGAACACGCTGCCGCCCACCTCGGTCGATGCCCACCAGTCCAGCTCGCGCACGTTGCCGATGCGCTCGCGGTCGAACCAGCGCTTGAGCCCCAGCGGAACCAGGAACACCGCCTGCGGGAAACGCTGGGCGATGGCCCGTACGCTGTCCCGGTCCAGGTGGTCGTAATGGTTGTGAGAGATCACCACCACGTCGATGCGTGGCAGCGCGGCCACTTCGACAGGGGTTGGCGTGCGCCGCAGGGGGCCGGCAAAGGAAAGCGGCGATGCTCGCTTGCCCAGCACGGGATCGGTGATGACCGTGAGCCCCTGGCGCCGGACCAGGTTGGTCGCATGCCCCAGCCACCACGCGGCATCGTCGGCGCCGGAGAAATCGGCCGGCTGCCACCAGCGCTGGGCAAACGCTTCATAGCCGCCCACCGGTGGCCGAGGCAGGTTTTGCTCCTTGCGCTCGCGCCGCCAGCGCTTCAATCCGCCCGGCGGGCGGGTATCGGGTTCGAGGTTACGGAAGCCATCCGTGGCGTGATGCGCCTTGGACGCATCGAAGTAAGGGTTCGTCCAGGCCATGCCGTGCCTTCGTGGAGGGGTCAGGCAAGACCTGCGGCCCCCACGGGTTCGGTTCAAGGTCAGTCGACGTCGACGCGACGCACCTGGGCCAGCCAGTCTTCGAGGTTGTAGTAATTGCTGACCCGCGAAATCTTGCCGTTGGCCACTTCGAAGAAGGCGCCGCCCGGCAGGACATAGCTCTGGCCCTGGGCCAGCGGCAGGCCTTCGTCCGTCGCCTTGTACAGGCCGTGGACCATGAACTCCGCCGCCGCACGGTCGCCCTTTTCATTCGCCATCAGCACGATCTGCCGGATCTGCTCGGAGTAGCTGACGTTCATGCGTTCGAGGAACGCGGCGAAGCGCGCACGGCCGGTTTCACGGCCGCCCTGGTTCACGTCGTGGGCCACGTGCTCGTCCAGCAGGTCGAGCATGCCGGTCCAGTCGGCACGGTTGAAAGCATCGTAGTAGCGGCGGATCAGGTCGATCGTGTCGTTCATGGGCTAACTCAATAGAGGATGACGGAACGAATGGACTTGCCTTCGTGCATCAGGTCGAATGCACGATTGATATCGTCCAGCCCCATCGTATACGTGATCATGGGATCGATCTTGATCTCACCACCCATGTAGCGATCGACGTATCCCGGCAGCTCCGTACGCCCCTTCACGCCGCCGAAGGCGGAGCCACGCCAGACGCGGCCCGTCACCAGCTGGAACGGACGGGTACGGATCTCCTGGCCGGCGCCGGCGACGCCGATGATGATCGACTCGCCCCAACCCTTGTGGCAGCACTCCAGCGCCGCGCGCATCACGTCCACGTTGCCGATGCACTCGAAGGAATAATCCACGCCGCCGTCGGTCAGGTCGACGATGACCTGCTGGATCGGCGTGTCCGGGTAATCGCGCGGATTAACGAAGTCGGTGGCGCCGAGCATCTTTGCCATCTCGAACTTGGACGGATTGGTGTCCACGCAGATAATCCGGCTAGCCCCGGCCATCACCGCACCCTGCACCACCGACAGGCCGATGCCGCCCATGCCGAACACGGCCACCGTGGCACCCGGCTCGACCTTCGCCGTGTTCAACACGGCACCGATTCCGGTGGTGACGCCGCAGCCAAGCAGGCAGACCTTGTCCAGCGGGGCCGCCTTGTTGATTTTGGCCAGCGAGATCTCCGGCAGCACGGTGTACTCGCTGAAGGTGCTGGTGCCCATGTAATGCAGGAGCGGCTTGCCGTTCATCGAGAAGCGCGAGGTGCCGTCGGGCATCACGCCCTTGCCCTGGGTGATGCGGATCTTCTGGCACAGATTGGTCTTGCCGGAACGACAGAACGAGCACTCGCCGCATTCCGGGGTGTACAGCGGGATCACGTGGTCGCCCGGCTTGAGCGTGGTCACGCCCTCGCCCACTTCTTCGACGATGCCACCGCCCTCGTGGCCGAGGATGACCGGGAACGCGCCTTCGGGATCCGCGCCGGACAGGGTGAAGGCGTCCGTGTGGCAGACGCCGGTGGCCACGATGCGCACCAGCACCTCGCCCGCCTTCGGGCCCTGGACGTCGATCTCCTCGATGGAGAGGGGCTTTCCTGCTTCCCAGGCAACAGCGGCGCGCGATTTCATGGACGGTCATTCCTCTTACAATGGCAGCGGACACCGGCCGGAGCCGGATAGAACGTGGATTCTAGCCAGCCTTGGCGTCGCCGATTAGTCATTCGCGCCGACAAGCATCTTTTACCGGGAGCAAAGATCGATGCGCGCGTGGGATGGAATGGACGCCTTCGTCGAGGTCGTCCGCCTCGGCAGTTTTTCGGCGGCGGCCCGCCACCTGGGCCTGTCCACGGCGTTCGTCAGCCGCGCCGTCAGCGCCCTGGAACTGCGGCTGGGCGCCCAACTGCTGCATCGGACCACGCGGAAGCTGCGCCTCACGGATGCCGGCCGGCTCTACTACGAACACGCGCGACACCTGCTCGAGGGCTTCGACGCGGCCGACGAAGCCATCGCCGACTTCCAGGAAGGCCTGCGTGGCAGCCTGCGGATCAGCCTGGCGACCACCTACGGCGAGCGCTACGTGGCCCCGCTGGTCAACGAATTCCTCGCCCTGCACCCGCAGCTCGGCGTGGACATGGACTTTTCCAACCGCAACGTCGACCTGATCGAGGAAGGCTACGACCTCACGGTACGGACGGGTTTGTTGGCCGATTCCAACCTGGTCGCACGCCGGCTCGGCGAACGACGCCTGTTCGTCGTGGCCTCGCCGGACTACCTGGCTGGCCGCCCGCTCCCGCGCTCGCCGGACGACCTGGCCGACCACCAGCTGCTGCTGGGCACCGCCAGTCACTGGATCTTTGTCGAGGATGGCCAGCCACGGCAACGCCCGGTGCGTGGCCGTTACCGGGCCAGCTCGGGGCAGGCCCTGCTCGATGCGGCCCTGCGTGGGCTGGGGATCGCCCAGCTGCCCGACTTCTATGTCGAGCGCGCCCTGGCCGGCGGCCAGCTGGTTTCCTTGCTGGACGCGTGGCGCGACGAGAACGGCGCCGTCTGGCTGGTTTACCCGCGCAGTCGCCACCTCTCACCCAAGGTGCGCCAACTGGCGGACTTCTTATGTGAACGGTTGCAAACACCGCCGTGGCAGTTATCCGGCGATTGAGTTAAACTCTGGTTAACGGATACGTTCGGTCCTGCGAACGAAACCCGGCGGCACGGTAGTCGATAGGTATGGCCCATCGGACCGATTGGAAAAAAGATTGAACCTTTTCCTTACGGCCGCTGTCCAAGACTTTAATGATTGAAGCCCTTGAAACCGCTCAGGGGCCCTCAATAAAGGGCGAGACGAAACTTGCTAGTTCAGTAATTCGCTGCAAAATCGGCATGACGAAAGACTAACGAAGCGATTGTTCACCAAACGAAACGGATCGACGCGAATTGGTTAACTACCGGGATGTCCCGGGCCAGCGTAAGGTCCCCACCACGCCAGAGACCGGCGGCGTGGCGATGACAGAACCAACCGGTCATACAAGAGACTGGGAGACTATGAAATGAACGAACTTCGCAACGAATACGGCATCACCACCTTCGAATACTCGGCTGGCTATCGCGTTTCCGACGCGTCCAGCGGCCTGGATCTCTTCGGCGGCGAAATGGACGGTTACGACTGGCTCGGCGAAGTCGCCAACCGCCTGAACTCCGAAGGTCTCTAAGCAGCGATCGCCGTAGGAGCGACCTGGGCGCGAGCGCTTTAGCGGCTCATCCCAGTCCGCGCTTCCGAAGGCCGCGGCCCTGCCCGCTCCTACCCGTTACGCGCTTTGACTCTCAAGAAGGCCCGCCCATGGCGGGCCTTCTGCGTGTCGGAAGTCAGCGCCCGCGATCAGGACGCCTTCTTCGCACGTGTCCGCGCCGCCTTCTTTGCCGCCGTCTTGCGGCCAGCCGCACCCTTGGTCTTCGCCGCCTTCTTCGCCGCCGTGGACTTGCTAGCCGAAGTCCGCCTGGCCGCGCTCTTCTTCGCCTGCGCCGATAAGGCGCGCGTCGATGCCGCAGAACTGCCCTCGCGCTTCAGCGCCCTGGTCGAAGCACGCTTCCGCGCCGTCGACGTCTTCGCGGTCGCCTTCCTGGCGGTAGCCTTCTTAGTCGCGGCCTTCTTCGCCGGGACCTTCTTTACCGGGGCCTTCCTGGCCGCTGACTTCCTGGCCGTCGACTTCTTCGCGGCGGCCCGCGTCTCCTGCGCCGCCTTTTTTTTCGTGGCCTTGCTTGCCGTCCTGGCAGGCTTCGCCTTCACGCCGGCCCGGCGGGCCTTAGACAGCCCGATCGCGATCGCCTGCTTCGCCGATCGCGCGCCGTGCTTACCCTCGCGAACGTGCTCGATTTCCTCGTGAACGAACTCGCCGGCCTGGCTCGACGCCGACTTCCCCTCGCGCTTGTCCCGCGCTGCCTTGGCGATGGTTTTCTTCTCGGGCATGAAGAATCCTCCTAGCTGTGATCAAACGCGCTGCAATCGGACGGGTCAGGGGATCCGGACGTCGAGCGCCTCCGGCGGTGCCACCGGTGTCTGGCCGTCGCCGCCTTCCGGATCGTCGGGATGGGCAGGACGCGTACCGGGCTGATCGCGCGACGGATCGACGCCTGGCATTTCAGGACGCGGGCGCGTCGGCTGTTCTTCTTCGGGTGACGCGGGCACGTGGGCCGGCATATCGGGAACAGGGGGGCGCTGCATCACGTGGTCGGTCCTCGGTTTCAACAAAATCGAGACTACAAATGGATGGCGTGATGCCTTTGTGTGTTTGGTGACATGGAGTCCAGCGACATCGAATGCACAACAGCAGCACGGCACGGGCGAATCAGGAAATTACGGCGTCTCACACGCCTACGGTGAATAACGACGCACGCGCGCTTCACGCATCCCTGATGCGTAAAACGAGAAAACCTTTAGCGCTGCGAACCGCGCAGAGCAACCAGGGATTCATCATGGACAAGAACCGTACCGAAGGCATGAAACACGAGGTAAAGGGCGCCGTGAAGGAAGCCACCGGCAAGATCACCGGTAACCATGCGAAGGAAGCGGCCGGCAACATCGAGAAGAATGCGGGCAAGGTGCAGAAGGAAGTCGGCAAGGCTGCCGACCATGCACGTGACCGCGACCGTCATTGATCGGTCCTGGCGGGAGCCGCGAGGCTCCCGCCCTCTTCGCGCGATGCGCGACTGAATCGCTGGCGCAACCAGCGGTTGGCGGGATCGGAAAAGTACCTCGCGACGACGTAGCCGAGACCCCATGCCAGCAGCACGGTCGGCAGGTACCAGAGCCACCCCCATGCCTTGTCCGTTCCGCTGATCCGCGCGACGCCTACGAGGCCGAACACGACGAACATGTGGGTCAGGTACACCTCGTAACTGCAACGACCCAATGCGCGCAGCCAGCCAAGGCCACTCACCGGCACACCGCCCTCCGGCGACGCCACCACGAGGCAGGCGCCCGCGGCGATCAGCACGAGCAGGTAGCCATCACGCACGGCGTGCCACAGCCAGCCTCCCGAGAACATCACCATGCCCAGCGCGACGATGCCCGCAACCGCGAGCACGCGACGCCCTCCGCGCGTGGGCGTCCCATGCCGGTGGACGAAAAGCGCGGCAATCACACCGGCAGCGATCGCACCCATGCCGGGTAGATAGGCCTTCTCCTGCCAGATCTCGTTATCGACGACGGCCGCATGCGTGAAAGGCACCGACAGCACCAGCAAGACCAACGCGGGTACCAGCCACCGCGTGCGTCCCAGGCTGAGGCAGACCAGCGGAAAGGCCAGGTAGAACACCTCTTCCACCGACAATGACCACAGCACGTCCCAGCCGCCCGGCAGCCAACCGGTGTTGCCTTCGTAGACGTTGAGAGTAAAGGTCAGCGCGGCCAGGGTCGCTCCCCACGGCGACTGCCGCGACGGGTCGATGACGTAGTTGGGTACGCCTGCCGCATGGCAGGCGAGCAGGATGACGACAAGCCCGAGCAGGCACGGGGTGATGCGTGCGATGCGCCGCACGTAGAACGCCCGCCAGTCGATGGCCGGCAGCGCCGCGTCGCGCTCGAGCACGTGGCGGGTAATCAGGAACCCGGAGACGACGAAGAAAAGGAAGACGGCTTCGTAGCCGTTATAGATAAAGCCCTTGAGCACGAAGACAGGCAGCCAAAGGGCCGCGTCGGTTTTGTGCAGGGGAAGGCGGAGGCCAAGGTGATGCACCACCACCAGCAGGATGCTGGCGCCACGCAGCAGGTCGATGCCGGGGCTACGCGGAAGGGTCGGTTGGGACACGCTGCGGCTTCCTTGGAGGAAAGCCGCAGCTTAGCCGGGCAGCGTGTGCACCGACAGGGTCAGGTGCAGCCGCGGACCAGGAAGATCAGGATCAGCACCGGGATCGGCACGCCCAGGATCCACAGCAGCACGTAACCAATGCCGCCCTTCTGCTTGTCCGTGACCGGGGTCTTCTGTTCGTCCATCGTGGTCTCCTCCGCACCTGTTGGGTGTGTCGAGCGTCGGGCCGAGCGTGTGCACCACGCGTGATCGCGGCGCCAGCGCGCGCATGACGATGCGTAACGCATTCGCAACGACGCGGCCTTCGCGCATCTTGCATTATTCGTGACGGGCTTTCCCCGCATCAAAGGATGACCCATGACCTCGTCGCGCCCGTTCCTCCTGGCCACCGCCGCCCTGATCGCAGCGATCCCGGCCGCCCACGCTGCCACCGTGATCCGCGGCGCACGCGTGATCGATGGCACGGGCGCCCCGGCGCGGGACGACGTGACCGTAGTCATCGATGGCGACCACTTCTCGATCGTCGGCCCCGGCCTGCGGGTCAAGATGCCCGATGGCACCCAGGTGGTCGACTACACCGGCAAGACGATCATCCCCGGGCTGGTCTCGGACCATTCGCACATCGGCCAGGTCGACGGCACCAAAAGCGGCCTGCCCGCTCTGTTCACCCGCGACAACGCCTTGCGCCAGCTCCGCCAGTGGCGCGCCTACGGCGTGACCACGGTGACCTCGCTCGGCGTCAATAACCCCGACGTGTTCTATCCGCTGCGCGCCGACCTGCATGCCGGCAAGGCCGATGGCTCCGACCTGTTCGGGGCAGACCACGGCATCGGCGTGCCGAACGGCGCGCCACCGGCGAAGATGATGCAGGCCGGCCCGAACCAGCTGGATCGGCCCGCGACGCCCGACGAAGCACGCGCGGCTGTCGACGCGGCGGCCGACCGCGGCACCGACCTGGTCAAGGTCTGGCTGGACGACTTCAATGGCACCCTTCCGGTGAAGATGAAGCCGGAGATCTGGCGCGCCGTGATCGCCGAGGCGCATGCCAGGCACCTGCGCGTGGCCGCCCACGTCTACTACCTGGAGGACGCCCGCCAGCTCGTCGACGACGGCATCGACATCCTCGCCCACGGCGTTCGCGACAAGCCCGTGGACCAGGCCTTCCTCGATGCGATGAAGCGCCACGGCACCTGGTACATCGCCACGCTCGACCTCAACGAGGCCGCCTTTATATATGCCCAGCATCCGGCCTGGATGGACCAGCCATTCTTCCAGCATGCCGTGCAGCCCGACCTGGCCAGGCAGTTCGCCGACGGCGCGTGGCGTGACAAGGTCGCGCACGACGGCTCCACGCCGGTGAACGAAGCCGCGCTGAAAACCAACGAAGAGAACTTCAAGCGCGTCTACGATGCAGGCGTCAACGTCGGCTTCGGTACCGATTCCGGCGCGATGCCACTGCGCCTGCCCGGATTCGCCGAACACCGCGAGCTGGCCTTGATGGTCGACGCCGGGCTCACGCCGCTGCAGGCGATCAACGTGGCGACGCAGCGCGCGGCCACCCTGCTCGGCCTCGACGACCGCGGCGTCATCGCCAACGGCAAGCGCGCGGACTTTGTCGTGCTCGACGGCGATCCGTCGAAGGATATCGAGGCGACCACGCGAATCCAGGCCGTGTGGCAGCGTGGCAAGCAGGTCTCCGGTCGCGTGGATGCCTTCAGGCCCTGAATCCGATGAGTGATCCCGCCAGCCAGCGCTTCGACTTCCTGCCCGACGATTCGGTGACGGCCGCGGAGATCCGTGAGATCGACTGGTCGACCACGCCACTGGGCCCGGTCGAAGGCTGGCCGGCCGCCCTGCGCACGATGCTGGCCACGATGTTCGCCACGCCGCGCCCGATGTACATGGCGGTCGAGCCCGGCCAGCTGTTTTTCTTCAACGACCTCTACCGGCCGATGCTCGGGGAGCGCGTGGATGGCGCTATCGGCAAGACCTTCCGCGAGCTTTGGGCCGACGTGTGGGACGACGTCTATGCCTATGCCGAGCGTGCGCTCGCCGGCGAAGGCACGATGCTGATGGACCTGCCCCTGCGGATGACCCGCCACGGCGTGGGCGAGGAAACCTCGTGGACGTTCTCCTGCTCGCCGCTGCGTGACGAGCACGGCCGCGTGTTCGGCCTCTATGCGATCACCAACGAGACCACCCGTGCGGTCCGCTCCACCCAGGCCCTGCGCGAGCTCAACGCCTCGCTGGAAGTGGAGGTGGACCAGCGCACGCGCGAGCGCGACCAGATCTGGGGCATCTCGCGCGACCTCTACGTCGTGATGACCCGCGACGGCCACTACCGCGACGTCAACCCGGCATGGCGACGCGAACTGGGCTACGCCACCGAAGACCTGGTCGGGCTGGGTTTCGAAGAACTCATCCACCCGGACGATCTCGAACGCGCGCGCGATGCCGTGAGCCAGATGATCGACGGCGACGTGGTCGACGACCTGGAACTGCGGATTCGTGCGCACGACGGCAGCTTCCGCTGGTTCGAATGGACCGGCGTGCCCGATGGCGACGTGATCTACGGGATGGGTCGCGACACCCAGCGCCGACGCGACCTCGACGACCAGCTACGCCACGCGCAGAAGCTCGAAGCGCTGGGCCGGCTCACCGGCGGCATCGCCCACGACTTCAACAACATCCTCGGCGGCATCGGCGGCGCGATCGAAGTGGTCACCGAACGCATCGAGCAAGGGCGCATCGAAGGTTCAAGGCGCCTGCTCGATGCCGCGGGTGGCGCCGTGCAGCGCGCGGCGGGCCTGACCCACCGCCTGCTCGCCTACTCGCGCCAGCAGGCGCTGTCGTTGTCCGACGTGGACGCCAACGCCATCGTCCGTGGTCTCGACCTGCTGCTTCGTCCCCTGCTCGGCGAGCAGGTGCGCCTGCAGGTGCGCATGGACGACAACCTCTGGCGCACCCTGTCCGACGCCAGCCAGCTGGAAAGCGCGATCCTCAACCTGGCCATCAACGCCCGCGACGCGATGCCCCATGGCGGCACGCTGACCATCGAGACACGCAATGCGCCAGCCACGGCGCCCGGCACCGGCGATCATGTCGTCGTGGCGGTGACCGACACCGGCACGGGCATGTCCGCCTCCGTGGTCGAAAAAGCCTTCGATCCGTTCTTCACCACCAAGGCGATCGGCCAGGGCACCGGCCTGGGCCTGTCGATGGTCGACGGCTTCGCACGGCAGACCGGCGGCCGCGCCGTGATCGAGTCCACGCCCGGTCGGGGCAGCACGGTCAGCCTGTGGCTACCCCGGCATGCCGGTGCGCCCACCGCCCGGCACGCGCATATCGAAGGCGCACCGCGCCGCGGCGGCGGCCAGCACGTCCTGCTGGTGGAAGACGAAGTCATGCTGCGCTCGCTCGCCCGCGAAGTGCTTGAAGAAGCGGGCTACTCGGTCAGCGACTTTGGCGAGGGCGACGAGGCCTTGCTGATGCTGGCGTCCGACGAACGTCCCGACATCCTGGTCACCGACGTCGGCCTGCCCGGCATGGACGGGCGTCGCCTTGCCCAGGCGGCACGCGAGCGCCAGCCGGGCCTGCCGGTGTTGTTCATGACCGGCTATGCGTGGGAAGCCTTCGCCGACAGCCCGGTGCTGCCAGAGGGCTGCGCGATCCTCTCCAAGCCATTCTCCGTGCATGCGCTGGTCGACGCCGTGGCCGACCTGATCGACGGCACGCCGACGTAACGCCCGCGTTCCATTTCCTTGACCCGGCGACGCCGACACTGCGCCCATGAAGCCCGGAGCCCCCATGGATCGCATGCGCTACTACGCCCTGATCGCGTTGATGGTCGCGATGGTCGCGATTTTCGTCGTGGGCGCGATTCGCAAGGGCGGCCCAGCGGGCGACCTGCCCGACGACGGGCACGCCGCGGCCAGCCAGCCGGCGGGTCGCTAGGCGGTTTCGGTTTCCCGCTGGGAAGCTTCGTCGCGCACGGCGGCGCGCTGCATGGCGACGAGGAAATCCACCCCATAACGCATCACGAAAGGCGCGACATGCCCCGGCATGCAGCCATCGGGCAGCGCCTGGACCTGGGTGGTATCAAGGTGATCGGACAACGACGAACGACTTGCCATGGCCTTGCGGCCCCCTTTCTGGTATTCCCCCGTCGCTTTACTTAACGGAAAGGCAAGTTTTCGTCAACCCCGCCAGGCGCTGCGACATTTCGGCGCATCCGCCTGACCGCGCCCATGGCACCCCACGCGCCCGACCTAAACTAGCCACGCGCACCTGCCGTGCGTGGGAGGTTAGCCCGTGCATTACGCCGCCGATGTCGCCAAGCCGCCGCCCGCGCCGCGTCGCGGTGCCGCCTGCTGCAACGACGCCTGCCGGCACGCCAGCACCTGCCAGGCGACCCGCGGCGGCGCGACCGAACTGCTCGCCATGCGTGACATCGTCGAGCGCATGGGCCCGTTCTCCGATGGCGATCGACTGGTCCAGCCCGACGCGCCCCACGTGGCGGCATACGCCGTGCTGTCGGGCCTCGCGATGACCGTCGGCGCCGGCCACGTGCTGGCGTTCCACTTGCCCGGCGAGATCTTCGCGCTGGACGTCGCGCGCCAGGGCCAGCACACCTCATCCGTCGTCGCGGTGGGCAAGACCTGGTTCTGCCGCTTCCCGCGTGCGGCGACCGACGCCCTGTGCGAGCACGACGACACCATCGCCAGCCACCTGCGTGGCTTGCGCCGGGAGGAACGCCGTCGCGCCACGCGTGCCGGCGACGCACCTGCCCTCGCCCGCGTCGCGTCCTTCCTGGCGGACCTGCTCACGCGGCGTCGCCACGTCGAACCCGACACCACCTTCCTGCCCTTGCCGATGTCGCGCGACGACATCGCCTCGTACCTGGGCATGAGCGCCGCCACGGTCACGCGCATGCTGGCCCGGCTGCGCGCCGGCGGCATCCTCATGGTCCGGGCGGACGGCGTCGAGATCCTCGACGCCGCCGGCCTGGCCATGCACGGTCTTACAGCTTCACCCTGACACCCACGGTATAGAACCGGCCGACCGCACCGCTCTGCGAGTAGGTGGGGTTGTAGTTGAACGCGGCGTAGTTCAGCGGATCGAGCGGCGCCTTGCGGTCGAACGCATTCATCACCGAACCCGTGATCGCGATCTTGTCGGTCAGGTCGTAGCGACCGGTGAGGTCCACTTCCGTGAACGACGACATCCGGCAGGACGCGGGGAAGTCCGCGCCGGTGGTCGTGTTGGTCGACTGGCAACCCGGTGCCACGTCGGGCGCCGTGAGCTTCAGGCCACTGGTGTAATACACCGTGCCGGTGATGTTGAGCTTGCCGACCTGCAGGCTGTTCGCCCACGAACCGCGATAGCGTGGCGTGCCCGCACCGGACGACAGGCCGTACGGCCCATGGGTGCCGACGAACTGCAGTTTGGTGCCGTCTTCCAGTGTCAGCACCCAGGTGATGATCCGGGTGAGATTGATCTCGCTGGTCAGCGTCATGTTGTCGCTGAAGTGGAAGTTGCCCTTCAGGTCGAGGTCGATGCCCTTGGTCTCCAGCGCGTTCTGGTTGACGTAAGGCGCATCCACCACCAGCGGTCGCGGCAGTGCGTCGGGCGCCGCCGGATCGGGAACGTCGGCGACGATGCTGGATGCCGTCGGCAACGGCTGGCCGTTGTAGTACGCGTCGAGCACGGCCGCCGGGCTCTGCTGGCCGATCACGCCGGTCTTCTTGATCCGGTAGTAATCGATCGTCGCGCTGAGGTCCTGGGTGGGCTGGAACAGGATGCCGAAGGTGTAGCTCTTCGACCGTTCCGGCTTCACCTTCGGATTGGCCGCGGTGAGGAAGGCCAGCGGATAGGGCTGCACGTAGCCGCTGTTGTTGTGCAGCGCCTGGAACTCCGCCGGCGGCGTGTACGTCGCGAAGCCTTCGGACTCGCTGGAACCGTTCTCCGCGAAGCTCGGCGCGCGGAAGCCCTTGGAGAAGGTGCCGCGGAAGGCCAGTTCATCGATCGGCTTCCACTTGATGCCGATCTTCGGCGAGAAGTTCCTGCCGAAGTCGGAGTAATGGTCATAGCGGCCGGACACGTCCACTTCCAGCGACTCGAGGAACGGCGCATCGAGTTCGACATACGCACCGCTGACGGTGCGGTGGCCCTTGGTGTGGGCGATGCCCAGCCCCTGTGCGGCAAGATCCGGGTTGAGGTCCGGATCGTTCTGCTCCTCGTGGCGCACGTCGATGCCGGTAGCGAGGCCGAGCGAGCCGCCCGCGAGATCCATCAACGGCCGGGTCACGCGGAAATCGGCCGACTGCAGGTCGCTGGTCGAGGTCTTCTGCAAGGTCGGGCCAAGCATCCGCAGCAGCTCTGGCGAGTTCGCCGACGAGTCGAGGAAGTTATACGTGCCGTTGGCGACGGCAGCGACCAGCGCGTTGTAATTGAGCAGCCCGGGCGTGGTGATATCGAGCGACTCGTGGTTGAACACCAACGCGGTGTCGTAGCTCCAGTCACCCCACGAACCGGTCATGCCGCCGGTGATGCGCATGTTGTGGTTCTTGTTGTCGCCACCGCCGGGAAGGCCCGGGAAGGTGTAATTGATCAGGGCCGCCTTGCCGTCCGCGGCAAACGGGTTGTTGGGATTGAGCGAGCCGTCGGGCAGCGTGGCCGGCAGCGCGATCGCATTGGTGTTGTTCGGCGTGCTGGCCTGGATCTGCGGCGGCGGCCCGCGGAACTGCGTGCGTACCTGGTAGTAGCTGGCGTCGATGTAGGCCTGCGCGGTGTCGCTTACTTTCAGGGTGAACCGGCCATAGATGCCCTGCCGCTCCATCTCCGGCGAAATGTCGAAGTAGCGCGTGCGATTGAACGCGCAGTAGCTACCGGGATTGTTCGGATCGTTGGTGACCAGCGTGCTGCCCGTACCGCAGGCACCGAGCGGCTGGGCAACGGCGCCGGGGTCGGGGATACCGGTGGTGACGTCGCCCGGCGTGCCCAGCGTGCCTGGCGTGACGGTGCCGAAGGGCGAACCGGAGTTCTGCGACGGCTGGCCACCGATGAGGTTGTTGCCGCCGCTGCGAGTCAGGTCGTTGGTGTTGTACGGGTAGCCGCGGTCGCCCACCTGGATGCGATCGTCCTTCTGGTACTCCGCGCTGAAGTACGCGTTCCAGCCGTCCTTGCGCAGGTCGCCACCGCCGAACAGCACGGTGCCGCGCCGCGTCGTGCCACCGCCGTGCTGCGAGGTGCCGACGTCGGCGGTGAACTCCGTGCCCTGGTAACCGGGACGCAGGATGATGTTGACCACGCCGGCGATCGCGTCCGCGCCGTACAGCGACGAGGCGCCGTCCTTCAGCACTTCGATGCGGTCGATCGCATTCGACGGAATGGTGTTGAGGTCGACGAAGGCGCGCTGGCCATCGTCAGCCAACGGGTAGTTCGCCGCACGCCGGCCGTTGATCAGCACCAGCGTGGAATTCACTGTAAGGCCACGCAGTGCCACGCCCGACGAACCGGCGGCGAAGCCACCGGTGAAGGCCGGCGGGATGGAACCGCTGTTGTCGGCCGAGACGGCGCGGATCACGTCCGACACGGTGGTAAGGCCGCTTTTCTGGATCTGCTCGGCACTGATCGTGGTCACCGGCGACGGCGTCTCCACGTCGATGCGTGGGAGCGCCGAGCCGGTAACGGTGACGGCGGCAAGCTCCGTCGTGGCCTTCGGCGGAGGGGGCGGAGGCGACGGTGGCGAGGCCTGCGCCGCCTGCGGCGGCGTGCCTTGCGCGGCTGGCGGTGGCGAGGTGTCCTGGGCGCGGACGGTACCGCAGGCGCAAGCCAGTGCGGCGGCGATGGACAAAGCGAGCCCGTGGCGCCTGGGCGCCATGCGTGTGGTGGTTTTCATTGTGAGTCTCCGGAGCCTTAGGGGAGTGGGGCTGGGACTTCGCGGCGGGGGAATGCGCAAAAAATGCAACATTCACGGGGCCGCAATGAAAACTTACGCCGGGTAAACGATGTGCACCATCGGCCATTCGGAATAGCTTGCGCCGCGTTGCGCGGCGCTTTCTGGCACGCGGTATGCAGTGCGCGGGCGCGCACCAGGCGGACGTTACTCGTCTTCGCCGGGGTCGAAACCCTCGCGTTCCTTCATCAGCGCGCGCGCTGCCGTGATGCCCAGGCGGATGCCTTCGGCACAGGCGTCTTCTTCATTGTCGTGCAGCGTGACGCAAAGCTTTTCCTTAAGCTCGTCGCCGTCTTCGCTGATGACGTACTTGCCGCGCCAGCGGCCAGGCTTCGCGACGTAGCACGAGCCCTCGACGTCGAAATAACCAATCTTGCGGTGCGTCATGGGTGGCAAGTTCCTCCGTAAGGCCACCATCGTATCCATCGCACATCAACGCGATGTGTGCAGTGGCTACTGCAGGCTGTCGACCGGACGCTTGGCGTTGGATTCGAATTCGCGCCAGACGCCATCGGCACCTTCGACGGAAACCAGCACCTGCACGTGGCCGGGGTTGCCGATCAGTCGCGACTGGTTGACCGCATAGGCAATGGCCGCGACGCGCGTCTCGAAGTTTTCCGTGGGCACGCCGTTGAGCTGGACATGCCATAGGCCAGCCAGGTCGGGGTGGAACGGAATGTCGTAGATCACCAGGGCCATGGAAGACGGATGGGTCGGGGATTCGCACGCGGGGAGGAAGGGGAGCTTAACGGTTTGTGAGTGCTAACGGAACGAAAGGTTGCGAGGGGAAACCTTCACGCGCCTTGCACGCACGGCGGCGTTCGCGCGCCGGTTCTTGCGAAGTGAATGCAAGGCGAGTGAGCGGCGGCAGCGATGCGACCGCCGCCATGGCTTCGACTAGACTTGCGCGCATGATCCGACACCCACGCCCTGCCCTCGTTGCCGCCTTCGTCGCCCTTGTCCTGGCCGGCACTGCCGCCGCCCAGGTGCCCCCGCCGCCCGACAGCGTCCCGACCCTCGAGGCCGTTACCGTCAGTGGCGTGCAACCGGGCCCCGGCCTGTGGCGGGCGACGCGCGGGGACCACGTCGTCCTGATCCTTGGAACGCTGTCGCCGATCCCGGGCAACATCACCTGGAAGACCGACGAGGTCGACGACGCGGTGGCACACGCGGGCGCGCTGATCCTGCCGCCGCACGTCGAAGTCAAGCCGAACGTCGGCTTCTTCGGTCGCCTCGCCCTGCTGCCCTCGCTGATCGGCGTGCGCAACTCGCCGGACGGGAAGACGCTGCAGGAAACCGTCCCGGCGGACGTCTACGGACGCTGGCAGGCGGTGAAGGCGAAATACATCGGAGACGACAACAAGGTCGAACGCTACCGGCCGATCTTCGCCGCGATCGACCTCTACAAACAGGCGGTCAAGAAATCCGGCCTGCGCAAGTCGGGTTACATCACCGATGCGGTGGTCGAGATGGCGAAGAAACACAACGTGCCGCAGGTGCCGGTCGAATACACCCTGCTGGTCGACGATCCGCGCTCGGTGGTGAAAGAGTTCAAGCGCTCGACCCTGGACGACCTGTCCTGCTTCACCCAGAGCGTCGACAACATCGAACCGCAGCTGGCCGCCATGCGCGAGCGCGCCAACGCCTGGGCCACCGGCGACGTGGGCGAGCTTCGCGACGAACGGCGCGCGAAGCAGTTGTCGACCTGCCTGGATGCCGTTACCGAGGGTGGCCTCGCACAGCGCATCGGCCTCACCGACGTGCCGGCGCAGGTGCGCACGCGCTGGCTGGCCGCCGTGGATACGCAGGTGGCCGCGCACGACCAGGTCGTGGCGATCGTCCCGCTGGACGACCTGATCGGTCCGAAGGGCTACCTGTCGGCGCTGGAAGCGAGGGGCTTCAAGGTCGAATCGCCGGACGACGGCGACGCACCGGACAAGACCGCCGGCGGCACGCCCTGACGGATCACCGCGGAGAAGTCGTCGCCCGGCCCGCTCGCCCGCGCCCGGTCGGTGATCCGGCCTAGCCGACGCCATTCGTCCACGGGCATGCGCTTGTCCAATGCGCCGTTGTCCATGAGGTATTCGGGCAGGTAACCGGTCAGCAGCAGGCGGATATCCATTGGCAAGCCGCCATCGATCCGCCGCGCCATGCGGTAGACGATCGTGGTGCAGTTGGATGTCACCGTGTTGTAGAAGCGCGGCTCGTCGACCAGCCGGTTGGCGGCCTGCACGTATGACAGGAACAGCGAGCGCATCGCATCGCGCGGCATCCGCAGCGGGAAGATGTAGTCATCCTCGCCGCGCACGTTGGTCCGCACGCGCACGATGTCGCGCTCGTCCGCGGCGATCAGCACCAGCTCGAACTGCTTGAAGAAGCCCCCGACCTCGGAAAACGCCTCGCCCTTCTCGCGACGGATCTCCATCGAGAACACCACGTGGCGGCCGTCGTCAAAACCGAACGAGAGCATCGCATGCGCGATCGCCTCGCTCGACCAGTACGACAGGATGGCGTCGGCGGAGACCAGGTGGGCGAGATCGTAGCGGCGGGTTTCCCAGCGCACGTCGTAATCGTCGTCGGCGCGCCAGTTGAAGTCGCGCACGTTATGCAAGGTGACGATGTCGCCGTCGGCCTCGCCCGAAAGCAGGTGGGCGACGTCGTCGGACCAGACGCGGTCGTTGCGTGGCTGGATCGTGGTCCACCACGCCACCAGCAGGCCCAGCATGGCCACCAGGCAAAGGGGCGCCCACGCCACGCGCCAGCCGAACATCGCGACCAGCAGGCCGAGGTAGACCACCGACCAGGCGATCGCCCCGGCCAGCCGCAGTGGAGGCGGCCCCGGCAACTGGTAGCGCAGCGCCAGGGTGCCCCAGGCCCCGGAGACGAACAGCAGCACGCCGGCGAGGGCGCCGACGAGACTGCGGGCGAGCATGCGGCGTTTTCTCATGATCCACGAAGCGTGGCCTGCGCCGTCGTCCAGCGCAACCCGCCGCTTCATACCCAACAGGAATATGGCGTTACGGCAGCAGGCGCGGTATGTTCGCGAAAAACCGGGCATTCGGCCGCCGTGGCGGCCATCGGGGGCAGGCATGGTGCGTTTTCCCGCGACACCCCAGGCCATCGTTTTTGACCTGGACGGCGTACTGTTCGACACCGAAGCGCTCTACCGGGACGCCTTGCTACAGGCGGCGACGGAGTTCGGCATCGAACTCCCCCTGGCCCTGTGCCAGCGCATGGTCGGTCTGCACGGACATGCCGCGCGCGTGCTCCTTCGCGAATACGTGGGCGACGAAGTCGACCTGGATGCGGTCTGGGCCAGCGCCTCGGAGCGTTACCACGCCATGTTCGAGACCGACCTGCGGCTGAAGCCGGGGGTCATGTCGCTGCTGGACACGCTGGATGAATTCGCCATGCCACGGGCGATCGCGACCTCGTCGCCGCACAACATCGCCATCCATCACCTCGAGGCGTTCGGGCTGCGCGATCGCTTCGACGCGCTGGTCGCCGCCGGCGACTGCGAGCGGTGCAAGCCCTGGCCGGACCCTTACCTGCGTGCCGCACGCATCCTCAACAAGCCGGCGAACTGCTGCCTGGCCCTGGAGGATTCGCATGCCGGCGTCCGCTCGGCCGTATCCGCCGGCCTGCCCACGATCATGGTGCCGGACCTGCAACAGCCATCGGCCGAGCTGCGGCGCATCTGCGCCAGCGTGGTGACCGGCCTCGACGAGGTCAACGGCTGGCTGCGCAAGGCACGCGGTGCCGTCGAATCGTCCTGACGCCCGGCGCGCTCAGCAGGCCCGGGCGGCACTCGCTTCGCGGATGGCCTGCTCCAGTTGCTGGGCGCTGTAAGGCTTGCGCACCATCGGCGCGCGATAACGGATCGGAATGTCGACCGGCATCGTCCCGGTGGCCAGCACGTAGGGAATGCCGCGTCGCTTGAGTTCGTCCAGGGCGGGATACGCCATGATTCCCTGCAGGTCGAGGTCGACCACGGCCACGTCGCAACGCTCGACATGCGCGACGCGGATCGCCTCCTCGATGCAGCCGGCACACGCGGCCACGTCGTAACCCAGCCGCGCCTGCAGCAGGTCCGTCAATGCGGATGCCAGGCCGGTGTGGTCTTCGAAAACAATGGCGCGTGGCGCAGCGGAGATTGTGGTCATAGCGACCCTCTCGTCGAGGCTGATGGACTCCCCGAGGCCCACGCTACTACCGAATTTGCATGCCCGCCATAGCCCAACAGGCCGATGACAGGCTCTTGCGACAACGTACTTTCACGTATGCCAACGGACTGTCCGCTTCGCACGATCCAGTCGCCGGGCTGTCATCGAAAACTCAGTGACTGTCTGCCGGTTCGACAATGAACGGCGGTGCCCCACCCTCGCCCTCGCCCTTGCCGCGCGTGCCGACATCGTCCGCCACCCGCGCCAGCCGCTGGGCGATGCGCGAGCTGTCGCGGCGCAAGGTGTCGCCGGGCTTGCCGGCCTGGGCGCTGGCGATCATCGCGGCCTGGGCCTGTTTCAGGCGGACCACGCCAAGGTTGTACTGCGCCTCGGCGAACTCCGGACGCAGGTGGATCGCGCGGTCGTAAGCCTGTACCGCATCATCCTGCTGCTGCAGGCGGAAGCGAGCGTTGCCGAGGCGGAACCATGCATCGGCATCGCCGGGCTGGGCGTCGACCACCGCCTGGTAGAGGTCCGCGGCATGGCGGATGTCACCCGCCGCGTAGGCCTGGCCGGCGTCGTGTGCTTGCGTTGCCACGTCCTCGCCCGACGGTTGGGGAGCCCGCGTGCCGTGGCCTGCACAACCTGCCAGCAACACCGCCGCAACACCGACGGACCAACCAGAACGAACACGTAGCATCGAAGCACTCCTGTGGCGCATGTCCTGCTGACAGTGCCCGCCCAGGCAAGGGTTCGTCAAATATCACAAAAGGCCGAAGGCACGCAGCGCAGCGTCCAGGCGGCGGCGAACGATGCCGAGCAGCAGGCGCCGGACGTACAGATGCCAGGCCAGCCAGGTGGCGATCCGCGCGCCGATGCCCGCGGTCGCGACGCCATACAGGGCCTGCATCCGGCCTTCGACCAGCGGCATCAGCGTGTCGGGCTGGAAGGCACCACGTGGCCACGGCGGCAACGGCTCGCGCTGGGCCATGCACTTGCCCACCAGGGGAATGACCGGTGCATGCACTTCCCCGTCGACGTCGCGCAGGAACCCGGCAAGCGCCGGGTCATCCACCCAGCCAGCGAAGATCGGGTTGCGCGCCGGCACCAGCAGTCGTTCGGAAAGGAACTGCTGGCAGTTGCGGCGGCCCAACAGGAAGTCGTGGTGCCGGTAGGCCTGGCTGAGGAAGCCGGAGAAGCCGCCCAGTGCGCCTGCGGCGAGGGCGCGCCCACCGATCCAGCGGGGGCCCTCCGGCGTCGCGGGACGGCTGGGCGCGATCATGAAGCGGCTGAAGACTGTCGTGTCGAGGGCCAGCGCCACCTCTTCGGGTTTGAAGCGCGCCTGCTGCTTCCAGGCGCCGAACAGCGCAGCCATCGATTCGACGATGTTGATCGACGCCGCATCGACCGGACCGGGATCCTCCGCCTCGGGAAACGGGTCCAGCATGATGACGATGCGATTGACCCGGTCGCCTTCGCGCGGGTTGCGGCCGAGCGTGCCGGCGAGCTCCGTGCGGGCCAGCTCGAAGGGTTCGTTGTCCATTGCACCGCCGTCGACCGCGACGAAGCGGTACTCGCCCGTGGCCGTGTCGGTATCCGCCCACGCGGGGGGAATCGGCACCGCTTTCGCCTTGCCGTCGTTGCCGGGCACGATGACGACCCGCCCGTCGTAGTCGGTCCAGGGGCGGATGACCTCGCGGTAGCGCAAACCGGCGGGGAACGCCGCCGAGGCCAGTGCCCCGTTCATGAAGGCCTGCCATTCGCGTGCGTAGGGATGGTTGGGGCCACTGACCACCGCCTCGTCGGCGTATTTCCAGGCACGCTCGTACGTGGCGGCGCCGGTGTTCACCGCGTAGCCGAGGTAATCCGCGTGGGCGAGCATGCCGTGGCCGGGGATCTCGGGGTTGCCGCGGAAGCGCACCATGTAGGGCACGCCGCGCAGGTTGGTCACGGTGAAGACGCACTTCAGCGGATTGGCGATGTACGGGCGCGCGAGCGCCTCGCCGGTGAAGGCCAGCACCTGGGCCGCGATGGCATCCAGGCAGGTCGAGTCGAGCAACGACGCCAGCGGCTTCGCGGGGTCGGCAAGATCGGCCTTGCCAAGCAGGGCACGCGCATCGATCCGCGTCACCCATGCGTCGTAGAACGGATTACCCGCGGCGGCTGCGGGCGGGGTGTCGGCGCGGACGTGGGCGAAGCGGTACGGCAGGGCCACGGCGGAAATCACGCCATTGAGGCTGCCCGCCGAGGCTCCGGAAATGATCCGCAGCAGGACATCGTGGCGCGGTACCGCCAGGCCCTGCGCCTTCGCCTCGTACCAGTGCTCCAGCGCTTCGTAGAGGAAGTCGAGCACGCCAGCGGCATACGCGCCGCCGGACACGGCACCGGCCAGGGCCAGGCCCAGCTCGAACGTCGCCGGGCGGCAGTCGGGGGTCTTGCCCGGGCGGGCAAGCGGCAATTCGGTCTCTGCCATGGATCACTCCGTGGGGGAAACGGGGACGCCCCGCCCCCTCGGCGGCGTCCATGCATGTCGAGGCTATCGTCCTAGCGCGCGATCCACTGGGCGGCCAGCGCCAGGATGGCGGGCAGCGCCTGCACGTAGAGGATGCGGCGGCTGGCGGTGATCGCGCCCCAGAGGCCGGCCACCACCACGCAGCCCAGCCCGTAGAACACGAAGGCGGTGGCGAACGGCTCGCGCAAGGCCAGCCCAAGCACCAGCGCCACGACGAGGAAGCCGTTGTACAGGCCCTGGTTCGAGGCCAGCGCGGCACTGTCGTTGGCGAATGCCGGGGTGATCCCGAACACCTTCGGGCCACGCGAGCGCCACAACGCCATTTCGAGGATCACGATGTAGACGTGGATCAGGATCACCAGCACGGTGAGCACGGTTGCAACAAGCGACATGACGTTCCTTCGATCGGTCGGTTCTCCGCCGAGAGCATACCGCCCGGACCGTGACTTTACGTAGACCCTTCGGCGGATTGCGCCACCGCGCCCGCACGGGTTTCATGTCGGGATGCGCAACGTCATGGCAGCACAGGAGATCTCGCTGGAGGCCCTCGGGCTACTCCAGGCGTTGCTGCATCGTGACTACGACGAGGCGCATTTCCGTGCGGGCCACGTGGCCCGGCACGCGCTGATCCACGAACACCTGCCGGTCGCCGACGCGGCCTGCCGGATCGAGGGCCTGCTCCAGGAAGGCTCGCCCGACACCAACGAGCTCGGCCGCGCCTTGCAGCGGCTTGCCGCCTCGGTCAAGCGGATGCAAATCGTTGCTTTGCATCGCGCCGGACGGCTGTTCTGAACGATCGGCTCGGGTAGGATCGAGGGAACCGTTCCCGGAGTTCCCCCATGAGCCACGAGCGTTCCGGCATCGATACCCAGGTTCCCCCCAGCGGCACGGGCTGCGTCGAGTGCCTCGCTACGGAAAGCTGGTGGCTGCACCTGCGGCGATGCGCGCAATGCGGCCACGTCGGCTGCTGCGACGATTCGTTGAACAAGCACGCGACCCAGCATGCGCATGCCAGCGGCCATCCGGTGATCCAGAGTTTCGAACCGGGCGAAGACTGGTTCTACGATTACCGCAACGACGAGATGTTCGACGGCCCTGCCCTGGCGGCGCCTACCTCCCACCCCGACGACCAGCCCGTGCCCGGCCCCGAAGGCGCCGTGCCGCGTCGCTGGCAACGCCTGCTTGGCTGACCATGACTGACCTGATCGATTGGAACGACTTTACGAAAGTGTTGATGGTGGCCGGTACGGTCACCCGTGCCGAAGCCTTTCCCGAGGCACGCCGCCCGGCCTACCTGATCTGGGTCGACTTCGGCGAGCATGGCGAGCGCAAGACCAGCGCGCAGGTAACCGGCGTCTATGCGGCCGACGAGCTGGTCGGCAAGCAAATCATCGGCGTCATCAACTTCCCGGAAAAACAGATCGGCCCGGTGCGTTCGCAGTTCCTGCTCACCGGCTTCCACACCGACGACGGCGTGGTGATCGCCACGACGGAGCGCCGCGTGCCGAACGGAACCCGTCTGGCCTGAGGCCGTCGCGGGCTCTAGGCCTGCCGCCCTACGCCACCCTACGCCACCGTAGGCCGCGGCGGCAACGTGGCCGGCAGGTCGGCTGCCGCCACCGGCACGCCGAGCAGGTAACCCTGGAGGGCGTTACAGCCCAGCCGCGTGAGCAGCTCCTGCTGTTCGACGGTCTCCACGCCCTCGGCCACGATCTTCAGGCCGAGCGTCTTGCCCAGCGCGATGATCGCCGAGACGATGGCTTCGTCGTCGTTGCCGCGCGCCAGTTCGGTGACGAAGCCGCGGTCGATCTTCAGTTCGTTCGCCGGCAGCTGCTTCAGGTACAGCAGGCTGGAATAGCCGGTGCCGAAGTCGTCGATCGAAATGCCGATGCCGAGCGTGGCCACCTGGTTGAGGATCGCGAGGCTGGTCTCCGCGTCGCGCATCGCCGTGGATTCGGTCACCTCGATGGTCAGGTGCCGGGGTTCGATGGCGTGGCGCACCAGCGCGTTGCGCAGCGTTTCAACGAGGCCGACGTGGTTGAGCTGCGCCGTCGACACGTTCACGGCGACGGTCCAGTTCGCGTGGCCCGCGTCCAGCCAGAGGCGCATCTGCCGACATGCTTCGTCGATCACCCAGTTGCCGATCGGCACGATCAGGCCTGTGCGTTCGGCCACGGGCAGGAAGCGATCGGGCGGCACCAGGCCTTCGCCGGGCTTGTTCCAGCGCAGCAGGGCCTCGACGCCGACCACCGGCCCGCTGGGCGAGACCAGTTTCGGCTGGTAATGGAGGGTGAACTCGTCACGGTCCAGTGCGCGGCGCAGGTCCTGCTGCAGCTTCAGCTGTTGGTGCACGTTGGCGTTCATCGCCACTTCGAAGAAGCGGAAGCCGCGCCGGCCGTGCTCCTTGGCGTGATACATGGCCGCGTCCGCGTTGATCATCAGCTCGTGGCGGTTGCGGCCGTTTTCCGGATACAGCGCGATGCCGACGCTCGCCGACACGTGCGCGGTCACGCCGTGCACCTGGTAGGGCTCGCTGATCAGGTCGACCAGTTCTTCGGCAAGCACCGCGGCTTCTTCCGGCCCGCCGATGTCGACGACCACCACGAATTCGTCGCCGCCAAGGCGTGCGACGGTTTCTTCGTCGCGCTTGCAGGCCAGGATGCGGCGCGAGACTTCCCTGAGCAGGGCGTCGCCGACATGGTGGCCATAAACATCGTTGACGGCCTTGAAGCCGTCCAGGTCGAGGAACAGCACGGCGAAGCGCCGGCCGCTGCGCGAGGCGTTATGGATCGCCTGGTCAAGGCGGTCTTCCAGCAACACGCGGTTCGGCAAGCGGGTCAGGTTGTCGTGCATGGCCAGCTGCAGCAGTTCGCTGTTGGCGCGATCCAGCGAGGTGGCGAGCAGGTTGGCCCGCACGTCCAGCATCGATACGACCAGTGCGATGGCAAACACCGACAGCGTGACGACGATGACGACCACGGCGAGCCACTTCACGTCGATGCCACCGGCCACGGCCGCGCCGCACCAGCTGTCGGCCGGGAAGTTGGCGGCCGCCATGCCGGTGTAGTGCATGCCGACGATGGCGCAACCCATCACGAGCGAGGCACCGAGGCGGGCCCACAGCACGCGCTCGGTATCCCTGCGCAGGCGGAACGCGATCCACAGCGCGGCGCCGGATGCCAGCACGGCGAACACGACCGAGAGGGTGAACAGCAGCGGGTCGTAGACGACGCCGGGCATCATCCGCATCGCGGCCATGCCGGTGTAGTGCATCGCCGCGATGCCGAAGCCCATCAGCAGCGCGCCCACCGCCAGCCTGCGTCGCGGCAGTTCGTTCTGGCAGACCAGCCACAGCGCGAAGGCCGACGAGCACACCGCGATGACCAGCGAGAACACGGTCAGCTCGACGTCGTAGCCCAGCGTGATCGGCAGGCTGAAGGCCAGCATGCCCACGAAGTGCATGGCCCAGATGCCCAGGCCCATGGCGAACGAGCCGCCGGCCAGCCAGAGCATCGACGCACGCCCGCTCGAGTTCGCCACGCGCGCGGCCATGTTCAGCGCCGTGTACGAGGCCAGGATGGCCACCACGAACGAGAACAGGACCAGTACGCCGCTGTAGCTGCTGTCGAGCATCAAACTTCCCGGTAGAAACAAGTTGCCACGACAGCTATTAATGGCTGCGCCGAATCGGCAAAGCCCATTGTCGGGTGCATGTTATCAATTTCGGTAGTTTTCACGTTTTCTTGAGCGAATCGCCGAAAACGGGCCGATAAAAAGCCGAATGGCTCCTCTCCCCAAAGGAATTTCCATGGAATTGCTCAACCACGTCCTGATCGTCACCGGCGGCGCCAGTGGCATCGGACGCGAAGCCTGCCTCGCCCTTGCGCTCAAGGGCGCCGACCTGGTGGTCGCTGATTTCAACCTGGCCGGCGCAGAAGCCGTCGCCGCGGAAGTGCGTGGCCTGGGCCGCCGTGCCGTGGCGTTCAAGGTCGACGTGTCGAAGGCCGAAGACGTCGAGGCGATGGTCGAGTTCGCCGTCGACCAGCTCGGCACCTTGAACGGCATCTTCAATAACGCGGGCATCTCGAAGGTGCAGAGCCTGCTGGACATGACGCCGGCGGATTACCACCGGGTGATCGACGTGGACCAGCACGGCGTCTACTACGGCCTGCATTACGGCGCGCGGAAGATGGTGGCGATCGGTGCCAGGGGTACCTTCGTCAATACGGCCTCGATCTTCGGCTACGTCGCCGCGCGCGGCAGCTTCAACTACAACGCGGCGAAGTCGGCCGTCGTGGCCATGACCCGCACGGCCGCGCTGGAGCTGGCGGAGCACGGCATCCGTGTCGTCGCCGTCGCGCCGGGTTTCATCGACACGCCAATGATGGGCGACGATCCGCGCGTCAAGCCGCCGCTGGCGGCGCAACACATGCACAACGCGCTGATCCAGCCCGAGCAGGTCGCGAGCGTCGTCGCGTTCCTGTTCACCGACGCCGCGCAGGCGGTGAATGGCTCGACGGTGCCGGTCGACGACGGCTTCCTGGCCTTCAAGGTCTGACGGGAACGGGCGCGGCCACCCGCTGGCCGCGCCCTGCCCTTTAGCGTCCGCCCACCAGCACGTTGGCGCCGGCCGGAGTGATGTAGCACTCCTTCGCCGCCTTGCAGGCGTCGGCGTTGATCGTCGCGATGGTCACGGCCGAATACTGCTCGATGCTCATGCCGAGCTTGTTGCGGTAGGCGTTGTCGGCCACGGCGCGGGCTTCCTGCTCCTTCGCACGCTGTTCTTCCGCCGCGGTCGCCGCCACCAGGGTTTTCTGGCGCTGCTGCTGCGCCGCCGTTTCGTTCATCTGCTGCAGCACGTTCTCGTTCGGCCGCGCACGGCCGAGGGTGACGTCGAGGATCTCGATCGGCAAGCCGCGATCCTTCACCAGGCCGCGGATGGCCGTGGTCACTTCCTTGTCCACCTCGGCCGCCGTGGTCGGGCTCGACATCATGTCGCTCATCGTCTGGCCCTTCACCGCCTCGCGCACGATGCTGGCGTACTGGCTCTGGATGTTGTTCTTGAACCAGCCCATCGCACCGTACTGCTCGACGAGTTTCACCGAGTCGGTCACCCGGAACTGCAGCGCGGTGTCGAAGTCGAGCAGGATGTTGTCCTTCGAGCTGAAGTCGTCGAACACGACGTGCACGGTCTGCGGGGTCATGACGACGTTGATGTCCGACGTGCTTGCCCAGGTGATGATGCGCCCCTCTTTCACCGGCTCGGGGCGAACGCCGCCGTGGCCGAAGAGGTAGGGCTTGTCGACCAGCACGGACTCGGTGCCCGGGTCGACGGAAACGGAATGGCACGCCGTGAGCGAGCCGAGGATCAGGAGGGAGAACGGGATGAGCTTGCGCGGATGCACGGCATGTTCCTTATGGGTTGACGGCCCGCCCTTCCGGCGGACCAGGTTAGGGTAACGTGCCAATCGGCGCGTTGGACGTAGTCCATTTCCCTAAAGTCGTGATGTTTTGTAGGACTTGAGACCGCCACCAACAACTAAGCGGCCGAGGGCCAGATGGCCGTTCTGCCGCGCTATTCAATGACGTCGCCATCAAGCCCATACTGCTCGCCCTCATCCCCGACGACCTGCGCACCCAAGGCTTGCGCTACGGCAAACATCTTCTGAAGAATCTGCACATCGGGATTCTTGACCACTATCCCGCCAGCTGCAGGGGAAAACCAAGCCATATTGCCGTTTACCCCGTGCCCGGCAAACCCTGTCCAAACGGCAAGCCCGTCTTGCTCCACACGTAGTACGTGTCCGCCGCCTACCGTCGCCTCGGCGACTCCATCCAGGCGCATCTCCGGATCCGACGCCACGTAATCCTTCCACTCATCCAACGAAATCTCTGGCCCCTGCTCGTCGAACCAGTCTTTCTTGCGCGTGATGTGGACGTCATAACCCATGGTAAGTCCCCTAAGGCTGTCGAACGGACGCAAAAAAAGCGCTCCAGCGGCCTCTCTTGCGATCCGATTGAGGGTGTCCGTATTCATGAAAGCCAAACCTCCCAAAGCATGCCGACTCATTATGCGTAACGTCGGCCGAATCTTTGTGAGTCTCCAAGGGGGCATCCAAAATCACCTAAATATAACGCCTCTTTCCGACTAGACGAACGGATGCCCCCGGGACCACTTTCAAAGCAAAGCTAGGGCAAGACGCGCAGGATCCCATCCACAGCGGCCCTGCACTCTGCGATCCGATGCTGGTTTAGTTGGACCTGCTGGCCGTGGACGGCGTGATGGCCGCCGTTGAGGCGTGATAGGGGCACACCAAGGTGCGCGGCGACGATGCCAGCAGTGTTGAAATCGCGAAGAGACAGAGCATATTGATTTTCAAAGGCCCCCACACTCTGCGCCATATGCAGCCTGGGTGTGAAGTAACCCGGGTGCTGTTGGAACGCCGCGAATAAGGTAGCCGCGCTCGCCGCAGAGAGGGCTCCAAAAGCCGCAGCGTCCCCGCGGTTCTGCGTAAGACGGTTTCCAATGATCGCGTGAATCTTTGGCACCGGCATGCCATGCAGCTGAGCCTGTGCCGCGAATGTCCAAGATCCGTAAATCGGGTGCGGAGGCACTTGCCCGTGAAGCAGGATGAACATCGCGTTGACTGCTACCCTCGAAGAGTCGTCGGCGTTAACCGGCGTCAGCAGCATATCGGCGGCTGAAATCGCTAGTTCGGTGTAGATTGAAAAGCTTGGATTGGTGTCGATCAAAACGACCACGTCGTCGTCACCTTGGGCCTCGAGGCTCACAACAAGACGTCTGAAAATTGTATGGACCCACAACCAAGGGACGATCTGAGGAGTGAGTGATGGGGCCGACGCGGCCCCGGTAATGGCTGGCGCCATGGGCTCTAGGTTGCCATCGCCGCACAAGATCCAAAGGTTGTTCGGCATGTTCGGATTGACCGAGTGAACATGCGTGAGAAAGTCGTTAGGGTCCGGGAGGGGTGCCGCGGCGCCTCGAGCGATTACGGTACTCAGATACCCTACTACTGTGCGCGGCGTAGCCTGCGTACATAAATTCAGGACGGCGTTCTCACCGGCAAGGCCACCGCCCAGCAACATCATGCTGACGTTCGCTTGGGGGCAAAGGTCGATCACTAGCACCTTTTTCTCCGGATGGAGCTCGGCGTACCTAGAGGCCAAATGGTAGGTGATCGTGCTTTTTCCAACGCCGCCCTTATTATTCCAAATCGCAAAGCTTTTCAATTCCTTCCCCATCTAGCGCAGCCTCATGCTGCCCGCCAATCGTCGCATGCCAGCAGCTCACCCGTCACACGGGAAGACAAATTTCTCGTTGACTGAAAATCATTAAAAGCGCTTGTTCCCCGAAGGCGTCAGATTGACGGTTCGCGTAATTGCGAAGTCAAGGAGATGAACTTTTCCGTGCACTAGAGGACAACCGGCTTCGGTTCACGTCACAGCCTGCACATTTAGGACTACCATCCCTGAGGAATGATCCCGATGACGCCCCGTCGTGGTCCGGGGTTGCTAAGGTCACGAGGCGAATCTTCACGAAGGTGCTTCGCGGGCTAGCTGCAACGGTTATTGCATGACGCGGGCAGATGTGGCTTGTCCGATGCGTGAATCCGTAAGCATGACGGGAAGCATTCGTCAAATACTCTGTCTGGCGGTCAGGGCTGGATGAAATGGCGGGCACACTGCGATGCCGGGCTGCGGCGTGGCCGCCCCGCCTCTATGATTTAGGCGTTCCTCCTATGCTGGCGGCTTTACGGCTGTCCCGGGGCCCTTCGGGAAGTAAGCGTCTGAACTTTCGCCTTACTTATGTGCTTCCGTGCTCAAGGGTCGTGACGTAGTGGCGCATCATTTTCTCAGAGCAGTCGTGCGGGCCATGAGGGGCTTCTAGGTGACGTACGGGGATAAAAAGTTGCCATGCGGGCGGTTGGTGAGAGATCACTGGTCGAGACAGGCGTCTGCTACTAGACTCAGTCCGGAATTGGAGGGGAACAAATGAGCGGAAAAGCGGCCTCGGTCTACGAGGAGGCATTCAACTGCCCGTATTGCGGAGCGTTCACTGCGCAAACCTGGCACGGGGTGTACTTGCGTCCACCGAGTACAGGCCGGTTGCCAACTCTAATCACGCCACAGGAAGCCTTTAGCTACCGAATTGTGATCGACTCAGAAACCAATCAGTCAGAAGATCAGCGTCAGAAAAGGCATGCGATTCTCGATCGGCTCGCCCAGGGACTGTTGACGTCCGAGCGAGTCAACGAGAATGTCTCTCGGAAATTATCCAACCTCTTTATCAGCGAATGCTACATCTGCCATGAGTTCGCAATTTGGCGATACGACCGCCTGATTTACCCGGCTGAGCAAGTGGGCGAAGTGGCAAATTCGGACATGCCATCTGACGTGCGTGCAGATTTCGATGAGGCTGGTGCGATCTTGAATTTGTCGCCTCGCGGCGCCGCCGCGCTGTTGAGATTGGCGTTGCAAAAACTCTGCGTCCACTTGGGTGAGGCGGGCCGGAACATCAACGACGATATTGCCGCGCTCGTGCGGAAAGGTCTCCCGGTTGAGCTTCAACAAGCGCTAGACGCCGTACGCGTAATTGGCAATGAGGCGGTACATCCCGGTGTTATTGATCTTCGGGACGACGCCGCTACCGTTGCCGGCCTAATGCGCGTACTGAATGTCGTCGTGGAAAATCGGATATCGCAGCCGCGTCAAATTCGGGAGCTGTACTCAATGCTTCCTGCCGACAAAATCGCAGGTATTGAGGCTAGAGATAGTAGGACGCGTAGCGAGAATTAGCGTAAAAACTCGTAGAAGGTACCGTCGAACTCGACCAGTGGTACGTTGCCGCCCAGCTTCATGTCGCGCAAGTGCGCTTCGCTGTCGAGGTGGCACCGTATGTTCTCCGGGACTTCGAAGAGGGCAACTGTCACCTTTTCATCAGACTCGGCACCCGACAGTTGGGTGTTGAAGCTTCCCTTCTATGCTTGTGGTTTTATCCAGCTTGTCAGTATGGCGCCGTCCGCCTGCTTTTTTTGAGCTTGCGCCTGCATATCGTTGCGGGTCGCCCATTGGTACCGCACAGTCCATCCCTGCAGAAGCCTTTCAGGTGTTTGACACAGGCACGGTCCGATCCCACGCACGATTTTGAGGTCTAGAATCGGGCTATCCCTCCACGGCCCACATGCATGCCAGCATCGAAATCAGCCCCCGAGACGCTCCCACCGAGTGAGGAAATCACTGTTGAATGGCTTCGCCGCCATATTCCGATCATCTGGTGGTATTGGGTTGCGGGGGGCACCGTAGCCGCGCTCGCGGCGGTCACTGGTTCTGCCTTCTACCTTGGAAAGACGGTGGCCGTTGCCGATGGGGCTTACCAGTTGCGTCAGATAAACGATGACAAGGCACGGGTGGCGAGCGAGGTGCAGGGCCTCGAAATCAGAAAGGCCGAGCTTGAGGGCGCGGTGGCACGCCTGGAAGCCGAGAAGTATGTGAGCGGTTTGAGTAGAGAGCAGGTGCTTGATGAAATGCGCAAACGGGGAGCGCTGAGAGACTAAGAGCCGTCCGGAGAACAACTTTCAGGGGCGAGACGTTCGCACCGGTGAAGGACTGCAGCCGCGATGTAAGCTAGGGGTGCTTAGTCTGAAATTTCATTGGGGAGATAGCACATGGGCAAGCGTGTAGAGCCAGCGGAGCATCCGTGCGGCCTACTCAGGATGAAAATCGCCGCGCTCTGGACCGAGGCGCTCGCTGTCGAAGCAATTCATGGCCCTACTCGGGAACTAAGCCTCGCAGGCACAATTCCTGACGACATCGGCGGGGGGGGGATGCCAGTTGAATACCTCACCTCTCTTGCTTACGTCATGATCGCTGGCTTCACATCCGTTCCCCCTACTTGCCGGAATGCTGCTGGGCGCCAGGGCTACTTCCGGTATTGCCGTCATCTGGCTCACGATGTCCGTCGTGACCGTAATTGTCGGCTTTTTGGTGCCCCTTAATGGCCGTAGTAAGCCAGACGTTGACGACGGGAGCATGGACAACTTCGACGACTGAGGCCGCCTGATGCGCGTCGGCCAAAACTACAGATAAGCGGGGACCGGCGCAGACACAGCGGCTACAATCCGTAACAGGGCTGAGACAGGGGGAAAGGAATGCAATACGCCATACCGGGATATTCGAGAAAGGAAGTGTCGCGAGCGGGCGACCGGCTCCGAGAGGGATATCGAACCATCGCCGAGACCCCCGGTCCAGGCCCCATCTCCCTGCCCGCAGACTTCTTCAGAGCAGTGGACGTGATGAGCAACTGGCGATCATCGCATGCCTTCCCGTTGAACACTCTCACTGTCAGCCTTCGTACCCACGGGCGACTGGTCGCAGGTGACGTTCTGGTAGCACAGCGTCTGAAGCGCGCATCTTCGATCATTGACAAGCTTCGTCGTGAAACCGGGATGTCGTTGGACAGGATGCAGGACATCGGCGGCTGCCGTGCGGTTATGCCCACGCTTCAAGATGTATATCTTCTTCAGGATCGCCTACTCCGCTCGTCGATGCGCCACGAACTCCGCAGACAGACCGACTACATCAAGGCTCCTAAAGCGTCTGGCTATCGTGGCATTCATCTTATTTACCTTTACAAGAGCGACCGTAGCAAGGTCTACGACAAGCTCAGCATCGAGGTTCAGATACGTTCGCGTTTGCAGCACGCATGGGCGACTGCCGTAGAGACGGTTGGAACCTTCCTCGATCAATCATTGAAGGCCAGTCAAGGTTCGGCGGATTGGCTGGAGTTCTTTCAGGTCGTATCGCGCGCGCTGGCGTTCACTGAGGACGCCGCGCCTAGTGAAGATGTGCCCCAAATTCACGCCATTCTTGACCGTGCGCGCGAGTTGAGCCGCAAGTTAAACGTCCAACAAGTTCTCGGTCAGTATGGCACCGCACTTCACAGCACGACGGAGAACGCTCCGCAGGACGCCGCGTACTACCTGATGACGCTTCTGCCCGAGAAACATACTCTTACTATCGCCAGCTTTACGCGCGCGCAGCTCGCAGAAGCCAACGAAAGATATACCGCGTCAGAGCAGGCCTTGTCTGGAATCCCCGGCGCGCAGGTGGTTCTCGTGAGTGCCGAATCGCTGGTTGCGCTGAGGAAAGCGTACCCGAACTACTTTCTCGACACTGATTTGTTCATTGAGGCCCTTCGAAATTTGGACGCGAACGAATTCTAAAGACGTAGTGATACGAGCGAGAGAATCCCTTTCCGTCGCGTGCTGTGAGTAACGCCCGTCACGTCCTTAGGCAACCTTGCCTTAAAGGCAACCACGCTGGCTCCGTTCCGCAGCCCCTCAAGGTAGTCGACCCACGCCTGCATCATCCGTGTACGCTCATCAAGGTACTTAGCGGTGTGCGTGTAGGCTTCGCGGACCTTGTTGGTCTCCGCGTGGCCAGTTGGCGCTCGAAAGCATCGGAGTGCCAGCCCATCTCATTGAGCCGCGTTGCCGCCATACTTAGGTACCCATGGCCGGTCATCTCGGCGCCTGAATATCCTAGACGCCTCAGAACGGCGTTAACGGTGTTCTCGCTCGTCTGCTGGCTCGTACCGACTAGGCCAAGGGAAACGAACCGTCTGACGCCCGTAAGTTCGCGTAGCTTAGCCACCAATGTAAGCGCTTGGATCGACAGGGGTACTGGGTGAGCAGCCTTCATCTCCATACGCACTGCCGGAATTCGCCAAAGAGCAGCGTCAAAGTCGAATTAAGCCAACTCAACGCACCGAAGCTCCCCGGGACGAACGAAGACTACCGGGGCCAACTGAAGTTAAGGGTCACGAACTGTCCCGAGAACCCGTCGATGGTCCGCTGCAGCTCGCCGATTCGCTGGGGATCGGTCGCAGCGGCACGATAAAACACCCTAGCGGGTGTCTAGAAAGACTTGACCACGACACTCCTCCTTGGGCGCCTTCAGCGCGCCTCGGAGTGCAGGCGTCGGATCGCTCCTTCCAGTACCGAGTACCGGAATACCTGTCCCTATCTCACTTTAGCCCGCTTGGCGGTTTCGAGCTTCCTCGTTGCCTCGACCTTGCGGAGTGCATCAAGCAGCACCCGAGAAGTGATCGAAGCGACCGGCAGGGAGCCGATCTCCGGAAGGACGAACGTTTCCAGGATCCATCGGTTCTTGCTCGCGGTCACCTCGGTGACCTCCTGGCAAACATCCAGTCTCGCGCGACGAACGCGATCGTTGACGCGGGAGCACGGTTGGCAGCGGCCACTGCCCGCTTTGCCTCTTTACGGTCGGCGCCGGGGTAGAAGCCGTTGTTTATCCGCCTCTTGGCTACGTCACGCCCTCGGCCATCGTGATTCGTGGGCTAGACCCCGAGAGCCAGCGTCTTGTGCTTATCTGCGAACCGGTAGCCATACCTGCCAATAGCGACTGCCGTCCGGCTTGAGCAACAGGTCCATGCCACCGCCGTCCGTGAGCTTCGGTGGCTTCGCGGCGGGCTTGGCTTTGCGACTGGCGGTCGGTGAGCATGACGGTGTCTCGAAGGCGCGCGGGCGGCATCCTAATCACATACCGTCAAAAATGCCGCCAGAGACCGCCAGCCTCCATGCGACACGATGAGACCGCTTGGAACCTTACAGGCACAAAAAAACCCGCTAAGTAGCGGGTTCCTCTGCGGTTTCGATACGGAGTGATCCCCGCTGAAACCTTCCTATGGTGCCCAAGGGGGGACTCGAACCCCCACGACCTAAGCCGCTACCACCTCAAGGTAGTGCGTCTACCAATTCCGCCACCTGGGCATAACTTTAAAAACGGGTGTTGCTATTACTTCTTGGCCGTCGAAGCGGACGCCGGGTTGGCTGCCTGCTGCGGGGCCGGAACATCGTTGTTCGCCGCCGGGGCCGTGGCCGCCGGGACGTCGCCGGCGGCAGGCGCCTTCGGCACGTCGGACGCCGGAGCGACCGCGTTGTTGGCGGGAGCCGCAGGCACCGAAGCGCCGGACATCACACCAAGATCCGCAGCCGGCTGGGGGTTACCCGTGCGGCTCAGGTAGATACCCATGCCGAGGCTGAGGATGAAAAACAGCGTGGCCAGCACACCGGTCGCACGAGTCATGAAGCTCGACGAACCACGCGCACCGAACACGGTAGCGGACGCGCCGCCACCAAAACCGGAACCTGCATCCGCACCGGCACCGCGCTGCATGAGAATCAGCACGATCATCGCCGCGGCGATCAGGATATAGAAAACGCTGAAGAGGATGAACATATCTTCTTGTTTGCCGTGTCGCGAGTTATCGACGCGCCGCGGCGCATATATCCAGGAAATCGGAGGCTACCAAAGCGGCACCGCCGATCAGTCCCCCGTCTACGTCCGGCTGGGCGAAAAGTTCGGCCGCGTTGGCCGGCTTGACGCTTCCGCCGTAAAGCACCCGGGTCAGGAGCGAGATATTAACATCCTTTTTTGCCAGTTGGCTACGGATGAACGCATGAATTTTTTGCGCCTTCTCCGGGGTCGCCGTCAGGCCGGTGCCGATGGCCCAGACCGGCTCATAGGCGATGACCGCCTCGCGGAAGGCCTCGATCCCGTTGTGCTCGAGCACCGCGGATAGCTGGCGTGCGATGACCGCTTCGGCCTGCCCGGCTTCGTGCTCCTCCTTCGTCTCGCCCACGCAGAGGATCGGGGTCAGCCCGGCCTGGCGCGCGGCTTCGAACTTCTTCGCCAGAAGCGCGTCGGACTCGTGCTGGTACTGGCGGCGTTCGGAATGCCCCACCAGCACCCAGCTGGCGCCCACGTCGCCGAGCATCGCCCCGGAGACCTCGCCGGTGAAGGCGCCCTGGACGTGGTGCTCGGAGAGATCCTGCGCGCCGAAGCCCAGGCCGCGGTCGCCGTAGCGGTCGGCCAGCTCCCACAGATAGACGTCGGGCGGGAAGACCAGCACGTCGGTGCCGTCGGGCAGGTTTTCGACGATCTCGCGGACGAGCTTGTCGGCCATGGCGCGGGAGCCATGCATCTTCCAGTTTCCGGCGACCAGCTTCTTGCGCATGGCGTGGCTTCCAGACGGTGACAAAGGGGCGGCAGGATAGCTGCCAGTCCGTGACGGGCAAAGCTGCAACGCCGCATCGGCGACGTGGCATGCACCGTTCACCGAGGGTACCGCATGCTTGGGGCCTTTGAGATTGTCGGTTCCGGCCTATCATTCCCCCATGCGCATCCTGAGAATTATCTTCCTCGCCCTCCTCCTGGCCGGCCCGGCCCTGGCCTTTGCCCAGGCCGACGACGCCAGCCCGGCCCAGCAGCTGTCCAACCTGCGCGACCAGCTGGACGACGTCGAGAAATCGATGAAGGCGACCGACCTGGTCGACAGCAAGCTCGACGAGCTGCGGGCCAGCGCCAACGACATCAATGGCAATGCCCAGAAGCTGTCCAGCTCCCTGCAGGCCGGGCGCCAGGCGGCGAAGGACCGACTCGACCAGCTTGGCCCGGTCCCGACCGGCGGGGCCAAGGAGGCACCCGAGCTCGTCCAGACCCGCAAGGACGCGCAGAAAGCTTTCGATGCCGTGGACGGCCAGATCAAGCAGGCCGACGCCATGGCGCTGGAGGCGACCCAGACCGCCACCGCGCTGTCCGACCTGCGCCGTACCCGCTTCCAGGAGCGCATCTCGCGCCAGAGCTACTCGCCGCTGTCGCGCCCGTTCTGGTCGGAGCCGGCCAAGGCCTTCCCGCGTGACTCGGCCAACCTGCGCGACTTCGCCAGCCAGGCCAAGGCCGACATCGTCACCAGCTGGACCGACGGCAATCGCACGGCGCTGATCAGCTGCGTCGTGGTCGGCCTGCTGCTGATGACCGCGGTTCGCTGGTACATCGAAAAGCGCGTCCGCCACCTCACCGCCAACCGGATGCCGCCGGGCCGCCTGCGCCGCTCCGCCCTGATCGTCGGCATCACGCTGACCTCGGCGTTGACCACCGGCATCGGTACCCAGCTCCTGTATGTCGGCCTGAACTGGCGCGACACCTTCAGCGACGACACCAATACGGTCGCGAAGGGCATCGTCAACCTCGTGTTCTTCGGCGCTTTCGTCGCCGGCCTCGGTCGCGCACTGATCTCGGCCAAGCGGCCGTCGTGGCGCCTGCCGACCATCTCCGACGAAACCGCGTTGAGCCTGCGTCGCTTCCCGATGCTGTTCTCGCTGGCGGTGGTGCTGTTCTACTTCCTGCGCATCCTCAACCGCACGATCGGCACCAGCCTCGCCGCGGAAGTGCTCACCAGCAGCCTGCAGGCGGTGGTGCTGACCGTGCTCACCGGGCTTGCACTGTTGCGCCTGAGCCGCACCCACCATGTCGACGACGAAGAAACGCCGACCGCGCCGCGTGCGATCTGGGCTAGCCTGTTCATCGCCGCCGCGTGGGTCGCCATCGTCGCGTCCTGGATCGGCCTGTTGCTCGGCTTCATCGCGTTCGCTTCGTGGATGGCCGGCCAGGTGGTGTGGACGCTGATCGTCATCTCGGCGATCTACCTCGCGATGCGCCTGGTCGACGACCTGTTCGAAACCCTGCTCTCCGAGAAGGGTCCGATGAGCGCGCGCGCCCAGGCCATCTTCGGCACGCATCCCAAGCTGCTCGACCAGGCCGGCGTGCTGCTTTCGGGCGTCACCCGGCTGGCCCTGTTCCTGTTCGGCCTGACCGCGGTGATGTCCGGCTTCGGCGCTGGCACGTCGGACATCCTCGCCCTGGGCAGCAAGCTGCAGCAGTTGAAGGTCGCCAACGTCACCGTCCAGCCGGCGCAGATCCTGGCCGGCATCGGCGTGTTCTTCACCGGCCTGCTCGCCGTCCGCGTCGTGAAGAAGTGGATGACCGACAGCTACCTGCCGCGCACCAACCTCGACCCCGGCATGCGCACGTCGCTGACCACCCTGCTGGGCTATGTCGGCGTCGTGCTGGTGGTGTCGTTCGCCCTGCTCCAGCTCGGCCTGTCCTTGCAGAGCATCGCCTGGGTGGCGTCCGCACTGTCGGTGGGCATCGGCTTCGGCCTGCAGGCGATCGTGCAGAACTTCATCTCGGGCCTGATCCTGCTGGCCGAGCGTCCGGTGAAGGTGGGCGACTGGGTGGTGCTCGACGATGCCGAAGGCGATATCCGCCGGATCAACGTGCGCGCCACGGAAATCCAGGTCGCCGACCGCTCGACCATCATCGTGCCGAACTCGTCGTTCATCACCAAGCCGGTGCGCAACATGACGATGGCCAACCCGCAGGGCCGCGTCCTGATCAAGCTGCCGATGCCGCTGGATTCGGACCCCGTGGCGGTGCGCGACCACGTGCTCGAAGCGATGAGCGGCAACCAGGCCGTTTCCGACGCGCCGGCACCGTCGGTCACGCTGGACAGCATCGACCGCGCCGCCATGACATTCTCGATCACCTGCTACGTCGGCAGCCCGCGCGACGTGGGCGGGGTGAAGAGCGACCTGCTGTTCGACATCATCGCGCGCCTGCGCGGCGCCGACATCCCGCTGCTGCGTCCGCAGGACCTGGTGCTGCGCTCCGGCGGCAACATGGGCGACCTGATCGGGCCGACGGCCGATAGTGCCCCGAAGGCCTCCACCGATCCCGACGCCGGAACATAACGGCTACCTGTAGGAGCGCGCCTGCGCGCGATGGGTGTTTCGATACGCCCCATCGCGCGCAGGCGCGCTCCTACGTCAGTTCTTGACCGGCGCCAGGCGCAGGTCCTGGAAGTCGAAGCTGAAGTCGGTGAGCGGCGAGACGGGTTCCATGCGGACTTCGCGGACCTTGCCGTCGGGATCGAGCTCGAAGTTGACGAAGGCGTCGCCGTTGAGCGAACGGTCCTTCCAGTGGGCGATGAACGTGTCGTGCTGCCACGGCTCGAGCGTGCCGCTGAGCTGGGCCGTCTTGCTGAAGCTCATCACCAGCTTGCCGCCGTCCTTCGCCACCCTGACGTCGCCGTACCAGGGATCGCGATACGTGCCGACGTAGCCGTCCAGCGGCAGCGAGGGCTTCGCGCCCTTCATCCGCGAGGCCTCGTGCTTCTTCATGCTGTCGTCGGCGTTGCCTTCCATCTTCTTCACCGACGCCGCGTAGGCACCGATCCAATCCGTCTTCGGCGCATCCATGAAGGCATCCAGCGCGCGCATCGTCACCGCCTGGAACGCGGCGCCGCTTTCCTGGTTGGTCAGCACCACGATGCCGAGGTTCAGGTCGGGCACCATGGTCAGGCGCGAGACCATGCCGGGCCAGCCACCGGTGTGCCACACCAGCTTGTGCCCGCGGTAATCGGAAACGAACCAGCCCTCGCCATAGCCGGAGAAGTTCGGCACGGCCGCCTTCAGTTCCGGCACGCTCGGTTCGGGGATGCGGATCGGCGTGATCAGCGACCACATCTCCTTCTGTCGCGCCGCGGAGAACAGGCGCTGCTGCTTGCCGCTCGCATCGGTGTACACGCCGCCGGCCAGCTGCATGTTCATCCACTTGGACAGGTCATGCACGCTGGAATAGATGCCGCCGGCGGACGGATTGTTGTTCCACGACATCGGCTCGACCGGCTTCAGGTCCTTGAAGTCGAACTTCGCGTGTCCGATCGCGGTGTCGTCGCCCGGGTTGATGTGCTCGGGCGCACTGGTGATCGATTCGCTCATGCCCAGCGGCTGGAAGATGCGATCACGGACGAAGTCGGCCCACGGCTTGCCCGAGACCTGCTCGATGACGAGGCCGGCCACGGCGAAGAGGATGTTGTCGTAGGCGTATTCGGCGCGGAAGCTGTTGGTCAGCGGTACGTAGCGCAGGCGCTCGACCACTTCCTTCGTGGTGTACGACGTCGCCGGCCAGTACAGCAGGTCGCCCGCGCCAAGACTCAGGCCGCTGCGGTGCGCAAGCAGGTCGCGCACGCGCATTTCGCGCGTGACGTACGGATCGGACATCTGGAACCACGGCAGGCGATCGACCACGCGATCGTTCAAGTCGAGCTTCTTCTCGTCGGCGAGGATCGCCAGCGATGCCGCGGTGAAGGCCTTGGTGTTCGACGCGATGGCGAAGCGCGTGTGCGCATCGACCTTGGCCGGATCGCCCAGCTTGCGTACGCCCGAACCCATCTCGAGCACGATCTTGCCGTCCTTCACGATCGCCACGGCGATGCCGGGCACGTCGAACTGCTTGCGGGTGGCGTCGACGTAGGCGTCGAAGTCGGCCAGCGCGGCCGGGCGCGCATCGGCGGACATCGCGCCGGTGGCGGGCGGCGCGTCCTGGGCCTGGGCGGCCAGGCCGAAGACGAACGAAGTGACCCCGAAGGCGAGGACGTGGCGGAGACGCGACATGGGACAACCCCTGTTGGACAAAAAGCGATAGCGCGACTATGCCGCGCCCGGGGCCGCAAGGGGAAGCGACGCATTGGCACATGCGCTGGCATCGGATATACGATTCATATATGCTTCGTATATACCACGACACCGCAGCGAGAACGCCATGGGCATCGTCAACATCGATGAAGACACACACGACCAGCTCCGCCGGGCCTGCACGGTCACCGGCCGCTCGATCAATGCCCAGGCCAATTTCTGGATCCGCATCGGCATGCTTTGCGAGCTCAACCCTTCCATGAGTTTCCAGGAACTGGTGGCACGCGAGCTACGCGATGCGGGGCTGGAGGCATTGCCCTTGCGGGCCTCACGGGGATGATCAAGGACGCCGCCGAACTCGCCGTGATGGCCGAGGCCGGGCGCCTGCTCGCCGAGGTGTTCCATCGGCTCGACCAATTGCCCCTGGAAGGCCGCAGCACGCTCGAACTCAACGACCTGGTCGAGCGAATGATCGTCGACGACCTGCACTCGCGGCCCGCCAGCAAGGGCCAGTACGGTTTCCCCTTCGTGTTGAACGCGTCGATCGACAACGTCGTCTGCCATGGCGTGCCCGCCGCCGGCGACGTGTTGCGCAACGGGCAAATCGTCAACCTCGACATCACCCTGGAAAAGAACGGCTACATCGCCGACTCGAGCACGACCTACATGGTCGGCGACGTGTCCTATGCGGCACGCCGGCTGGTCCGCACGACCTACGAGGCCATGTGGAAAGGCATCGCCGCGGTACGCCCGGGTGCGCGGATGGGCGACATCGGCCATGCCATCGCACGGCACGCGCGAGCGAACGGCTACAGCGTCGTGAAGGAGTATTGCGGCCATGGCATCGGACGCGAGATGCACGAGGATCCGCAGGTCCTGCACTACGGCCACCGCGGCACGGGCATCGAACTGCGCGAAGGCATGGTCTTCACCATCGAACCCATGCTCAACGAGGGCCGTGCGGCGATCGTCGCCGAGGATGGCGAGTGGCCGGTGTATACCCGCGACGGCAGCCTGTCGGCGCAGTTCGAACACACCATCGCGGTCACCCGGCACGGCGTTCGCGTGCTGACATTACGCCCGGATGAAGCGCCGCTGTGCGTGCTCGACGACGCCTAGGCGTCAGCCTTTGCTCTTCTGGCTGAAGAGCACACTGCCGAGGATGATGGCCCCCGCCAGCGCCATGGTCGGGGTCAGCGCTTCGCCGAGGAACATCCACGCCCATGCCACGCCGAACAGCGGCACGAGGTAGGTCGACGTGGCCGCGCGCGGCGCACCGATCTTCTGGATCAGCCGGAAATAGAACGCATAGGCCAGGCCGGTCGACAGCACGCCCAGGGCCACCACGCATGCCCACGACTTCGCCGGGATCGGCGCATCCGGCCAGGTCAGCCACGCCAACGGTGCCGTCAACAGCGTCGCACCGAGCAGGCAGCCCGCGGCAACGGCGGTGGGCGCGATGTCCGAGAGGAATTTCCTGATCAGGTTCGCGGCCAGGCCGTAGCAGAACGAGGCCGCTGCGCCGGCGAGCGCCGCCGGTGCCACGTTCTCCCCGGCGGTCTTGCCGCTGGCGAGGATCACCACGCCGACGAAGCCCGCGACCAGCGCGATCGCCTTGCGCGTGCCGATCTTTTCGCCGAAGCCGACGAACGCCACCAGCGCGGCGAACAGCACGGTCATGCTGTTGGCGATGGCGCCGATGCCGGCCGGCGCGCGCTCGGCACCCCAGGCGAACAGGGTGAACGGGATCGCGGCGCTGAGGCCGCCAAGCAGCAACATCTTCCACAGATGCGCCGGCCGGATCGTGGCGCGGGCCCGCCACAGCAGCGGCAGCAGGATCACCGAGCCGAACGCGAGCCGCGTCGCCACCATCGGGAACGGCCCGAAATCCTTCGCGGCGATGCGCATGAACAGGAACGAGCCGCCCCAGATGGCACCGAGGGCGACCAGTTCGGCACCCGTACGCCAGTCACGCGTCTCGACGGGGGCAAGCGGTTCGGCAGGAGTCTGGGCAGCGGCGGACATGCGAACCTCACGGGAATCTGAAGCCCTATTGTGGCGGCTCCATCGCGGCGGGCAAGCGGAATGTTTGCACGGCAGGGTTTAAAACGGCTCAACCCGCGCGTTATTCCACGCCGACGAAACCGCCCGTCTGGTGTGCCCACAGCCGCGCATACAGGCCGCCGTGGGCAATCAGCTCGGCATGAGTGCCGGTCTCGACGATTGCGCCTTTCTCCATCACCACCAACCGGTCCATCCGCGCGATGGTCGACAACCGATGCGCGATCGCGATCACCGTCTTGCCCTGCATCAGCGTCTCCAGGCTTTCCTGGATCGCGGCTTCGGCCTCGGAATCCAGCGCCGAGGTCGCCTCGTCCATGACCAGGATCGGCGCATCCTTGAGCAGGACGCGGGCGATCGCGATGCGCTGGCGCTGGCCACCGGAGAGCTTCACGCCGCGCTCGCCCGCATGGGCGTCGTAGCCCGTGCGTCCTTCGCCGTCGGAAAGCAGCGGGACGAATTCGTCCGCCCTCGCCTTGCGCACCGCCTCGTCGAGTTCGGCGTCGGTGGCGTCGGGGCGGCCGTAGAGCAGGTTGTCGCGGATCGAACGATGCAGCAGCGAGGTGTCCTGGGTGACCACGCCGATCTGTGAGCGCAGCGATTCCTGGTTCACCCGGGAGATGTCCTGGCCATCGATGAAGATGTGGCCTTCCTCCAGGTCGTACAGGCGCAGCAGCACGTTGACCAGCGTGGACTTGCCCGCACCGGACGGACCGACGAGGCCGATCTTTTCGCCCGGACGCACGATCAGGTCGAGTCCACTGATGACGCCGCCGGCCTTGCCGTAATGGAAGTGGATGTCGTCGAAGCGCACTTCGCCCTTGCTCACGCGCAGCGGCAACGCGTCCGGGCGATCGACCACGGTGCGCTCCTGCGAGATGGTGGTGATGCCATCCTGCACGGTGCCGATGTTGTCGAAGATGCCGTTCACCACCCACATGATCCAGCCGGACATGTTGTTGATGCGGATGACCAGGCCCACCGCGAGGGCGACCTGGCCCGTGGACACCGTGCCCCGCACCCACAGCCACAGGGCCAGCGCACTGGTGCCGGCGATCAGCAGGCCATTGAGCGAGGTGATGGAGAAATCCATCGCCGTGATGATGCGGTTCTGCGCGCGCAGCCGGTCCGTCTGCTCGCTGATCGCTTCCTTCGCATAGCCCTCTTCGCGGTTGGTATGCGCGAAGAGCTTCAGCGTCATGATGTTGCTGTAACCATCGACGATGCGGCCCATCAGCTTCGAGCGGGCCTCGGAGGCATGCCACGAACGCTCCTTCACCCGCGGCACGAAGAACACCAGCATGCCGACGTAGCCACCGATCCAGAGCACCAGCGGCAAGGCCAGCCAGACGTCGGCCTTGGCGAACAGGTAGATCGACGTGCCTGCATACACCGAGACGTACCACATGGCGTCGACGACCTGCACCGCGGACTCACGCAGCGACGGGCCCGTCTGCATGATGCGGTTGGCCAGGCGGCCGGCGAAATCGTTCTGGAAAAACGCCAGGCTCTGCTTCAGCACGTAACGATGCTGCTGCCAGCGGATCATCGCCGTGAGGCCGGGGTTGATCGCCTGGTTCACTAGCAGGTCGTGCACGCCGATCGCCACCGGCCGCAGGATCACCACGACGAACGCCATCCACAGCAGCGTGTGCAGGTGGGTCTGGAAGAACACGGCGGCGGGGGTCTTCTGCGCCATGTCGACCACGCGGCCGAGGAAGTCGAACAGCGCGACCTCGATCAGCGCCACGCCGAGGCCGAAGACCAGCGCGACGACGAAGAGCCTCCAGACCTGGCGCAGGTAGTAAGCGTAGAAACGCACGACGGTCTTGGGCGGCGCCTTGTCGGGGGCATCGCGGAAGATGTCGATCAGGGATTCGAACCAACGGAAGATCATTCGCCTATTGTAGGCCGGCGGGGTGTCGGCTGCATGTCGGCGACTGTTTTTCGTCCGGGCCATCCGGTCGCGCGCAGGCGCGCTCCTACAGGGGGAGTTTGCGGTCGGCCGCGACGAGGGTGAGACCGAGCAGCAGGAAAAGCAGGCCCACGCCGGCGGCATTCAGCATTACCTGCAGGTAGCCAAGCTGGCCCACGTCCATGAACGGATAGGGATATTGGCCGGTGACGGCGCCGCGGGCGAAGGTCCAGGCAGCGAACAAGGCCGGGAACAGGAGCCAGCGCAGCGCATCGCCCCAGCGCAAGGCGCGATGGCCGGGCGACAGCGCCCACCACGCGACGTACAGCACCGGCACCACGTAGTGCAGCGCCCGGTCAGCCCACAGCTGCGGCCCTTGCGGCTGCCACAGGTGCTGCAGCAGCGTGGCGTAGACCAGGCAGGTGACCGTGATCGACAGCGCCGCCAGCCCGCGCATGCGCGGGCCACGCCACCAGCGCAGTACCGCCCAGCCACCCCCGGTCGCCGCGCTACCGGCGACGAAGGCCACCAGCAGGTTCGACAGGATGGTGAAGAAGCTGAGGAAGGCGACCGTGGTGGCGAGCGTCGGCGACGGCCAGGCCATCAGCCAGTACTGCAGGAGCAGCGCCGACCAGGCCATGGCCGCGACGACCACGGCGAACAGGTTGGAGAAAGCGGCACGTCGAGACATGCCGCCAAGTATCAGCGAGGCCAGCCGTTATTGGAACGGTCGCGATCGGGCACCTTGTGGTCCGGATCGATCACCGCCGCCACGATCTTGCGATCGCCGGGCACGCTCACGTCGAAGCTCTTGTGCTGCTGCCAGGTTTCGACCGGGATGCGGATGTCGCGGGTGGTCTTGTCGTCGAAGGTCACCCGCAGCGTCGCCGGCATCACCAGCTGGTCGCGATTCTCGATCGTCACGACCGCGCCCTGCACCTTGGTCACGGCAAGGTCGAGCTGCCAGTTGTTGGCATACCAGCCGCGCCAGAACCAGCCGAGGTCCTCGCCCGCCTCGCTCTCCATCAGGCGGAAGAAGTCCGACGGCGTGGGGTGCCTGTACGCCCAGGTGGCGATGTACTTGCGGAACGCCGGGTCGAAACGCTCCGGACCGATGATCTCTTCGCGCAGCAACACCAACCCGAGCGCCGCCTTGTAATAGGTCGCCGGGTGGCGGTACTTCTCCTTGACCATGTCCGCACCCATCAGCAGGCTCGGCGCATCCTGGTCGGCCAGCAGCGGCAGGATGCCGTCCACCGGGTTGCCACCCTTGGGCGCGTACTCGCCGTCGCGCTTGGGGCCGAACTCGCCGTGGTTGAAGGCGTCCATCTCGTAGACGTCGATGAAGGTGTTGAAGCCTTCGTCCATCCACGCGTTACGCCGCTCGTCGCTGCCGACGATCATCGGGAACCACGTATGGCCGATCTCGTGCGCGGTCACCATGTGCAGGGGCTTGGCCGGCGCCTTGCTGGGATCGAATACGATGCCCGGGTATTCCATGCCGCTGGCCGCCGAGCCGCCTTCGTTGATCGCGACCGGATAGGGATACGGGTACCACTTCTGCGAGAAGTGCTCGACCGACGCCTTCATGAATTCGGTCGAACGACCCCACAGCGCGGGCGTCGCGCTCTCCACCGGATACACCGACATCGCCAGCGCTTTCTTGCCCTCGGGCAGGTTGATCCGCGCGGCGTCCCACACGTAGGCCGTGGACGCGCCGAAGGCGACGTCACGGGTGTCGTGCATGCGGAACTTCCACGTCAGCGTGCCGCCCTGCTTCGGCCGGCTCACCGGCTTCGCCACCTCGTCGGGGGCCAGGATCATGACGGTCGCATCGCTGTCGCGCGCCTTGGCCAGACGCTGCTGCTGCGTCTTCGTCAGCACGTCTTCGGGGTTCACCAGTTCGCCCGAACCGGCGACGATCATGTCCGACGGCACGGTGATGGCGTAATTGAAGTCGCCGTATTCGAGGTAAAACTCGCTGTTGAGATAGGGCGCGGTATCCCAGCCGCGCTGGTCGTCATAGACGCACAGCCGCGGGTACCACTGGGCCATCTCATAGATGTTGCCGTTCTTCGACGGATCGAAGCCGGTGCGGCCGCCGAAGTTGCCCGGCAGGTCGTAAGAATATTCGATCGTGACGTCGACCCTGCCGCCCTTCGCCTTCAGCGTTTCCGGCAAGCGCACCTGCATGCGCGTGTCGGAGACCACGTAGGTGGCCTTGAGCGCCTTGCTGCCCTCGCCCACCGTGACCGACGCGATGCGATAGCCATCGGTGTGGCGCGTTTCGCCACGGTCGCCGGTGAAGTTTCCGCGCGCATCCGCGGTGAAGCGGTTCTCGTCCAGCTGCAGCCAGAGCACGTCCAGCGCGTCCGGGCTGTTGTTCGTGTAATGGATCGTGGCCTTGCCGACGAGGGTGTTCTTCACCGGATCCAGCGTCGCCGCCAGGTCGTAATCCGCGCGGTTCTGCCAGAACAGCGGCCCGGGCATGCCGCTGCCGGAACGGTAGGCGTTGACCGTCTGCGGGTAGGTGAACGGGGCGAAGGTCTCGCGCGGATCAAACGTTCCGGCGGTGGCGGCGACCGACGTCGCGAGGGCCAGGCCAGCCAGGGTGAAGCGGACGGTGCGATTCATGGGGACGCTCGTGGGACGACTTCGGCAGACTACCTGCGCCACGGCCGACACCCCAACCGTGCCGGAAGTAACGGACCCCGCCCTGGCGTGACGAAATCTTGCCAACCGGGGCGGCATCATCGGCGGATCGCCACGAGAGGACATGCCGATGGGATTGCTGGTCGATGGCCGCTGGACCGACGCGGGCTACGACACCGCCGGGTCCGGTGGGCGCTTCGAGCGTGAGCCCACGCGCTTCCGCCACTGGATCACGCCCGACGGCGCCCCCGGCCCCACGGGGGCAGGCGGCTTTCGCGCCGAGCCAGGGCGCTACCATCTCTACGTCGCCCGCGCCTGCCCATGGGCGCATCGCACGACGATCTTCCGCGCGCTCAAGGGCCTGGACGAAATGATCGGCCTGTCGGTGACGCACTGGCTGATGGGCGACGAGGGCTGGACTTTCGAACCCGCCGAAGGCGTGGTGCCTGACGAGGTCAACGGCGCGGCGACCGTCCACGCGCTTTACCAGCTCGCCGATCCGGCGGTTTCGGGACGCGCCTCGGTGCCCGTGCTGTGGGACACGCAGCGCAGGACCATCGTGAGCAACGAATCGGCGGACATCATCCGCATGTTCAACAGCGCTTTCGACGAGGTCGGCGCACGACGCGGCGACTTCTATCCCGAGGCGCTGCGCAACGAGATCGACGGCTACAACGAACGCATTTACGACACGCTCAACAATGGCGTGTACAAGGCCGGGTTCGCCAGCACGCAGGAAGCCCACGACGAAGCGATCGCACCGCTGTTCGCCACGCTGGACTGGCTGGAGATGCACCTGGCCAGCCGACGCTACCTGTGTGGCGACCACCCGACCGAAGCGGACTGGCGCCTGTTCACCACCCTGCTCCGTTTCGATGTCGTGTACCACGGCCACTTCAAGTGCAACGTGCGCCGGATCATCGACTATCCCGCCCTCTGGGCATACACACGGGCGCTCTACCAGGAGCCCGGCGTGCGCGAAACGGTCGACTTCGGGCACATCAAGAAGCACTATTACCTGAGCCATCCGTGGCTGGACCCCACGCGGATCGTTCCCGTGGGGCCGGATATCGACTTCGAGGCCCCGCCCTAGGTCGATCTCATCCGTTGGTATGACTTGCATCCGGCGCGGACAGCCGCATATTCCCCAAGATGATTCCCACGAGGACCCCACGCATGAAAATCGGTTTGATTGGTCTGGGCCGCATGGGCGGTAACATCGCCCGCCGGCTCATGAGGGATGGTCACCAGACCGTCGTCTATGACACCAGCGCCGATGCGCGCGCCGCCCTGGCGAAGGACGGCGGCGAAGCCGTCGATTCGATCGAAGCCATGGTCCAGGCCCTGCCCTCGCCGAAGGCGATCTGGGTGATGCTGCCGGCCGGTGAAATCACCGAGGCGACGATCCAGAAGCTGTCCGGCCTGCTCGGCAAGGACGACATCATCATTGACGGCGGCAACACCTTCTACAAGGACGACGCCCGCCGCGGCAAGGAGCTCGCGCAGAAGGGCATCCACTACGTCGACGTCGGCACGTCCGGCGGCGTGTGGGGCCTGGATCGCGGCTACTGCATGATGATCGGCGGCGACAAGCCGACCGTCGACCACCTCGACCCGATCTTCAAGACGCTTGCCCCGGGCGCCGGTGACATCCCGCGCACCGAGAGCCGCGACGGCCGCGACCCGCGCGTCGAGAATGGCTATATGCACGCTGGCCCTGCCGGCGCCGGCCACTTCGTCAAGATGATCCACAACGGCATCGAGTACGGCATGATGCAGTCGTTCGCGGAAGGCTTCGATATCCTGAAGAACCGCAACGCCGACTTCCTCCCGGAGCACGAGCGTTACGACCTGGACATGGCCGACATCGCCGAAGTCTGGCGCCGTGGCAGCGTCGTCTCGTCGTGGCTGCTCGACCTCACCGCCAGCGCGCTGGCGAAGGGTTCGGAGCTGGATAACTACTCCGGCTACGTCAACGACTCGGGCGAAGGCCGCTGGACGGTCAACGCCGCCATCGAAGAAGCCGTGCCGGCCGAGGTGCTCACCAGCGCCCTGTTCGCCCGCTTCCGCTCGCGCCAGGACCACACCTACGCCGAGCGCCTGCTCTCGGCCATGCGCATGGGCTTCGGCGGCCACGTCGAAGGCCGCGGCAAGCCGCCGGCCGAAGGCGAACACTCGTAAAGCAACACCTGTAGGAGCGCGCCTGCGCGCGAATGGGGCTAGGGAAAAGCTCCCATTCGTGCGCAGGCGTGCTCCTAAATTGTTTTTTTGGGGTGTTTCGCTTACCCCATTCGCGCGCAGGCGCGCTCCTACATTGTTCTTATGGGGCGTTTCGTATTTGCCCCATTCGCGCGCAGGCGCGCTCCTACATTGTTCTTATGGGGCGTTTCGTATTTGCCCCATTCGCGCGCAGGCGCGCTCCTACATTGTTCTTATGGGGCGTTTCGTATTTGCCCCATTCGCGCGCAGGCGCGCTCCTACAGGGTGTGCCAGTCGCCGTCGCCGTCGTCGAGGCGTTGCAGGCGGCGTTTCCATTGCTCGGGCGTCTGTGGCTTGACGAATAGCGCGACGATCGGCAGTTTCGCATCGCGCGTCACGATCTCCATCCGCCGCACGCATTCCTCGATGGCCGGCGTCGTCAGGCTGTCGTCGAACTCGGTGGACAGCGCCACCATCACCTGGTCCGGTCCCATCTGCACGGTGAGCATGCCGTTGACCCGGCGCACGCCCGGCACCGTCGAGGTGATCGCGCAGACCTTCGCCAGCAGGTTCGGCGTTGCCGACTCACCGATCAGCAAGGCCTTGCTTTCCCGTGCCAGCAACGCCGAGGCGAGCGTAAGCACGAGCGCGATACCGATCGATGCCCAGCCGTCGAGGCGTGGCTCGTTGAGCGCATGCGAGAGATACACGCCGAGCGCCGCGATGCCCAGGCCCAGCAGGGCCGCGGTGTCCTCGAACAACACGGTGAACGTGGTCGGATCCTTCGTGCCGCGGAACGCTTCGAAGTAGCCGAGCTTGCCCTTGCGCCGCTGCACGCTGCGCAGCGACAGCCACCACGAGCTGCCTTCGAACAACGCGGCGACGCCGAGCACGATGTAGTTGGTGGTGGGATCGCGCAGCGGCTCGGGGGCGAGGACGTGGTTGACGCCTTCATACAACGAGAAACCCGCGCCGAGCGATAACACCAGCAGCGCGACGATGAAGCTCCAGAAATACAGTTCGCGGCCATGCCCAAGCGGGTGTTCGCGGTCCGGTGGCTTGCGCGAGCGATGCAGGCCGTAGAGCAGCAGGATTTCGTTGACGCTGTCGACGAGGGAGTGGACGCCTTCGGACAGCATCGCCGCGCTGCCGGTGAGCGTGGCCGCGACGAACTTCGCCACGGCGATGCCGACGTTGGCGGCAAGCGCCGCGTAGATGATGAGCTTGCTCTCGGATGCCATGCCGCCACCATACCTTACGCGCCGCGCCGCCGCGCCCCACCCTCGCGGAAACGTCGAAAACGCCGGCAATACTCCTGTAGGAGCGCGCCTGCGCGCGAACGCCATCCCACCCCACCCCGGCATGAATCTAAAAGGCCATGACAAACAAAAGGTCATGACAAACAAAAGGCCACACCCCGAGGGGCATGGCCTTTGTTTTCTGCCTGCGGTTATCAGCTGGCCTTGAGCGGGCTGGTTTCGCGCGCAGGCGCGCTCCTACATATGCAGGGGGCGTGTTACCTGGCGAAGAGGTGCTCGACGCCGGCGCGCTCTTCGCGCAGTTCCTTCTCGGTGGCGTCGATGCGTGCCTGCGAGAACGCGTTGATCGCCAGGCCCTGGACGATGGCGTACTTGCCGTCCTTCACCGTGACCGGGTAGCCGAAGATCACGCCCGGCTCGACGCCGTAGGAACCGTCGGACGGGATCGCCATCGAGACCCAGTCGCCTTCGGCGGTGCCGAGGGTCCAGTCACGCATGTGGTCGATCGCCGCCGAGGCCGCCGAGGCGGCCGACGAGGCACCGCGTGCCTTGATGATAGCCGCGCCGCGCTGCTGCACGGTCGGGATGAAGTCGGACTCGTACCAGGCCTGGTCGACCTGCTCCAGCGCCGGCTTGCCCTTGACCGTGGTCGTGTGCAGGTCCGGGTACTGGGTGGAGCTGTGGTTGCCCCAGATGGTCAGCTTCTTGATGTCGGTCGAGTGCGAGCCGGTCTTCTCGGCCAGCTGCGACAGCGCGCGGTTGTGGTCGAGGCGGACCATCGCGGTGAAGCACTTCGGATCGAGGTCCGGTGCGTTCTGCTGGGCGATCAGCGCGTTGGTGTTGGCCGGGTTGCCGACGACCAGCACGCGCACGTCGCGCTTGGCGTGGTCGTTCAGCGCCTTGCCCTGCGGGCCGAAGATGGCGCCATTGGCCTCGAGGAGGTCCTTGCGCTCCATGCCCGGGCCGCGCGGACGCGCGCCGACGAGCAGGGCGTAGTCGACGTCCTTGAAGGCGACGTTGAGGTCATCGGTGGCGACCACGCCAGCCAGGGTCGGGAACGCGCAGTCATTGAGCTCCATGACCACGCCCTGCAGCGCGGGAAGCGCCGGGGTGATCTCGAGCAGGTGCAGGATCACCGGCTGGTCCGGGCCGAGCATGTCGCCGGCAGCGATACGGAACAGGAGGGCATAGCCGATCTGGCCGGCAGCGCCGGTGACGGCAACGCGAACGGGTGCTTTCATCTTTCGACTCCTCAGGGATATCGCGTGGGACAAACGATCAGTTGAGCTCGGCGAAGAACTCGACGATGCGGGCCATGCCCTTGTCGAGTGCGTCGTCCGGGCAGGAATAGGAAATGCGCAGCGCGCGCGGCTCGCCGAACGCCGAACCCGGCACGCAGGCCACGCCCTTGGCTTCGAGCAGCACGGCGCAGAAGCTCACGTCGTCGGTGATCGCGACGCCGTTGTGCGACTTGCCGAAGGCCACCGAGATGTCCGGGAAGGCATAGAACGCACCCTGCGGACGCGGGCAAACCACGCCGGGGATCGAGACCAGCGCGTCGTACACGCGGTCGCGCTTGGCGGCGAACTCGACGCACTTCTGCGCGGGCACGTCCTGCGGACCGGCCAGCGCGGCCACGGCGGCGGCGGTGACAACTTCCGGCAGGCTGGTGATGTGGTTCGAGTTGAGCGTGGTGACGGCCTTGGCGACGATCGCCGGCGCGGCGATGAAGCCGACGCGCCAGCCCGGCATGCCGTAGGTCTTCGACAGCGAGTCGACGAAGATGGTGCGGTCCTTCAGCTCCGGGCGGATGTGCACGAAGTTGTGGTAACCGACGCCGTCGAACACCATCGTGTTGTAGATGTCGTCGGTGATGACCCAGGTGTCCGGGTACTTCACCAGGACGTCGGCCAGCGCGGCGATTTCATCGCGCGTGTAGACCATGCCGGTGGGGTTGGACGGGTTGTTGAAGAGGAACACCCGGGGCTTGCGCTTGAGTGCCTCTTCCAGCTGTGCCGGGGTGAGCTTGTAGTGCTGCTCGGGCGGGCACGGCAGGATGTTGATCTTCGCCCCGACGATCTCGGCGATGTCGAGGTAGCTGGTCCAGTACGGTGCCGGGAACGCGATCTCGTCGCCTTCGTCCAGCAGGGCTTCGGCCAGGTTGTACAGGATCTGCTTGGCACCGACGCCCGTGCTGACGTTCTCCGCCGCATAGCCGGTGAGGCCGAGGGCTTCGATGTGCTTGAGGAAGGCGTTGACCAGCGCGTCGGCGCCACGGTTGCTGCCGTACTGGCCGGAATCCTTCGCCAGTGCCTCGCGGGCCGCGGCGTAAACGTGCTCGCCGGGGAGGAAATTGGGGACGCCGATCGAGAAGCTGACGATGTCACGCCCCTCGGACTTCAGGCGCTTGGCCTTCTCGGCAATGACCATGATCGCACTGGGCTTGGCGCGACCCATACGCGTGGCGAGCTGCGGCATCGTTTCCTCGTCGGGGGACGGAACAAAGGCCGCTACTTTACCACGCCCCGCCGGCCCGGGCGCCCTCCCGCCCCTGTAGGAGCGCGCCTGCGCGCGATGGGGATAAACGCAGGCCCCATCGCAGCCGTTTTCATCACCGGGCCCCATCGCGCGCAGGCGCGCCCCCACAAAAGGAAACGGCCGCCCCGGGGGCGGCCGTTCATGGGCAAGCCCTCGCGGCGATCAGCGCGCGTCGAGCACCGTGTTCCACTCGGCGACCTTGGCGGCCTGCTTTTCCAGCAGGGCGTCCACGTCACCGCTGACTTCCACCTTCTCGATGGTGTCTTCCTGGCGGATGGCGTCAACCACCTTCTGGTCTTCCGCGCCGACGATTTCGCCGAACACGCTGTGCTTGCCGTCCAGCCACGGGGTCGGGCCGTGGGTGATGAAGAACTGCGAGCCGTTGGTGCCCGGGCCGGCATTGGCCATGGACAGGATGCCCGGCTTGTCGTGCTTGAGGCTGCTGTCGAATTCGTCGCCAAAACGGTAGCCCGGGCCACCGCGGCCGGAACCCTCGGGGCAACCGCCCTGGACCATGAAGTCGGCGATCACGCGGTGGAAGGACAGACCGTCGTAGTAACCACGCTTGGCCAGGTTCACGAAGTTGGCGACCGTCATCGGGGTCTTGTCGTCGTGCAGGCGCAGGTGGATGTCGCCCTTGTTGGTCTTCATGGTGACGTTGATGGTCATTTCGATTCCTGTAACTCGTTGATATTCAGGCCAGCGGCAACACGCGCACCGGCCAGGGGGCCGCAAAGGCTACCGAAGATGGCGGCCCGGGACCAAGAGTTCAAGCTGCAGTGCGTGACGGCTAAGTCAGTTCGGCGGCAAGGACAGCGTGGCCGGGGTCAGGGCGCCCGCGCCCCGGGGCCGGGTCTCGCGGACGGCGGCATCCTCGGGGAGCGCACGCCCACCGGCGAGGTAGGCCCAGGCCCGGTCCAGCGCCGCGTAGGCGAACGGCAGCAGCGGCGCATGGCGGTCGCCGAAGTCGGGAAAGGCCAGGAAGGCATCGAAATGCTGGGCATACGGGACCTTCCAGTACACCGGCGTGCGCCCCGAGGCCCGCAGCCAGGCCACGTAGGCGTCGGAACTGAACGCCACCGGGATCAGCCCGTCCTGGGCACCGTGGACGACGAAGACCGGCAGGCCCTCCCGCGGCAGCGTCGCGGCGGTGGCCGCCACGCCTTCCTTCAGCTTCGCCGCATCGGCACCATGCCCGGTCCACAGCTCGCGCAGGCAAAGGCTGCCGGGAAGCGTCGGGTCGAGCGACACGTCGGTGCCGCCTGCCAGCACGATGGCGGCACCCGGCGGCACGCCCGATCCGTCGGCCCACCATGCCGCGCGCAGCACGCCGTCGACGGGGCTGGCGACACCGGCGGCGTGCTGCAAGCGATACGAAAAGCCGCAAGGCATGTCCCCCGCCTCGCGGCGCAGGTAAGCGGACGCGTACGCCGCGGTGACCGCGCGCCACAGGTCCAGCGAGGTGGACGACGCCCCCACGCGCAGGGCGTCGTCCTGCCAGCCCGAGGCGCGCAGCATCGCCAGCGCCTCGGCGGCCTGTGCTGCAGGCGTGTTCGCCTGCAGCACGCCATGCGCGCGCAAGGAGGCACAACGCAGCGCCCACGCCGGTGGCGACGCCTGGCCGACGCGGGCGAACGGCACGCCGTTGAATTCGGGCGCGGCCATCGCGCAGGGCAACAGCACCGCCGCCTCGGTGGCGTAGTCGTAGAACGCGCGCCCGTGGCCGGCCACATGGATGTTCGGCTCCATCGCGACCACCGCGGCGAGGATGCCGTCGGTGTCGTCACCGGCCGCGCGCAACACCGCGCCACCGCCGTTGGAAAGGCCGGTGGCGATGATCCGCGTGTTCTTCGCGGTGAACGGCGCCTCGTCCGGATACGCGCGATCGAGCATGGCCAGGCCGAAGCGTGCGGCCTGCAACACGTGCCGACCCCAGTCGGCTTCGGGGTTATCGCCCGAGTGCGCATGCTTCACCGCGATGCCGGCATCCACGCGGATGCCTTTGGGTTCGAACTCCAGCGTCGCTTCGCCGGCTTTCGCGCGGGTGCCATCCAGGGCCACGCCACTGTGATCGGCGGCGTCGAAATAGCCCGCGCCCGTGCCCTTGTCGGTGTAAGCGACCGCACAACCATGCGCGAGGCCCCAGCCACCGGCGAGTGCAATGGCGCCATAGACGCCGCGCGAGCCCGACGAGGCGGTGACGACCAGGCAGCGCTTCGCCTTGTCGAAGTCATCCGGCACCTGGACCAGCACCCGATGCGGTACCCGCGCGCCGGGCAGGAAGGCGAACGTCGTGAACTCACGTCCGGGCACGTCCGGCACGCCGCCGTACACGCTGCCGAAACCACCCAGCGGGCCAAGGTCGGCGATGCCCTTCCAGCTCGACTGGATGGCGCGGCGACGCAATTCGGCCGGCGTGGGAGCCGCAGGGTTCACGAACGCCGCCGGCGCGCCAGCCAGGCCACGCAAGCCCAGGCCGGCGCTGAGCAGGTCATCGCCGTCGCGGTGGGTGGTGACGCGAACGTCGCCGAAGGTGTCGGGGTTGGGCATGGAACCTTTCCTCGTGGCGGGCGCCGTCGTGCAGGAGAGGATGCCGAACGATGCGGCAGCGATGACGACCAGGGGAAAGATGCGTGACATCCCTGCACGATAGCAAGCACGCCGGCCGTCGCCATCGTACGAAAGTGCAACACGACACTCGACGCCGCCGCGTTACGCCGCTACCGTCGCTGGCGATGAACCGCATCCTCGTCGCCGACGACCACCCCCTGTTCCGCGCCGCGCTCCGCCAGGCGGCGGCGACCGCCGTGCCGGATGCCGAGGTAGGTGTTGCCGCGGATCTCGAAGCCCTGCTCGATGCGTTGGGCGCGGCACCCGAGACGGATCTCGTCCTGCTCGACCTGCGCATGCCCGGCAGCCGCGGGCTTTCCGGGCTGGCCGCGTTACGCGGGCAATTCCCCGGTGTCGCCGTGCTGGTGGTCTCCGCGCATGACGAAGCCCGCGTGGTGAAGCGCGTGCTCGACCACGGTGCCGCGGGCTTCGTGCCGAAAAGCGCGGACCCCGACACCATCGCACTGGCCGTGCGCAGCGTGCTCGACGAAGGCCACTGGCTACCACCGGCGCTCGCCCGCGAGGTTGCCGCCTTGCCCGCGCGCCATGACGACACCGCGCTGGCATCGAAGTTGTCGCGACTTACCGAGCAACAGTTCCGCGTGCTCGCGATGCTGTCCGAAGGCCTGCTCAACAAACAGATCGCCGACCGGCTCAGCGTGCAGGAACGCACGGTGAAAGCCCACGTCACCGCCATCTTCGAAAAGCTCGAAGTGCGCAACCGCACCCAGGCCGGCGTCCTGCTGCGCACCCTGGACCTCTCCGACACCCCCCTGTAGGAGCGCGCCCGCGCGCGACCCCAGCAAGCCCAACCCAACCCGATCCAATCCGATCCAATCCCCCCAGCCTCAAACCCGAACCAGCCGCGCCACCACCTGCCGCAGCGCCACCGGCTTCAGCGGCTTGTACAACACGCTCCCCCCCGCCTCCTGCAGGCGCAGCCGCAGGTCCGCATCCCGGTCCGCGGTCACGAACACTGCCGGCACCTCGCCAAACCGCCCTTGCAACACCCGCAGCGCGTCCAGTCCGGTACGCCCGTCGTCCAGGTGGTAATCCAGCACGAGCAGGTCCGGCTCCGCCGTCACCGCGGCGGAAGGCTCGCGCAACGCATCGACGCCCCAGCCCCAGCCACGCAGCAAGGTCGCCGTCGCCGCCAGGGCCGCCGGGTCGTTGTCGACGACCAGCGCGTGGCCGCACGCCGACGGGGCCAGCGGCGCGAGCGGTGCCACGGGTAGTTCGACCTCGCCACGCACGGCCACCGGCACGCTCACCGCGAACACACTGCCACGACCCGGCCAGCTGCGAAGCGCCAGCGGATGGCCGAGCAGCGAGGCCGTGCGCTCGGCGATCGCCAGGCCGAGGCCCAGGCCTTGCCCCGCGGCGGCTTCGCCACGGCGGAAGGCATCGAAGATCAGCGTGCGATCGGCCTCCGCGATGCCCGGCCCGGTATCCCAGACCTCGACGCGCAGCTGGTCGCCCGCGCGGCGACAGCCCAACACCACGCGACCGCCCTCCGCGTAACGCAGGGCGTTGGAGAGGAAGTTCTGCACGACGCGGCGCAATAGCGACGGATCGGTGCGCACGCATGCCATCGTCGGCACGACGTGGAAGCGAATATCGCGCTCGGCGGCTATCGCCCGGCACTCGGCGGCAAGCGGGCCCAGCACCTCGGCCAGCGCCACGTCGGCCATGCGCGGCGAGAGCCTGCCACCCTCCAGCCGGGCGATGTCGAGCAAGCCACCGAGCAGGTTTTCGGTGGCGCCCAGCGCGCCTTCGAGATGGCGCGAGGTGTCGGCATCGCCATGCCCCGCACGCAACGCATGCGCGAACAGCTGCGCCGCATGCAGGGGCTGCATCAGGTCGTGGCTCACGGCGGTGAGGAAGTGGCTCTTCGCTTCGTTGGCCTGCTCCAGCGCCGCCGTGCGCTCGGCCACGCGAAGCTCGAGCGTTTCGTTGGTCCGCTTCAATTCGTCCTCGGTCTCGCGGAACGACGTGACGTCGGTGAACGTGGCGACATAGCCGCCACCGGGCATCGGGTTGCCGCGGATTTCCACCACCGTGCCATCCGGGAACCGACGCTCGGCCAGGTGCGGCGAACCCGCGCGCATGAAGGCCATGCGCCGTTCGACCCGCGAGGCCAAGTTGCCTTCGCCAACGAGCCCCGCGGCAACGTTGTGGGCGATCAGTTCGGCCACCGGCAAGCCGACCCGGAGCAGCGCGGGCGGATAGCCGAACAGGTCCGCATAGGGCTGGTTCCACGCCACCAGGCGCAGTTCGGCGTCGACCACACAGATACCCTGGCTCATCGTTTCCAGCGCCGCCTCGAGCACGCGCTGGTTGAAACGCAGGTCTTCGGTGGCCTCGTCGACGATCGCCGCGACGGTGTCGAGCTCTTCCTGGCGCTGGCGATGCACGACCTGCACCAGCAATCGCGCGGAGCCCGCACCGATCACCGCGGCCAGCTCATGCTCGACGACGCCGGCCAACGCGCCACCCGCCGCGCCATGCACGGGCGCACTGGCGAACAGGCTGTCGACGCGCTCCACGGGCAGGAAGCGCGTGGCCAGCGCGCGCAGGTCGCCGACATCGACGCCGCCCAGTTCGGCCGACGGCAAGGTGCGCCGCCCGTAACGCGACGGCGCCACGAGCAGCATCGTCGCCAGGTTGGCACCGAGGCCGAGCACGACGGCACGCCCCAACCGGCTCCAGTCGTCGAGTCCGAACAGCTTGTCGGGCGACAGCCACTCCACGCCGAACGGGCCCGCGAGCACCCACGACGGCTCGGGCGAGACCAGCGCGGGCGCGACGACGTACAGCCACACCAGCGTACCGACGACGAGGCCCGCCGCGACCGCGCGCGCTCCCGTGCGTGGCCGGTAGACCGCCACGAGCAAGGCGGGCGCCAGTCCCGCCAGCGCGGAGAACGAGATGCCGCCGATATCGGCCAGGACGTCGTTGCCGGCCAGCATGCGGCTATACGCCCACGCGAGCAGGATCACCGCGACGATCACGCCACGGCGCTGGTTGATGACTTCGCCACGCAGGTCGGCGCGCTCGTCGCTACCCCAGCCGGCCAGCACGCGCACGGGCGCGATGAAGTGGTTCACCACCATCAGGCTGAGCGCGAGCGTGGCGACCACGACCATGCTCGTTGCCGCGGACAGGCCGCCGAGGAAGGCGAACAAGGCCAGGCCACCCTGCTGCCGGGACAGCGGCAGCGCCAGCACGTACAGGTCCGAGGGCACGCCCAGCGGTGCGAGCGTCGCGTCGCCGAGCTTCGCCAGCGGCAGGATCGGCAACGAGACCAGCAACATGTAAACCGGGAAAAGCCAGCGTGCCGTACGCACGTGGCCCACGTCCCGGCATTCGACCATCCCCGCGTGGAACTGGTGCGGCAGGGTGAACATCGCCAGCGCGCCGAGCAGGATCAGCGCGGGGAAGCCGCCGGTGTCGTGCGGCATCGCCGCGGCGCGTGCAACGGCGGCGGGATCGGGCGTCGCACCGATCAGCAGCGTGCCCAGCGCAAGCATCGCGCCGAGCTTGAACAACGACTCGAAGGCCATCGCGAGGACCAGGCCCCGGTTGTGCGCCATGGCCGATGCCCGCCGGGTGCCGAACAGCATCGCGAAGGCGGCCATCAACAGGGCGATGTACAGCGCGCTGTCCTGCCATGCCGGCGCCTCGGCGTTGCGGCCCTGCGCCAGCAGGCTGTAACTCATCGCCACGGCCTTCAGCTGCAGGGCGATGTAGGGAATGATGCCGATCAGCATCACGACCGTGACCAGGGCGGCCAGGCCGCGATGGCGACCCAGCCGTGCCGAGACCAGGTCGGCGACCGAACCCGCGTTGTAGTCGCGGGCCAGCACCACCATCCGGCGCAGCACGCCCACCGCGAACGCATACATCAGGATCGCGCCGATGAAGGTCGGCGGCAGCCACCAACCCGAACGCGAGGCCTGGGTCACCGTGCCGTAGAACGTCCACGACGTGCAATGGATCGCGAGCGACAGCGCGTAGACGATCGCCCAGCGCCGCTCGAACAGGCGTGGCCGGCGTTCGCCGAACAGCGCCACGCCGAACAGCACGAACAGCCACAGCGCCGCGGCAAGCGTGACGGTCCAGGTGGTCATGGCGCCGCCGCGTTAGCGCCTAGCGCAGGCCGAGCGCGTGCACGGCATCGACGACCCAGCGCATCTGCACGCCGGCACGGGTGTCGTAATTGTCCCCGGAGTAGCCCCACCAGTCCCAGCATGCCTGCGGATTCAGAGGCGCGAAAACCGCGCGGGTCTGAGGATACAGGACGGCCACGTCGTACACGTCGGCCCAGCGATTGAAGCCGGCGTCGTCGACGAAGTCCTTGCCGATCATGTCGGCGGTCTGCTTGCATCCATGCAGGGCGACCATCACGCCACACGGTTTGCCGGCAAGGCAGTCCGGCGGCAGGTAGACGTAGCCGGTGCCCGAGAGGAACGCGTCCTTGCCGTCCACCTTGTAGGCATCCTGGTCGAAGGCGCGCAACTCGCCCTTCGCCACCGTGGCCGCATGCGCGGGCTTGCCGTACATCTGCGTAAAGATCTCGCCCGCCGCGTCGAAGCCGCAATGGCCGAGGAACGGCGACATCGACTTGTCGCAGTCGTCGCCCTTCGCGAGCACCGGCAGGTTATGCGCGAACGCCCGCCCGCCGTCGTCGACCACGGTCAGCCCGCCCAGGGCCGGGTCGAGCTTCTTCAGGGCATCGTAGAAGCCCGCCGACGCATGGCCCACCACCGGCGACACCAGCGCGTCCTGCGCCCCGTGCAATGCATAGACCTTCGCCTTCGCCAGCCCGGCGAGCGGGGCGATCGCGCCCTTGCCCGCCTTGTCCCTGGCCGCAGCGGCCAGCGCGGCGACGTCCGGTGCAGGCGTGCCCTTCATGCAGCTACCCAGGGCGACGTCGAGCTTGCCCGCGGCGCATCCATAAGGCCCACCCGCGACCAGCGCCGAGGCGTGGAACACGTCCGAGTACGCCACCTGCAGCTGGGTCGCCATGTACGCGCCCGACGACAGCCCGGCCACGGTGACCCGCGCGGCATCGATCTTCAGCGAGGGGAGTTTCGCCGGGGCGTCCGCGGCGGATGCACCGCCGGCGACCAGGGCCAGGCCAAGCAACAGGCGTTTCATCACGATGTCCCCCGTCAGAAGTTGTAGCGCACCGACGCATAGTAGTTGCGCGGCATGCCGTAGTACGCAGTGCGGATGTTGGCCACGGAGGAGAACTCCTGGCCGTCGGTCTTATAGGTCTTGTTGGTCGCGTTACGCACGCCCGTGCGCAGCTGCCAGTGGCCGTCACCCGAATCGAACACCCCGAACGCGCCGACCAGCGTATACGCTTTCTGGCTGAGCGCGGCGTAGTTGTCGACGCTGAGCCAGGTCTCGGTGCGGTAGGAGGCGTCGGCGCCGACGGTGAGTGCACCACCGGCCAGGTTGAAGGTCTGCGAGGCGGCGATGCGCGCGGTCCACTTCGGCGAGAACGGCACGTGGTCGTGCAGGGTCGGGTTGTACTGCGGGTTGGACGGATCCGACCGCGCATCGTCGAAGCGGTCGTACTTCGCCTTAAGGTAGCCCACCTGGCTGCTCAGCCGCGTGCCTTCACCCAGCAACGCCACGCCTTCGGCCTCGAAGCCATCCATCTTCAGCTTCGCGGCGTTGATCACCGGGAAGGCGAAGGTCGGGGTGATCGAACCCGGGTTCTGGATCTCCGACACGCGTGCCTGGAAGTCCTTGTAGTCGCTGTGGAACGCGGCGAGGTTGGCCTGCAGGCGGTTATCCACGCTGCGCAGCTTCAACCCGGTTTCGTAGGTCCACACGTATTCCGGGTCGAACTTCGCCGTGGCCGCTTCCGCGGTGGAGTTCGCGCGGCCGTTGAAGCCGCCGGACTTGAAGCCACGGCTCGCCGACACGTACCACATGGCCTGCGGGCTGAACTGCTTCTGCAGGCTTACCGTCGGCGTCCACGCCGCCCAGTCCTTGTTCCCGTGGAAGGCGACCGTTTCGTCCAGCGCGGCGAACGGCACGCCCCAGAAGGTGCTGGTGGTGCGGTCGTAGTCCTTGCTTTCCTTGCTGTAGCGGATGCCGGCGGCAAGCGTCCAGCTCGGCACGAATTCCCAGTTCACGTGGGCGAAGCCGGCGTAGCTCTTGGTGGTGAGGTCATCGCCGATGCTGCGCAGGAAATCGATCGGGCGTCCGGCCAGCGCGAACAGGTCGTCGGCGTACGCGTACTGCGTGGACGGCACGTTCTCGCGCAGGAAGTACGCACCGAAGGTACCCTGCACGTTGCTGCCGTTGTCGAAGCCCAGTTGCAGCTCCTGGCTGAACTGCTTCTGGCGGAAGCCGACGAACACGTCGCCGAGCTGGTACTGCGAGGCATCGATGTCGATGTACGAATCGCTGTCCAGCTTGCGGTAGGCCGTGATGCTCTTCAGGTTCCACTGGTCGGACAGCTTCCAGTTCATGTTCAGCGCCACGCCCTTGTGCGTGAGCTCCTGGCCCTTGCCTGGCGGGAACGAGGTCTGGCTGTGGAAGTTGTACTTCTCGTCCAGGTTCGGCTGCAGCAGGGTCACCGTGCCGAAGGCGAGGTCCGTGCGGGTCAGCGCCGAGACCGGCTGGCCCAGGGTCAGGGCCGTATCCATCTTCGTGTAGTCGAGGGTCAGCACGCCGTCGAACGCGTCCGACGGATGGAAGCGCAGCTTGCCGCGCACCGATTTGGTGTCGTCGTCGTTGAAGTCTCGACCCGCGTAATCGTGTACGTAGCCGTCGTTGCGGGTGACCGCGCCCGCCAGCGAGGCCGACCACACGCCATCCTTGTCCAGCGGGGTGGAACCATAGAAGCGGCCTTCGCGCCGGCCGTAATTGCCGAACGTCGCCTCGACCGAGCCTTCCGGCGTGCTCGACGGGTTCTTCGTCACCACCTTGACCGCGCCACCCGTGGAATTCTTTCCGTACAGGGTGCCCTGCGGGCCACGCAACACTTCCACCTGCTCGACGTCGAACAGGCTGATCAGCGCCCCCTGGATGCGCGAGTAGTACACGTCGTCGACGTACATGCCGACGCCCGGATCGAACGTCTGCAGGGCGTCGGGCTGGCCGATGCCGCGGATGAAGATGTTCACCGAGGACGACGAACCACGGCCCTGGACGATGTTCATGTTGGGCACCGCACCCTGCAGGCCGTCGATGCTGGTCGCCTGCAGGTCCTTCATGTCGTCCTCGCTGAAGGCGCTGACGGCGACCGGCACTTTCTCCAGCGACTCGTCTCGGCGACGCGCGCTCACGGTCACTTCCTGCAACTGCGTCGCGTCCTGCTTCTTCTTGCCAGCCTCGGTCTGCTGCGTGGCCGCCGTGGCGGAAGACCCGGCATCCTGTGCCATCGCGGGCAGCGTGGCGGCGAAACCGAGTGCAAGGCCGATCGCCAGCGTCAGCGGTGCGTGCTTCATGGACATCCCCCGTGTGAACCCCAGTACGGCACCGCCTCGGCGCCGAATGACACGAAGCATAGGAAGGGTGCGCAGGGACAGGCACTTGTACCTTGGTACAGTGCCCCGCGCCAGCAAGCCTGCGGATACTCGCCCCCCACGACGGCGGCATGCGCCGTATCCGGGGACGACCGCTCCAATGGCATTGCTTATCGTGCTGGCCGCGCTGGCCTTCCTCATGTTCGTGGCCTATCGCGGCTACAGCGTGATCCTGTTCGCCCCGGTGGCCGCGCTGGGCGCGGTGCTGCTGACCGACCCGGGCCTGGTCGCGCCGATGTTCACCGGCCTGTTCATGGACAAGATGGTCGGCTTCCTCAAGCTGTACTTTCCGGTCTTCATGCTGGGCGCGGTGTTCGGCAAGCTGATCGAACTGTCCGGGTTCTCCCGCGCCATCGTCGCCGGGACCATCGGCCTGCTCGGCGAGAAGCGGGCGATCCTGTCGATCGTGCTGGTCTGCGCCCTGCTCACCTACGGCGGCGTCTCGCTGTTCGTCGTGGTCTTCGCCGTCTACCCGTTCGCCGCCGAGCTGTTCCGCCAGGCGCGCATCCCGAAGCGGCTGATCCCGGGCACCATCGCGCTGGGTGCGTTTACCTTCACCATGGACTCGCTGCCGGGTACGCCGCAGATCCAGAACATCATCCCGACGGCCTTTTTCGGCACCGACACCTGGGCGGCGCCCTGGCTCGGCACGCTGGGATCGGTATTCATCCTCGTCGTCGGCCTGCTCTACCTGGAGCGCCGTCGTCGCGCGGCGCAGGTCGCCGGCGAGGGCTACGGCGACGACCTGGCCAACGAACCGGCGCCGTTCACCGGCGAACGACTCGCCCATCCGCTGGTGGCGCTGCTGCCGCTGGTGCTCGTCGGCGTGGCCAACAAGCTGCTGACCGTGCTGATCCCGCGCGTCTACGGCACCACGCAGGCCTTTGCCCCCACCGTGGTGGGCGATGCACCGCCCGTGGTCCAGGAGGTGGCGAAGGTGGCGGCGATCTGGGCGGTCGAAGGCGCGCTGCTGGTCGGCATCCTCTGCGTGCTGGCCTTCGCCTGGCGCCCGGTACGCCAGCGCTTCGCCGAGGGCAGCAAGGCGGCCGTGGGCGGTGCGTTGCTGGCGTCGATGAACACGGCGTCGGAGTACGGCTTCGGCGCGGTGATCGCCGCCCTGCCCGGCTTCCGCAGCGTGGCCGACGCGCTGCACGCCATTCCCAACACGCTGGTGAACGAGGCGGTGTCGGTCACGGCGCTGGCCGGCATCACCGGCTCGGCGTCGGGCGGGCTGAGCATCGCGCTGGCGGCGATGGGGCACGACTTCATCCAGAACGCGCAGGCGGTCGGCATCCCGATGGAGGTGCTGCACCGGATCGCCGCGATGGCGTCCGGCGGCATGGACACCCTGCCGCACAACGGCGCGGTGATCACCCTGCTCGCGGTCACCGGCCTGACCCACCGCCAGTCGTACCGCGACATTTTCGCGATCACCGTCATCAAGACCCTCGCGGTCTTCGTGGCGATCGTCGCTTACTACGCGCTCGGGGTGGTCTGACCGGGCGTACACCACGGAGGCAAGCCATGCGTTTCGTCACGTCGCTGTTCGCCCTGCTGTTGCTCCTGTGCGGTACCGCCCACGCCGCCTGCGTGGATTCCGTCGTGCTGGTGCACGGCAATACGGGAAGTCCGTCCGACTTCCAGGCCACCCACGACCTGCTCATCCAGCGTGGTTACACCGAGGGGCAGATCTTCGCGCCCAGCTGGGGTAACGGTCTGTGCGCCGCGTGCAACGACCACCAGGGCAGCGAGGAGACGCCGGTGCAGAACGCCATCGTCGATGCGCTGGCCTCGTCGTGCACCGGCAAGATCGACGTCATCGGCCATTCGATGGGCGCCACGCTCGCCGCGCGCGTGATCGACCGGATCGGCGCGTCGACCTCGGTGAACACCTTCATCGGCATCGCCGGTGCCTTCCACGGCCTGTACGCCTGCGGCCTCTACCCGGCCAACGTGGCGACCACCACCTGCGGCGCCTGGGGCCTGTCGATCGGCAGCCCGTTCCTCAACGGCATCCAGGGACATCGCTTCGGCGCGAAGATGTATTCGTTCAAATCCTACTCGGACGAGATCAACTGCTACTACTCGTGCTACGTCTACGGCGTGCACACCTCGCAGATCCAGGGCGAAACGGCCAGCTACACCTTCCCCTACGCGCACTACGGCCTGCTCTGGTACACCGCGACCCAACAGGTCAACCTGCTCTAAGCCCCCGCCCCCCTGTAGGAGCGCGCCCGCGCGCGACCGATGATGCGGTCCCACTGAAAACCACCGCACCCAGGTCGCAAACGCACCGCACATCGCCCGTTGAATGCACGATCGATCCCGGATAGCGGATTTGCCAACCCGGACCAGGTGCATCGCGCGCAGGCGCGCTCCTACACAAGCTGTCGCGCGACGCCTAACACGCACACACACTGCGAACAATAGAAGTAACGCTCATCGCGAAAAAATTGATCACACCATCACAAACCAATCGAATTGAGATTTCTTCTATATACGGCGCCACATCTGCCTGACACCATTTCCAGCTCTCCGATCACGGGGAGCGCTAGCCACGAGCTGGCGGTACGGGCAGATCGGGAGCATCACATTGCAGGAAGCAGCCAAGGCATCAAAGCCGGAACAGGCGCGCGTTGACGCGCTCAGCGTCGACTACCTACTCGCAGGACTCGTCCTCCTCGCCCGCTACCATGGTGTAGCAGCCAACCCCGCTGAACTCGCGCACACCTACGGCCACGGCGAGCGCCTCGACGAGACCGCCACCCTGCTCGCCGCCAGGAAACTGGGGTTGAAAGCTCGATTCGTCGACCAGCCGGCCGGGCGACTGGAAAAAGCGCCGCTGCCCGCAATTGCACTCATGGCGAACGGTGCGCACGTGATCCTGTCAAAGCTGGAAGGCGACACGGTTGTCGCTTATGACCTGGCCGAGCAGCGCGCACGCACCCTGCCGCGCGACGTGTTCCTCGACCAGTACGTTGGCCGAATCCTGTTGGTTGCCTCCCGGCAGCGCGTGACTGGCAAGGGTGCCCGATTCGACCTGCGCTGGTTCGTTCCAGCCGTGATGAAATATCGCCGCCTGTTCGCGGAGGTGATCGTGGCGTCGCTGTTCGTGCAGGCATTTGCCCTGATGACGCCCTTGCTTTTCCAGGTCGTGATGGACAAGGTGCTGGTCCATCGCACGGTCAGCACGCTCGACGTCGTGGCTCTGGGTATCGGCGCGATCGCGTTGTTCGAAGTGATGTTATCGGGCCTGCGCGCCTACATCCTCGCCCATACGACCAGCAAGATCGATGTTGAGCTCGGCGCCCGGCTGTTCAGGCACGTGCTCGCCCTACCCCTCGCCTATTTCGAATCGCGCCGTGTCGGTGAGACGGTCGCTCGCGTCCGTGAGCTGGAGAACATCCGCAACTTTCTGACGGGACAGGCACTGACGGCTCTGCTCGACCTGTTCTTCACCGTGGTCTTTCTCGCGGTCATGGTCACCTACAGCGGCTGGCTGACGCTGATCGTGGTCATTTCGATGATGCTCTACGGCGGGTGGTCGGCCGTGATCACACCAGGCCTGCGTCGCGGCCTTGACGAAAAGTTCGCCAGGGGAGCCGAGAATCAGTCGTTCCTGGTCGAAGCCATGACCGGCATTGGCACAATCAAGGCTACGGCGACCGCACCTCGCATGACCCGTACGTGGGACATGCAACTGGCGGCTTACGTCAGCGCCTCCCTGACCGTTGTCCGTCGCGCCAATCTCGGGCAACAGGGTATTCAGCTGATCCAGAAGACCGTGGCCGTCACCCTGCTCTACGTGGGCGCACGGTTGGTTATCGAGGGCGACCTGACGGTTGGCCAGTTGATCGCCTTCAACATGCTGTCCGGCCAGGTCGCCGCGCCTGTCGTCAGGCTCGCCCAGCTGTGGCAAGACTTCCAACAGGTGGGTATTTCGGTCAAACGTCTCGGCGACGTGCTCAACATGCCAACCGAACAGGCAGGCAGCAGCGTTGTCCCGGCCGCCATCAAGGGCAAGATCACCTTCGAACGGACGAGCTTTCGCTATCGACCCGACGGACCCGAAATCCTGGCTGGCGTCGACCTGAGGGTCGCCCCGGGCGAGGTCATCGGCATCGTGGGCCGCTCGGGCTCCGGGAAGAGCACCCTGACCAAGCTCGTCCAGCGCCTCTATGTACCCGAGCGCGGGCGGGTGCTCATTGACGGACAGGACATCGCGATGGTCGATCCGACCTGGCTGCGCCGCCAGATCGGTGTCGTGCTCCAGGAGAACTTTCTCTTCGGCCGTAGCGTTCGCGAGAACATCGCCCTAGGCGACCCGGGCGCGTCGCTCGAGCGTGTGATGGCCGCCGCGCGCCTGGCGGGTGCGCACGACTTTATCCTTGAACTACCCGAAGGTTATGACACCCATGTGGGCGAACGCGGGGGGTCTCTATCGGGCGGCCAGCGGCAGCGCGTAGCCATCGCGCGCGCCCTGATGGCCGACCCACGCATCCTTATCTTCGACGAAGCCACGAGCGCGCTCGACTACGAGTCGGAGCACGCCGTCATGGCCAACATGCGCTCCATCTGCCGTGGCCGAACTGTGTTGATCATCGCCCACAGGCTATCTACTGTCCGGCGGGCCGACAGGATCGTGGTCATGGAACGTGGGCAGATCGTCGAGGATGGAACCCACGACATTTTGCTTAAGCACGCTGGCGGTGTATATGCACGATTGCACGCGCTCCAGGGGGGTGCCGCGTGACCGTACCCGTGCGAATCTCCCGCCCCTCGGCCCGCAGGGCTGCCGAGATCGAATTCCTTCCTGCCCACCTCGAGTTGATCGAGCGGCCGGTATCCGTTACCGCACGCACTCTCGCCGCTACTTTGGCTGCGATTTTCTGTGTCGCCCTCGGCTGGAGCTATCTCGGAAAGATGGACATCGTCGCGAGCGCCCCTGGCCGCATCGTCGCCACGACGCGCAGCAAAACCATCCAGCCCATGGAAACGGCGTCAGTCCGCCATGTCTACGTAGCCGACGGTGACACCGTGCGCATGGGTCAGCCACTCATCGACCTCGATGACACAAGCGCGACTACGGAACGAACAAAGGCTTCAGAGGCCCTCGTGGCCGCGGGGCACATGGCCGAACGAAAGGCGCTTCTTCTTTCAGGGCTGGATGGGACCACGATCCAGCCTGGCCCCTATCGGGACGAAGTCGCCGCCGACCTGGCCCAGCTGGACTACGCGCAGTACGTCGCCAACAAGCAGGTACTGGAAGCTGTCCTGAAGCAGCGACGCAGGGAAGCAGCGAGTGCCAAGGGCCAGATCCACGCACTCGCGACCAGTGCGGACATCAGCCGCCAGCGGTCGGAGGACACTGGCAAGCTGGTCACGAAGGGCCACGTGTCACGGCATGAATTCCTGCAACGGGAACAGGAACGCGTGGACGCCGCGCGCATTGCGGAGGCTCAGATGAGCCGCCACAAGGAACTGAAGGCGGCAGAGGATGCCGCTTACCGCGATCTGCAGGCCCACATCAGCACGACCCGTCAGGAGGCTGCGGACCAGCTCCGCCAGGCGCAGGAAAGCGCCGCGCAGTACGCGCAAGACCTGGCAAACGCGGAGCAGCGCATTCGCCAGCTTCACCTGACTTCGCCCGTCGACGGAACGGTGCAACAGCTCGCCGTACACACGGTGGGTGGCGTCGTTACCCCTGGCCAGGCCCTGATGACCGTGGTTCCCCAGGATGACCCCTTGGAGGTCGAAGCCACTGTGCTCAATCAGGACATCGGTTTCCTGAGGCCCGGGCAACCGGTGACGGTGAAAATCGAGACCTTTCCTTACACGCGCTACGGATTTGTGCTCGGAAGCGTCGCGTCTGTCTCGCACGACGCCGTACAGGACGAGAAGCTAGGACTCGTTTTTCCGGCGCGTATCCGGATCGACTCCGCACTCCTGGACATTGATGGCGTTGCCGTTTCGCTTACGCCAGGGATGACAGTTACAGCCGAAGTGAAAACCGGGCGACGACGTGTGCTCGACTACCTGCTGAGTCCGCTGCAGGAACATATCCACGATTCTGCACGAGAGCGATGAGCGATCACACGCGACCGCATCTCGGCGGGACTCCAAGGACGCCGCAAACGGGACACCGAGTGCAATCAATAGATCAACCCACTCCTTGGTCTCGGCGGATCGGACCTGCGAGTGCCGTCCTCCTCGGGCCACTGCTACTAGCCAGGGCCTATGTAGCGACTCTAACTATCGGAACGCCCATCGCCTATCTCAAATCTCATTTGGTTCATACGCAAGCTCTTCCCACGGGTGATTACATCACGCCATCTGCCATCGCCGTTGCTTACGCAATAGCGGCGCCCCTGCAGCTCGCCTGGACGATCAACATTTTTCAGACTAGGCCTCAGAAGCACCGAGTCGGATTTCTCCCGTGGCTCATCGTCGCGATGTACTCGGCGGCGATGGTGCACGCCGCCTACATTCCATCCTCCAAACCAGAAAAGCCGATCGATAGCTACTCCACAAACTCTCGAATCGTGATGAGTAGTGACGTCATCTTCTCCCTCCTATTTTGTTCCGCGAACATAGGATCATCAGCAATTCTCATCGTTGTTGTGCGCCAATTATCGGCACCGTTCCGTAGGACCAAAATGCCAAGGAAGAATGAGTTATGACTAAGCACGAAACTAATTGCATTCCTGACACAAATCGGCTGACTTGGGCGAGACTGTTGATCCTGCCTCTTGCGGCGTTCGCTATCGTTGAGTTCTGCATAAGCTGCGGCGTTACTTTCGATTTCCTTTCCGGCCTACAACCCTACGGACTAATCAACGCATTCGAAGCGAAGCCCCTACGGCGCGCGGAGCTCGCAGCACATTTCGCGACTCAGCTTGCGCTCCTTCCTTTTGCACTACTGCAGTTGGTTAAGGCGATCGGCTCAAGCAACAAGCCTCTGACCATAAAAAACGCAGCGCAGGGAGCGTTTCTAGCATCACTCATGTCCGCATTTCTCTTCATTCCACGCTACGGGCAGCCGAATGCGCCAGCGAAGAGACGACTCTTCATCACACCGCTGATTGAACAATTCAACCTCGCATATGTACTACTCGCTGGTTCTTTCATGTTCATTCTCGCACTCGGAATCGCCGTGGTCGCGGCATGGATACTCAAGTCCATCGATTAAGCGCCGCGTCAAGGCCCCAAGCAACGGCCAACATTGCGTGCGTCAAAAGCGAGTCACCCAACTAGCTACCGAAGCGCCCCACCGCCACGCTCGCATGCATTCTGCACGGTACACGGTGCACGACAGCATAAACGACTAGTCGGCAACCAACATCGTAGGAACTGAGCAAGATGTGAGCACGACTAGTGACTTCATAATCACGAGGCAAAGGCTTATGCCAAATCAACCAGCACCGGAAAAGATTCGAAGCAATGCACTTCTATTGTTTTTGTTCGCCGCGCCAAGCATTGCTGCCCGAGTCTACTCTTTCTTCGGCGACCCGCTCGGACTGATCGACATTTTCGGAAGCTGTTTCTCGGTACGCATCCGATCTGACCTCACGCGCGCTTCTTTGAGGCCTTCAGCATCACTGGCCTTTTATACGCTGGCGATACCCATCTACATCCGATATGCAATCGGTTTACGCAAGTTGAAGGACAAAGAAGATCCACCATTCTCCTGGCTCATTGTCGCCGGCACTACGCCGCTACTGGTGCTAGCACTCTACATACGAACCGGTGCATCGGACGACCCCGGACAAACTCAACTCCGTTTCCGGGGACTAATGGAGCTCGCGGAGCAATATCAAGCGGCTCATGACGCATTCGTGTTCTCGCTCGTTCTGTCACTGAGCCTATGCATCACACTCGTCGTCTCTAAGCCTGTAGAGATCCTAAAAGAACGGCGAAGAAAAACGGCCAAATAAGGCCAAAACTAGGAAGGAAAGATATGGACGATACAATCAAGATGGACGACGATCTCTGGACCGCGATCAAGGATTCCGGCACAGCATACGTAACTGGGTACAGTGAATACATCAAGGAGTTTGAGAAACAAACGTCGTTAGGCGTCGACACGCAGTCTGCGCGCGTAGAGGCCCTGAAAGCCATGCATGCGTACGAGATAAAGAGGTTGGAATGGCTGGCCGAACAGTATAGAGCCGCCGGAGACCTCAAGTCGGCAACATACTTCGCGGCCGAGGCAGGCGCCAGCAAAGAGCTGATAGGAACCTTGTCAGCGTCGCATGCTAGCGCAGCATCAACGCTTAAGACCTATGCGAGCGAACGTACGCGCATGCTTGCTGCGCAAGTCGGCGATAGCGGTGCCGTTCGATTTCTCGCAAAGAACGCTGGCTCATTGTTTGACGCAGCTGAACTTGGTGCGGCGCTCGCATATGGCGAGGACAAGGACGTCGCAAAGGCCTTAGGCAGCATAGTCGTCGGACGCGTCGCTACGTCCGTCGGAGGGATCGTGGCGATGATGGCCCAAGCCTCTCCTCCTGGGAGAGCTTTGACGATCATCGGATTCGCGCTAGCAGGATCCAAGGGCCTCGATGCCCTTGTCGACGAGAAGCAATGGGAAGCTCTGGGGAAACTCGGGCGGGATGCAATCGACTCAGTAACGTCCGAACTGAGCGGGGTATGGGCCGAGTTCCTGAAAGCATTTGGCGCAAACATTGAGTTTAATGCTGTTTCGAACGACCGCTTCCTGGCGGCACTCAATCTCATCCGCCGCATCGACCCCCTGACTCTCGACCTCGACGGCGACGGCATCGAGACCCTCGGCGTGGACGAAGGCGTCCTCTTCGACTTCGACGGCGACGGCGTCAAGACCGGCACTGGCTGGATCAAACGTGACGACGGCTTCCTTGTGCTAGACCGCAATGGCAATGGCCAGATCGACAACGGCTCAGAACTGTTTGGCGTCGATACGGTCAAGCGCGACGGCAGCAAGGCGCGCAATGGCTTCGACGCACTGGCAGACCTCGATAGCAACGGCGATGGCATGTTTGACGAGAAGGATGACATGTTCTCGAGCGTGCGCGTGTGGCAAGACTTGAATCACGATGGCATTGCCCAGGCGAATGAGCTGAAGACGCTATCGGAACATCACATCGCCGCCATCGTCCTGAAATCCAAGGAAGCCAACCAGGACAGCAACGGAAACCTCATCAGTGCCACCGGCTCATTCATCCGGGACGACGGCAGCGAGGGCGAGGTGAATGGCAACCAGAGCACCGCCGCGGACGTGGATCTTGAAAGCAATCCGTTCTATAGCGAGCACAACAACAAGATCGAGCTCGACGACGGTGCGCGGGGCCTCCCCACGCTCCAGGGATCGGGGCTTGTTCGTGAGCTGCGGGAGGCCGCCATGCTCAGTCAAGAGCTGCGAACGCTCCTTCAATCGTACGTAGCGACGAAGAGCCCCCGGGAGCAGCATGAACTCGTGGGGCGGATCATCGCAGCGTGGGCGGCCACGGGTGAGGGCTTCAAGCCATTCGAGCAGCGAATTGATGAGCTGGATCGCGATGGCATAAATTTCCACTTTGCCTTCAGCTGGGAGACCGCAAGCAAGGCGCCAACGCCTGCCCAGGCGTTGCTACGCGACCGACTGGCAAAGCTGAACCTGCTGGAATCGTTCAACGGGCAAGCCTTCCTGGAATTCACGGTGCAATCGATGACGTCGAGCACCGCGAAAGTTCTGGTGCGCATTGGCGCGAATACCGTCCTGTGCACTGTGGCGGTACGCAATGGCGAGGCAGTGATCAGCGAGGCTGATCTTCCCATTCCCGCAGATCCCCTCGCCTTGCTTGACGCATCCTACGCAGAGCTAGCGAAATCCATCGAGTCGAGCCTGCTCCTGCAGACGCGGCTGAAGGCCTACGCGGATGTCGTGGACATTTCGCTTTCGGGAGACGTTGTCGCTGCAGACTACCGCCGGGTGATCGCGCGCCTCGCGGATGTCGCGGCCGTCGACCCATCCACGGCGATTTTGGACGCTGTGGAGTTCACGCGGTCGTTGAAGACCTTCGATGTCGGCAATCTGGTTCCGCTCCTTGAGGACTGGATCAAGAGACTCACTCCGGCGCAAGCATCGCTCCTGAACTCGGAGCTGACCGGGCTCGGGCGTCTCGTCGTGGATGGCAGCTCCGCCTCCAACCTCAGCACCGGCTCCGGTCACGACCTCATTCTTGGCATGGGCGGCAACGACAAACTCTACGGCGAGGACGGTGATGACTTCATCTGGGGCCAGGACGGCAACGACTCGCTTTATGGAGGAAACGGAAACGACGTCCTGATTGGCGGCGCAGGCAACGACCATCTGGAAGGTGGCGATGGTGCTGATACCTACATCTTCGGTCGCGGTGACGGCGAGGACACTATCGTCAATAGCGACGCCAGTGGAAATTTACACGATACCCTGCAGTTTCGCGACGATATCCAGCCTTCAGACATTTTTGTTCGTCGCGGCCCGAGCTGGACCGAGAATCTGTATCTTTACGTCCGCGATACGAAAGACTCTATTGAGATCACGAACTATTTCTCGCGAGAAGGTAATCGCATCGCCATTCGCTTCGCGGACGGATCCGTTTGGACCTACGACGACGTAAAGTCCATGGTGCTTGCCCCCACCGACGGCAACGACACGCTCCTCGGCTACGACTCGGATGACCATCTGATGGGTGGCGAAGGCGACGATAAGCTTTACGGCAATGCCGGCAATGATTACCTCGAAGGCGGCACCGGCATCGACGAGCTACATGGCGGCGACGGTGACGACGTGCTCTATGGCGGCCCGGGAGGCGCAATCCTCTATGGCGATGCAGGCTCGGACACCTACATCTTCGGACTGGGCGATGGAAACACCACTATCAACAACGACGATTCCAATGTCGGTCGCCGCGATATTATCCGGTTCCGCGACAGTGTTAATCCTGGAGAGGTCACTGTGAAGCGCGTGGGCACGGATCTGGAGATCTACATGCCAGGTGGGAAAGAGCGTCTGCGCGTCCTCGATTACTTTTACGGCTCACGTTATCGCGTGGACGAGATCCACTTTGCAGACGGTTCCGTTTGGACCTATGACGACGTCAAGCCCATGGTCCTCAAGTCAACCGACGGCAACGACACGCTCCTCGGCTACGACTCGGATGACCATCTGATGGGTGGCGCAGGCGACGATAAGCTTTACGGCAATGCCGGCAACGATTACCTCGAAGGCGGCACCGGCATCGACGAACTACATGGCGGCGACGGTGACGACGTGCTCTATGGTGGCCCGGAAGGCGCAATCCTCTATGGCGATGCGGGCTCGGACACCTACATCTTCGGACTGGGCGATGGAAACACCACTATCAACAACGACGATTCCAGTGTCGGTCGCCACGATATCATCCAATTCCGCGAAGGTGTTGCTCCCGGAGAGGTCACTGTGAAGCGCGTGGGCACGGACCTGGAGATCTACATGCCAGGTGGGAAAGAGCGTCTACGCGTCCTCGATTACTTTTACAGCTCACGTTATCGCGTGGACGAGATCCACTTTGCAGACGGCTCTGTTTGGACCTATGACGACGTAAAGTCCATGGTGCTTGCCCCCACCGACGGCAACGACACGCTCCTCGGCTACGACTCGGATGACCATCTGATGGGTGGCGAAGGCGACGATAAGCTTTACGGCAATGCCGGCAATGATTACCTCGAAGGCGGCACCGGCATCGACGAGCTACATGGCGGCGACGGTGACGACGTGCTCTATGGTGGCCCGGGAGGCGCAATCCTCTATGGCGATGCGGGCTCGGACACTTACATCTTCGGACTGGGCGATGGAAACACCACTATCAACAACGACGATTCCAGTGTCGGTCGCCACGATATTATTCGGTTCCGCGAAGGTGTTAATCCCGGAGAGGTCACTGCGAAGCGCGTGGGCACGGACCTGGAGATCTACATGCCAGGTGGGAAAGAGCGTCTACGCGTCCTCGATTACTTTTACAGCTCACGTTATCGCGTGGACGAGATCCACTTTGCAGACGGTTCCGTTTGGACCTATGACGACATCAAGCCCATGGTCCTCAAGTCAACCGACGGCAACGACACGCTCCTCGGCTACGACTCGGATGACCATCTGATGGGTGGCGCAGGCGACGATAAGCTTTACGGCAATGCCGGCAACGATTACCTCGAAGGCGGCACCGGCATCGACGAACTACATGGCGGCGACGGTGACGACGTGCTCTATGGTGGCCCGGAAGGCGCAATCCTCTATGGCGATGCGGGCTCGGACACCTACATCTTCGGACTGGGCGATGGAAACACCACTATCAACAACGACGATTCCAGTGTCGGTCGCCACGATGTCATCCAATTCCGCGAAGGTGTTGCTCCCGGAGAGGTCACTGTGAAGCGCGTGGGCACGGACCTGGAGATCTACATGCCAGATGGGAAAGAGCGTCTACGCGTCCTCGATTACTTTTACGGTTCCCGATATCGTGTGGACGAGATCCGCTTTGCTGACGGCACAGCGTGGTCCGCGGATGACGTCAACGCCATGATGGAGTCGCCGAAAGCGTTCGGCAGCCTGTCGACTGATCTCGACCGCCTCGTAGCGAGCATGGCGTTTTCGAGCGCGGCGAATGATGGGTTCATTTCCAGCCCAATTCCGCCCAGCCTACAAGGTGATGTGCACTGGGCCTCCATGGCAACCTGACGCCATCGTTGATCAAAGGCGCTTGCGATAGCTGGACCTCGCTTTGTCCGTCTATCGCACGTCGATTATGACACTTGGGGCGTCGGACGGCGTGTTGCTACACGCCGTCCTTTTCGACGCTGGAACCGGTTGCGATGCAAGCTGGAGTGGGTCCCGGGCTAGCCGTCGTGCATCGCGCGCAGGCGCGCTCCTACACAAGCTGTCGGTTTTGGCTGACGGCGCTTTTCGCGATGCCTTCGTAGACTGTCCGCCGGACATCACGCCACGCCATGCCGGCCGTGGCGGTAACACGGAGGTTTCCCTTGAAAGTCATCCTTACTTCGGTCCCCTTGCTGGGCCATCTCAACGCCGTGCTTGCGATCGGGCGCATGCTGGTCGACGAGGGCCACGAAGTCGTCGCCCTGTCGGCGAGTCACTTTCGCGATCGCATCGAGCGCATCGGTGCCCGCTTTGTCCCCTTCCCGTCCGAGATCGACATCGACGCCAGCGACATGGCGCGTGCCTATCCGGAGTTCGACCGGCTCGAGCCCGGCCCGGCGATGACACTGTTCTACTTCCAGCGGGTCTTCGCCGATCCGCTCGCCCCGCAGCACCGTGCGCTTACCGCGCTGCTGAAGCATTTCGACGCGGACCTGATCGTCGCCGACAACCTGTGCATGGGCATCCTGCCGATGCTGCTGAACGACCATCCGCGACGGCCGGCGGTCGTCGCCTGCGGGACGACCTACCTGATGTGGCGCCGCGACGATCGCGGCCCCTGCAACCTGGGTTTCCCGCCCGCGCGCAACGACGCCGACCGCTGCGCCTACGGCGTGGTGGCGGATGAGCTGGACGAGGTGTTTACGCGCCCGTTCGCCGCGCACCTCGACGCCTGCCTGCATGCCGCCGGTGCGCCGTCACTGCCGATGGACGTGCTGGATGCCGTGACCTGCCTGCCCGACGCCCACCTGCAGCTGAGCGTGCCCGCTTTCGAATACCCACGCAGCGACCTGCCGCCGCAGCTCCACTTCATCGGTGCCCTGCCGATCACCCCGGGCCAGGCACCCCTGCCCGTGTGGGCCGATGACCTCCATGGCGCGCGCAAGGTCGTGCTGGTCACGCAGGGCACGCTGTCCAATGCCGACTTCGGCGCGCTCGTCCAGCCGACGCTCGCGGCACTGGCCAACGCGCCCGACCTGCTCGTCGTAGTGACCACGGGTGGCCGGCGCGTGGAGTCGCTGGGCTCGCACCTGCCGGCGAATGCCCGCGTCGCCAGTTACCTGCCCTTCGAATGGCTGCTGCCGAAAGTCGACGTGCTGGTGACCAACGGCGGCTACAACAGCGTGAACCAGGCCCTGTCGTTCGGCATCCCGATCGTCGTCGCCGGCCTTACCGAGGACAAGGCGGACGTGGCCGCGCGGATTGCCTGGTCGGGCGCGGGGATCGACCTGCGCACCAACCGCCCGGGCGTGGCCAACCTGCTCGGTGCCGTGCGCCGCGTACTGGACGACCCCGCCTACCGCGAACGCGCAGCCATGCTGGCCGCGGACTTCGCTCGCATCGATACCCGCGCCGAGGCGCTGCGCATCATCGGGGACGTGGTGGCGCGGCGACATGCCACGTGCTGAGCGCTATGTTCCAGATCCCGGCGTCGACGCATGGGCGCGCCGCTTGCTGATGCGCCCCACGTGCGCGGCGTTCCATCGCGCCTCCCACGCCTGGTACGTCTCACGCTTCGCATTCGCCGCTGCCACCATGCGTCGCGAAGGCCGCGGTATGTCCCGGCGTCGGCCCGCATGGCTGTTGGCGTAGTCAGCCCGCTGCGCGAGCAAGCGTTGGTGCAACGCTTCGATCACGGCCATCTCGTCGGGCGTGTACCGGCGCCAAAGGATGTCGGCCATCGAGATGCCCATGCGGCACGCGTGCTCGCGACGACAGGTTTCGAACGCGAGCACCCCGTTGATGCCGCAGCCGCCGACCAGGTCGCATTCGAGCAACTGCAGGGCTGCGCGCTGGTAGTCCCCCAGCCTGGCATGCCTAGCCGGGCCCACGGCGAGGTCGCGGCCGAACGACCACGGCGCACGATGTTTCAGGTCGTTGGCCAGAACCATCTGGGCCAGGCGGATATCGGGCGGCGGCGCATCCCGCGGCAATGCGTCGTAGAAATCGGGCGGCACGTTCCCGGCGCCGACCACCACCGACCAGCGGGGGTGGCGGACCTTGAGGTCGATCCACTCGCCGGTCTCATACATTCTGGCCCACCCGTCCTGTGGGCGGCTGTTGCAATACGACGCCTGCCAGCGACGAAAGGCCTTTTCGCTCGGCGAGAAGCTGCGCCGGCGCATCCAGTCCAACCACACGTTGCCTGTACAGGCAGCCGCCGCGTGGCGCACCGCGTGCAGGGCGGCCGGATCCTTGTCGACGCGCTGGCCGAGCCGGTGGTAGACGCTGCCGAACGTGTCGCTCGACCACAGGTAAGGTCCGTCGCCCGGCGCGTCGTGCGTCGCTGGCGCGAGCGGTACGCGTGCTATGAGGAGGCACGCTGCGCTGGCGGCGGCGATGAGGCTTCCTGCGATGAGGACGGCCCAGCGGCCGGTCGGGCGAGCACGTGCGTTCATTCGGCGAAGTCCCTGTGCCAAAGTTCCGTGATGTCAGTGACCGTACGTGCAAAACCCCGTACAGGTAGAGTCACCGAATGCCTGCGCGATCCTGGCGAAGGTTACGCGCTCTTCCGGCGGCCCGCGGCGCGCCGCGTCGTCGGCGACTGCGAACACGTCCTTTCGCTCGGCCAGCGTAAGCCCCGCCGACACGGTCGGCGCTTCGTCAACGACCGCTTCGAGGATGATGGCCCGGTTGGCCGGGGATACCCCGGTGCGCGCCGACGGGGTATGGACGAGCCGGGCGAACAGGTGGGCAATGCCGAGGCGGATCCGCCCCAACGTCGCCATGTCGGCCGCACGTCCGGATGCGCTTTCCGAGGCCACCCGCATCGTCATCGCCTTGATCCCACGTCCGCCATCGTGGGCGGCAAGGGCCAGTAACGCAGCCAGCAGGTCCTGGTATTTTTCGTTGGTCGCTATCACCTCGTCCACGGAAGGAGGTTGGCTGCGGCCATCTTGCATATAGAGGTCCATCACCTCGGAGCCCTTCGCGGTGACATTCAGGACCTTCTGGAGATCGGCGCCGGTGACTGGCGCATCGCCGTAGACGGCCTGGTCCGTCGTGGCAGCAAGCAAGGCCACCACCCTGGCATCCGATGTGGGTAACGGCGCGCCCGCCGCCTTGCTCGCGGCCAGCACGACATCGGCGCGCTGGATGAACCCATCCGCACCCGGTGCGGCGGACGCATGGGACAGGCAAGGCAAGCAACCAAGCACGAACAGGCCCAGGGCCTGCCCGATGTTCGACATTCGCATCTAAACCCCCCTCTTCCGCGGAACGACCATGCCAGCCCGGTGCGGTGGCTCGCAGTATCCTGAATTCCCCATGCCACTGCTATCCTCCGGCTTCCCGGCAGGAGCCGGATGAACCCAGGGGATACCGAGCAATGATTGCCCGTCGTACCGTGCTGCTTTCCGCAGCCATTTCCGCCGCGTTGGGCCTGGTGGCCTGCCACAAGAAAGACGAGGCGCCCGCCGCCGACCCGAAGGCCATCGCCGCGGCCCAGGCCACGCTGTCGACGCCCGCATGGCTCCGCCAGCACCTCCCGGCGCAAACGGTCGCCTACCTGCGCATTCCTTCGCCGTGGGGCATGCTGCACGGCGTACCGAATGGCCGGCCGCTCGATGCCGCGCTGTCGACCAAGGCGCACCTGGATGCGATCGACAACGTGCGCCATGCCCTGGCCAGCGACAAGCTGCTCGCCGACCTCAAGCTGGCACCGGCGCTCAACCTGCTGTTCGGCGACCTGCGCTCGCCCGTTGAAATCGCGCTGATCGATCCGCTGGGCATCCCGTCGCCTTCGTCGCGAGCGGTGGCCACGGCGGTGCTGGATTTCCCGAACGTCGCCGCCCTGAATGCGCGCCTCGCCGGCCTCGGCGGCGAGCAGCCGTTGCTGCAGGCGCCGCTGGATGCACAGGGTAACGGCATGCTCGCCAGCGGTGCCGCCGCGGTCCACTACGATGCCACCCAGCATCGGCTGTGGGTCGCGAGCGCGGTGCCGATGCCGAACGGCAAGCCGATGGATAACGCCGCACTCACCGCCCTCAGCGCGGACATCGGCAAGGCCGACGCGTCGACCGCACCGCCGCTGCTGGGCGCGCTGGAAGCCCGCATCGACACCTCGGGTGAAGGCTTCTTCGGCTGGGTGACCGTGCGCGGGATCGGTGCCGTCGCGGCCGCGCAGGCCGGCGACTCGCCGCTGGGCAAGCTCCCGTCCGATTTCGCCGCCAAGGCCGATGCGATCGCCTTCGGTGCCGGCACGGTCAACGGGCGCGGCCAGCTGCAGTTCCTCGTGCACTCGCCGCAGGCCCGCCTGCTGCAGTACTTCGCCCCGACCTCGTTCTCGCCGACGTTCAAGAGCGTGGGCGAGGCCCGCTGGGCCTTCACCGTGGCCGCGCCGACCGCGGAGGCCTGGAAGACCATGGCGGGTAACGTGAACCTCGACTTCGGGCCGGACGGCGCGAAGAAGATCCACGACTTCGGCGACACCCTGCAAAAGCGCCTGCACATGGCGCCGACCGACTACTTCAGCTGGTTCGGCCCGGAGTACGTGTTCTTCGCCGACGATGTCGGCACCTACACGGCCGTCCGCGTGCGCGACTGGAAGGCCTGGCACGATCGCCTGGCCCAGAACGCCCAGTTCGGCTGGAAGACCGGCACGGTCAAGGTCGACGGTGCCGAGGTGCACTGGCTGGCTGCGCCCAACGCCGCCGACGACGTGGCCCAGCCGAACCTGCCACCCGAGTTCCGCAACATGATGCGCGTGCTGGGCCGTTCGAACGGCCGCGCGTGGTGGACCGAGGAAGGCGACTGGGCGATCTTCGCCAAAGTCCCGCAAGCCTTGTCCGATCGCGTGGCGGCGGGCCCGGACAGCTCGATGGAAGACTGGTTCAAGGCGCATGCCTTCCAGGGCCAGCGCACCGTGGCCGGCTTCGCGGCGACCAGCCACGGCGCCCAGCGCGATGCCTACTACACCTACCTGGCGATCCTCCAGGTGGTGACCGGCATGTTCGGCGCCGACGGCGACATCTCGGCCCTGCCCTCGGCCCATACGCTTGGCCTGCCCGACAAGGGCGTGGTCGGCGGCGGGCTCGAGGTCGACAAGGAAACCGTGGCCCTGTCGCTCACCTACGAGCAGTCGCCGGTCGAGCTCGCCGGCGCCGGCGGTGGTGCCAGCGGCATGGCGGCGATCGGCACGGTGGCGATCATCGCGGCCATCGCCGTCCCGCAATACCAGGTCTACACCATCCGCTCGGAAATCGACCATGGCGTGCTCGCCCTGGAGCCGGTGAAGAAGGCCGTGGCCGAGCGCCGCCTGGCGACCGGCAAGTTCCCGGCCAGCAACGCCGCCGCTGGCCTGGGCAAGCCGGAAACCCTCGCCGACGACTACCTGGGCAGCGTGGAAGTGGGCCCGGGCGGGGAAATCGTCGCGACCTTCGACGCCACCCCGCCGCACAAGGCCAACGCCAAGCTGGCAAGCGGCCAGCTGGTGCTGACCCCCGTGGTCGAGGGCAAGGCGATTTCCTGGCGCTGCGCCGCCGAGGGGATCGAGGCGAAATACCTGCCGGCGACCTGCCAGGCCGAGGCGATCGAGCCTTGAGGGGCGTTCGCGGAGGGGGCGTGGGGGCCTCCTCCGCGGGCGGCCTGGCGTGGGTCGCGGGCGGTGTCCGGAGGGGGTCCGGGCGACGTCATGCGAAAGTTTGAAAAACTCTTTATAATCGGCGGCTTCCCATCCCAAAGAGGCCGCCCGGCTGTGAAGCCGGTGCACGACGCATGTCCATCGAATTCCTGCGCAACATCGCCATCGTCGCCCACGTCGACCATGGCAAGACCACCCTCGTCGATCAGCTGCTGAAGCAGTCGGGCACGCTCAACGAGCGTACCGTCCTCGCCGAGCGAGTGATGGATTCGAACGACCAGGAAAAGGAGCGTGGCATCACGATCCTGGCCAAGAACACGGCCATCACCTGGGAAGACAAGAAGACCGGCGCGAAGAACCGCATCAACATCGTCGACACCCCGGGACATGCTGACTTCGGCGGCGAAGTCGAGCGCGTGCTCTCGATGGTCGACACCGTGCTGATCCTGGTCGACGCGATGGACGGCCCGATGCCGCAGACCCGCTTCGTGACCCAGAAGGCGTTCGCGATGGGCTTCAAGCCGGTCGTCGTCGTCAACAAGGTCGACCGTCCGGGCGCGCGTCCTGAGTGGGTCGTCGAGCAGGTGTGGGACCTCTTTGCAAAGCTCGGCGCCACCGACGAGCAGATGGATTTCCCGATCGTCTACGCCTCGGCCCTGAACGGCTACGCCTCGCTTGACGAGAACGTGCGCGAAGGCGACATGACCCCGCTTTACGAAGCGATCATGAAGCACGCGCCGAAGCCGGACGTGGATCCGGAAGGTGCCTTCCAGATGCGCATCAGCCAGCTGGACTACAACAACTTCGTCGGCGTCATCGGCATCGGCCGCATCCAGCGCGGCACCCTGAAGAAGGGCATGCCGGTCGCCGTGATCGACCGCCACGGCAAGAAGCGCCAGGGCAAGATCGTCCAGGTGCTGGGCTTCCTCGGCCTCGAGCGCATCGAGCAGGACACCGCCGAAGCGGGCGACATCGTCGCCATCTCGGGCATCCCCGACCTGACCATCTCGGACACCGTCACCGCTCTGGACAACCCGGAAGCGCTGCCGCCGCTGAGCGTCGACGAGCCGATGATCAGCATGACCTTCCAGGTCAACAACTCGCCGTTCGTCGGCAACAAGGATCTCTCGGGTGGCAAGTTCCTGACCAGCCGCCAGCTGCGCGAGCGCCTTGACCGCGAGAAGGTCCACAACGTGGCCCTGCGCGTGGAAGACGGTTCGGACGCCGACAAGTTCCTGGTCTCGGGCCGCGGCGAACTGCATCTTTCGGTGCTGATCGAAAACATGCGTCGCGAAGGCTACGAGCTGGCCGTGTCGCGTCCGGAAGTCATCCTTAAGGAAATCGACGGCCAGAAGATGGAGCCGATCGAAGAGCTGGTGATCGACATCGAAGAGATCCACCAGGGTGGCGTGATGGAGCGCCTGGGCATCCGCAAGGGTGACCTGAAGAACATGGTCTCGGATGGCCAGGGTCGCGTGCGCCTTGAGTATGAAATCCCGGCGCGTGGCCTGATCGGCTTCCAGAACCAGTTCAAGACCCTGACCCAGGGTTCGGGCCTGCTGTTCCACGTGTTCAAGCACTACGGTCCGTACACCCCGGCGCCGATCGCGAAGCGCCAGAACGGCGTGATGATCGCCAACGCCCCGGGTAACACGCCGGCTTACTCGCTTGGACCGCTGCAGGAGCGTGGCAAGCTGTTCGCCGCTGAAGGCGATTCGGTGTACGAAGGCCAGCTGATCGGTATCCACGCGAAGGACAACGACCTGACCGTGAATGCGATCAAGCCGAAGCCGCTGACGAACATGCGTGCCTCGGGTAAGGACGATGCGATCCAGCTGACGCCGGCGACGAAGTTCACGCTTGAGCAGGCGCTGGACTTCATCGACGACGACGAGCTGGTCGAAGTCACCCCGAAGGAAATCCGCATGCGCAAGAAGCACCTGACGGAGCAGGACCGCAAGAAGGCGTCGCGCGGCTAAGCCACGCGATCCACGCGGTACGAAAAAAGCCCGGCACTGCCGGGCTTTTTTTATGCAGCGGTTCGCCACTTCGCGGCGCATGCCCTCACGGCCTCCGGCCGAACCACCGCCCTGTAGGAGCGCGCCTGCGCGCGATGTCGTCCGCGCGGCGCTCTGGCGTGGCCGCAGGACAGCCCTCGGTGCCTACCCTCGCTGCTCAGACAGGTCCTCCGCGCTCGATAAGGTTGGCCGCGGCCGCGGCCCATGTATTTGATTGCCCTACGGGCGCTCGCTTGTGCGGAACTCGCCTCGAGGGTAGGCACCGAGGGCTCTCTTCATCCTTGCCGCGAGCTGGATGGGACAGCCACGGCAACGGCCGGCGCCTTATGTAGGAGCGCGTCTGCGCGCGAACAGCCAACAGCGCGATGATGCAGGGACATGGCTCACCGACCCGCGCGAGGGTCCTCGAATCGCGTCGTAGACGTGCCCTGGCTTGTTCGCCAGATGGTCGAGTGGTTTCGATTAGTGCCGAGGGTGCTGGCCGTTGGCCCATGAACAACGATGTCGTCGGGTGAACCGCTGGGCTGCATCAATGCATCGACTCATTCGCCTGATGCCATGCTGAGGGTTCGCGCGCGGGCGCGCTCCTACAAGAGCCGGCGTGGCGCCAGGGGTGCCATTACCGTGCCGTCCACCCCAGTTCGCGACACGGATGAAGACAGCCCTCGGTGCCTACCCTCGAGGCGAGTTCGTGGCGGCGAGGGGGGCGGGCGGGAAAAGCCCGCAGGGGGCCGGCCACGATGGCCGGCCGTTTCTGCCGAGACAGGAGTCGAGTCAGAAACCTCCGCCCGGCGCCCGGTGCGCGGCCGTAGGCCGATAAGGAAACGGGCTGCGGAGCAGCCCCTCCTTTTCGCACGCCAGAACGCTGTCTGAGCAGCGAGGGTAGGCACCGAGGGCTGTCCTGCGACCACGCCCGAGCGCTGCGGTGAGGTTGGAGATAGAGGACACCCCAATCGCGCGCAGGCGCGCTCCTACTCTCCTCGCTCGCGGACCAGCTTCAGCAGCAGGTCGATCTGCTCCTGCTGCTTCATCAGCATCTGCTGTAGCTGGTCGTTGCGCATCTGGTCCAGCTTCTCGTGCAAGCCCATGATCTCGATCTCCGCCTTCAGGTTCACCTTGTAATCGTTGGTCGCATCGAGCCGGTCCTTCGCCGCCTGGCGGTTCTGGCTCATCATGATCACCGGGGCCTGGATCGCCGCGAGCATCGACAGCAGCAGGTTGAGGAAGATGTAGGGATACGGATCGAACGGCTTGTGCAACACGTAGGAATTCAGGCCCGTCCACGCGGCGAGGATGAACGCGAACACCAGGATGAAGGTCCAGGAACCGCCGAAGCGCGAGACCTTGTCGGCGAGGCGTTCGCCGAAGCTCATGTCGTCGACGAATGACTCATTGATGTTTTCCGTGACCAGCTTGCGTTGCACCAGGTGGCCGAGCAGGTGGCGTTCGGCGTGGCCGAGGTCGTCGAGGCTTTTGGCGAACCAGCGGCGCGCTGCCTGTTCGGGGGTGTGGTCGGTGAAGGACATGGCGGGCTCCGGTTGCCTGGTGGCGTTGGCCGGACGCTAGCATGGGTGGGTTTTTGGAATCTTTCGTGGGGGTGCTGTTGGGATGGATTGGGGCATGGAAGAGCTTTCGCGCGCAGGCTGTAGTGGCCTAATTCCCATGGACCACGAGGTAGGAGCACACTTTCTACCGAGGTGATCCATGGGATATCGAGTTGTAGACCCTTCTGTGCAGAAGGAAGCCGTACGCCTGGTGGTGGACCAGGGGCAGCCGGTGTTGGCTGTGTGCAAGATGTTTGGGCTGGGTCCCACTGCGCTCAGGCGCTGGGTCGCTGCCGAGCGCGAGCGTCGGAGCCATCCCCCTGGCAAGGCCGAGCAGGACAAGGAAATGGCCGCGCTTCGCAAACGCGTTGCCCAGTTGGAGGGCGAGGTCGAATTCCTAAAAAAATTCGATGCCCTTCTCCAAAATCCGCCGTCTGGCTGGTCACGCAAGCGGTAGATGCGGCGAGGGGCACGATCCCGGTAAGACGGGCTTGCGCGGTGGCGGGCGTGTCCCGCAGCAGCTACTACGCCGGGCGGCGCGAGCAACGCGAGCGGACGATCGAGCCGGTGCTAGCCAAGGCTGCGCGGACGTTACACGAGCAGGGGCGATGCAGTCTGGGGTCGCGCCGGCTGTCGGCGAGCTTGCGTAATCAGGGCCATGACGTTGGTCGCTACAGGGCCCGGACCCTGATCAAACAGCTGGGCCTGAAGCGTCGGCGCCGCCCGTACGCCCACTATCGACGAGCGACCAAGCCAGCCATCGTGGCCGACAACGACCTCAATCGCGAGTTTGATCCTGCCGCGCCGGATGTGGCCTGGGCCGGTGACATCACGCAGGTTCGGGTTAGGCGGCGATGGCTGTATATCGCCATCGTGATGGACCTGTTTTCCCGGCGCATCGTGGGCTGGGCAACCGGCTCGATGGCCGATGCCTACCTGGCCGAGCAGGCTCTGGAGCTGGCACTGGCGCACCGGCAACCGCAGGAGCCACTGCTGTTCCACTCCGACCAGGGCTGCCAGTACAGCGCGCAACGATTCGTCGACTTCCTCGCCCGGCGATCCATCCGGCAGAGCATGAGTCGCCGCGGAAACTGCTGGGATAACGCTGTCGTCGAACGCTTCTTCCACACCCTGAAACACGAATGGATGCCGACCAGTGGCTACGCGACGTTCGACGAGGCCACGAAGGACTTCTCTAGCTTCCTGATCTATTACGACCAGCAGCGGCCGCACTCGCGGCTAAACGACGTGCCGCCAGCCACCTTCGAGTGGCTGGCGGCATAAAACGCCTACGGCGTGGTCCATGGGGACTTGACCACTACAGGCGCGCTCCTACACGGGGAGCGGCAACGTGCAGGCGGGGGGAGCGTCGGCTTGGGGGTCAGGCGTTGGCGGGTTCGCGGATGTCGTTTTCGATGTCGCCGCGGAAGCGTGGGAGGTAGGCGGGAAACTCGCGCCGGACGAAGGCGATGAGGCCTTCGCGGACCTTGCAGCGCAGGTCGAACGACTTGCCGGAGTTGGCTGAGCTCATCAGGGCGCGGACCTGCATGGACTTGTCGTTGCTGTCGACCACTTGCATCACCATGACCCGGCCGTCCCACTCGGGGGCGGACTTGCACAGGCGTTCCATCTCGGCGCGCAGCGGTTCCAGCGGCAGGCCGTAGTCGAACCAGAGCAGCACCGAGCCGAGGATCTGCGACGAGGTCCGCGTCCAGTTCTGGAACGGGGTTTCGATGAAGTATTGCAGGGGCACGATCATCCGGCGTTCGTCCCAGATCTTCACCACGACGTAGGTGCTGGTGATTTCCTCGACCTTGCCCCATTCGCCTTCGACGATCACTACGTCGTCGATGCGGATCGGCTGGGTCAGGGCGATCTGGATGCCGGCGATGAGGTTGCCCAGCACCGGCTTCGCCGCCAAGCCCACCGCAAGCCCGGCGATGCCGGCCGATGCAAGCAGGCTTGCGCCGAACTGGCGAACGCTGGGGAACGTCATCAGCGCGACGCCGATGCCGAGCACGACCAGCACCACCATCGCCGTGCGGCTTAGCACGCGGACCTGGGTCTGCAGGCGCCGGGCACGCAGGTTGTCCTCCAGGTCGATCGGGTTGAAGCGCGATACCGTGGCTTCCAGCGCGCCCACGCAGCGGACCAGGAACCATGTGCAGGCACCGACCAGGGCGATCGCGACGACATGCTCGAGCCCGTCGATGACCCGCGCCGGTTCGTCGGGTGATGCGCGGAACGCGACCAGCACCATGGCCAGCGGCACGATCGCCTCCAGCGGTGCGTTCGCCCGGGCGACGATGCTCGCGCCCATGGGATGGCGTCTCGCGAGCCGACGCAACAATACGTCGACCACGCGGTGGACAAGGCCCGCGACGGCAAGCGCGATGGCGACCACCAGCGCAAAACGCGTCCACGGATGCGTTATATCGGGCATCCAGTCGGAAGGGTTCATGGGCACCTACCCTAAGACCCCGGATGTCGAGAATTTGTTGTGGTGCATCAAACGCAGGTTAAAGTAGCCCGCATGAGTGACGTCGATTCCTCACGGCACGTGCTTCCCGATGTCCTGCAGCCCGGCCTGCGCCTCGTGTTCTGCGGGACGGCGGCCGGTACGCGCTCAGCCCGTGACGGCGCGTATTACGCCCATCCCGGCAACATGTTCTGGCGTGCCGTGCATGCGGTGGGACTGACGCCGCGGCTTCTCGCCCCTGCCGAATATCCACTGATGATCGGTTTCGGCATCGGCTTCACCGACCTGGCCAAGTTCCATCACGGCAACGACAACCAGTTGCCGTCCGACGCGTTCGACGTCGACGCGCTACGCCGGAAGATCGAACGGTTCGCGCCGCGGGCCATCGCGTTCACCAGCAAGCATGCGGGCATCGCCGCGCTGGGCAAACGCACCGCGATCGGCGCGCAGCCCGCGACGTTCGGTGGCGCCCGCGCATGGGTCTTGCCGTCACCGTCAGGCCAGGCGCGAGGGTCGTGGAACCTCGCGACATGGCAGGCGATGGCCGACGAGGTCACGCGTCAGGGTGCACCCGGCGTCGAGCGATAGGCGCGCACGTCACCCGGCGACACGGACGGTGCACGGTTCGACCAGGCCTGGCGGATATACGTCACCACCGCGGCCGCATCGTCATCGCCCAGCACCTGAGAGAACGGCGGCATGGAATACGGTCGTTGTTGAGCTGCCGTCGCGGGCGCGAAGCCGCCGGATAGCACCACGCGTATCGCATTGATGCCGGTCGGCTCGACCACCGAGACGTTCCCGTCCAACGGCGGATACGCATCGCCCTTCCCTCGGCCGTCCGCACCGTGGCAATCCGCGCAACGCTGCGCGTAGATTTTCTGGCCCGACTTCGCGAGGACGTCGGCATCCGCGGCCGATTCGCGTTGCGCTTGCGGATCGCGTGCCGGCAGTGACTTCATGTAGGTCGCCATCGCCGCCAGGTCGGCGTCGGTCAGGTACTGCGTGCTCTTCAGCACGACTTCGGCCATCGGCCCCAGTGCCGTACCCTTCGGCGAACGGCCGGTCTTCAGCAAGGCCACCACGTCGGCTTCGCTCCATCCGGCTAGCCCTCCGCCCTTGCCCATGGAGAGGTCCGGCGCGTACCAGTTCTGCACGGGGACGACGCCACCGGCGAGGAAGGGGTCGGTCACCATCGCGCCGAAGCTGTTGCGCTTCGCGTGGCACTCGTTGCAATGGCCGAGGCCCTGGACGAGGTAGGCGCCACGATTCCACGCGGCGGATTGCTTCGGGTCCGGCTGGTACTCGCCTTCGTCGAAATACATCAGTCGCCACGTCGCCATCAGCGTGCGCACGCGGTATGGCCAGCGCAGCGTGTTGTCGGTTGCCGGGTTCTTCACCGCGGGCAGCGAGTGCAGGTAGGCGAACATGGCGTCGCTGTCGGCGCGCGTCACCTTCGTGTACGAGGTGAACGGGAATGCCGGGTACAACGACGTGCCGTCGTGGGCCTTGCCGCTGTGCAGGGCCTGGTAGAAATCGTCGGCGCTCCACGCGCCCAGGCCGGTCTCGCGATCGGGGGTGAGGTTGGGCGATGGGATCGCACCGAATGGGGTCGGCACCACGCGGCCGCCGGCCATCGGCGTGCCGTTGCGGGCGGTGTGGCAGGAGGCGCAGTCGCCGGCGGTTATCAGGTAGCGGCCTTCAGTGATGGGGTCGCGCGCGGGCGCGCTCCTACAGACGAGCGACGCGATGAGGAAGATAGCGAGGGAGAGGCTCGTTTTCATGGGTCAGCCTCCCAGCACGCCGCAGTGCAGTGGCGGCTTCACGCTGCCGGGTGGTTCCGCGTGCGCGTCGGGTGGGACCGGGCGCGAGGCCAGCCATGCGGAAACGGCGCTGATGTCGGCATCGGTGAGGTGGCTGACCACGGTTGCCATGCAGTCCGGCGCGGTGGTGCTTCGGGTGTCGGTACGCCATGCGCCCAGTTGCGCGCTGATGTAGTCGTACGGCAGGCCGACCAGCCCCGGGATGTCCGGTTGCACGCCGGTGAGGTTCGGGCCGTGGCAGGCCATGCAGGCAGGCACGCCCTTCGCGGCATCGCCCCGGGTCACCAGCTGTTCGCCCCGGGCCACGGCGGCGGCGGTCATCCGCGGCGTCGGGTGCGTCGCGTAGGGAACATCCTGGGCCGCGAAGTACGCGGCGATCTCGTGGATGTAGGCCTCGTCCAGCGGGGCGACCATGTATTCCATGATCTCGTAGTGGCGCAGGCCCTTCTGGAAATCCTGCATCTGTCGCGCGAGATACCCAGCGGGCTTGCCGGCCAAGCGCGGATTGAAACCGTTGTCGCCACCCTCGCCATGCGCGCCGTGGCAGCTGGTACACGCGGCGATGCGCTGCTGGAGCGTGTCCGGCACCGGCGCCGCATCCTGCGCGCGTGCCGCGAACGACAGCGCGGCCAGCACGATCCATCCCCAACAACGTCGCATCGCCAGCTCCCTGGGTCTCACCTTGGGTGACGACCGGAGTATAGCCACACGCTGCCGGTTGGCTTGGATATTATCGGAGCGTCCACCGGGGAGAGACGTTATGCCGCATCGCCACCACCGCACGCTTGCCATCGCCCTGGCACTCGCCCTGCCCTTCGCCGCGCATGCGCGCGATGCCGGCAAGGACGATGCCTATGCGTCCATCGCCACGCTGAAGCAGGCCTACGCACGCGGCGAGCTCACCCCCACGGGCGTCACCTCGCTGTTCCTCGATCGGATCGCGCGCCTCGACAAGGCCGGCCCGCGCATCAACGCCGTGCTCGAGACCAATCCCGATGCGCTGGCCATCGCCGGCAAGGCACGTGGCAAGGGTGCCCTCGCGGGTATCCCGATCCTGCTCAAGGACAACATCGACACCGGCGACAGGATGCAGACCACGGCGGGCTCACTTGCCCTCGCCGGCTCGACGGCGCCGAAGGATTCGGCGGTCGCCGCACGGCTGCGCAAGGCCGGGGCGATCATCCTGGGCAAGACCAACCTCAGCGAGTGGGCGAACATGCGCTCCAGCCACGCCACCAGCGGCTGGACGGGACGCGGCGGGCTCACCGTCAATCCTTACGTGCTCGATCGCAACGCCTGCGGTTCCAGCGCCGGTTCCGGCAGCGCGGTGGCCGCTGGCCTGGCCACGGTCGCGATCGGCAGCGAAACCGACGGCTCGATCATCTGCCCCGCGTCGATGACCGGCCTGGTCGGGATCAAACCCACCGTCGGCCTGGTCAGCCGCACCGGCATCATCCCCATCTCGCACAGCCAGGACACGGCGGGGCCGATGGCACGCAGCGTGGCCGATGCCGCCGCGGTGCTTGGCGCCATCGCCGGCAGCGACCCATCCGATCCGGCGACGAAGGACGCCGACAAGCATGCCACCGACTACACGAAGTTCCTCGACCCGAACGCGCTGCGCGGCAAGCGCATCGGCGTGGTCCGCCAGCTGGCCGGCATCGAGCCCAATGCCGACGCCGCGCTGGAAAAGACGATCGCCTTGCTCAAGGCGCAGGGCGCGGTGGTCGTCGATAACGTCGAGATCCCGCACCTGAAGGAGCTGAGCGAGCACGAGCTCGACGTGTTGCTCTACGAGTTCAGGCACGACATCGCGGCCTACCTCGCCACGCGCCCCAACCAGCCGATGAAGACGCTGGCGGACCTGATCGCCTTCAACGAGGCGCACAAGGACCAGGAGATGCCGTGGTTCGGCCAGGAGCTGTTCCTGCAGGCGCAGGCGAAGAAGGACCTGGACGATCCGGAATACAAGACGATCGTCGAGAAGAACAAGCGCCTCGCCGGCCCGGAAGGTATCGATGCGGCGTTGGCGAAGGACCACCTGGACGCACTGCTCGCGCCGAGCTGGGGCCCGGCCTTCGTCAACGACCTGGTGCTGGGCGACCACGTGGTCAGCGGCGACCCGACGGTCGGCGGCGTGTCCGCACCGGCGGCGATCGCGGGCTATCCGTCGATCACCCTGCCCGTGGCGTTCGCGCATGAGCTGCCGGTGGGCGTGGTGTTTTTCGGTTCGAAGTGGAGCGAGCCGACGTTGATCGGGATCGCTTATGGGGTGGAGCAGAAGGTCGAGGCGTTCCAGCGGCCTAAGTTTCTGGCGACGCTGCCGATTCGCTGAGGAAGCCTGATGCATGTAGGAGCGCGCCTGCGCGCGATGGGGGGCCACGCCGGGGTCGACGATCGGGTCGACGATGGCCCCTTTCGCGCGCAGGCGCGCTCCTACAGGACAGTCTTTATTTGGCGGCGTATTCGCGGACGATCGGGGCGAGCTTGGGATCTTCCAGCGCCATCGCGAGGGTGGCGCGGACGAGGCCGGCCTTGTTGCCGCAGTCGAAGCGGGTGCCTTCGAACTTGTACGACAGCACCTTGCCGTTGTCCTTGAGCAGGTTTTCGATCGCGTCGGTGAGCTGGATTTCGCCACCGGCGCCCGGCGTCGTCTTCTCCAGGTACTCGAAGATCTCGCACGGCAGCACGTAACGGCCCACCACGGCGAGGTTCGACGGTGCGTCGGCCGGCTTCGGCTTCTCCACCATGTGCTCGATCCGGCCGGTGCGCTCGTTGATCTGCTCGCTGACCTTCACCACGCCGTACTTGTCGGTGTCCTTCTCCGGCACCTCTTCCACCGCGATGACACCGGCCTCTTCCTTGCGGGCGAGGTCGGCCATCTGACCCAGGGCGCCGCGGCCGTTTTTCGTCCAGATCAGGTCGTCGGGCAGCATGACGCCGAACCGTTCTTCGTTCACAACGGCCTTGGCACGCAGTACCGCATCGCCCAGGCCCAGGGCCTCGGGCTGGGTCACGAACACGCAGCGCACGTGGCGCGGGAGGATGCCGCGCAGGATGGCGAGCAGCTCATCCTTGTTCTTTTCCGCCAGCTTCTCTTCCAGCTCGTACGCCTTGTCGAAGTAATCGGCGATGGCGTGCTTGTAGCGGTTGGTCACGAAGACCAGCGTGTCCGCACCGGCGTCGACGGCTTCGTCCACGGCGTACTGGATCAACGGTCGGTCGAGCACCGGGAGCATTTCCTTGGCCACGACCTTGGTCGCGGGAAGGAAGCGAGTACCAAGGCCAGCCACGGGAAAGACTACCGTGCGCAGGGGTTGGGTCATGCGATGTCTCCACTTTCGTTGCGGCGGAGCGGCAGTACGTTGCCCGACTGCGACTCGCTCCAGCGGAACGAGGGCAACAGTTGCGACACGCACCGGCGCAGGGTTTCTTCGTCGAACGCCAGCACCGCCTCCTCGGCGCGTGCCAGCTGCGTCTGTAGCAGGTCCCACGACACCTGGCGGTGCTGGGCCTGGAAAATCTTCGCGTGAGTCGTACTGGTGTAGTTCTCAAGCGGGTGGAACAATTCTTCGAACAACTTCTCGCCCGAACGCAGGCCGGTGTAGACGATCTGCACGTCCGAGCCCGGGCGCTTGCCGGCCAGGCGGATCATCTGCTCGGCGAGGTCGCGGATCTTCACCGGGTCGCCCATGTCCAGCGCGAAGATCTCGCCACCCTTGCCCAGCGTCGCCGCCTGCAGGATCAGCTGGCAGGCTTCCGGGATGGTCATGAAGTAACGCGAGATTTCCGGATGGGTGATGGTCACCGGACCGCCCTGTCGGATCTGCCGACGGAACAACGGCACCACCGACCCGGCCGAATCCAGCACGTTACCGAAGCGAACGGTGATGAAACGTGTAGACGTGTGCGCGGCGAGGTTCTGGCACCAGATCTCGGCCATGCGCTTGCAGGCACCCATCACCGAGGTCGGGTTGACCGCCTTGTCGGTGGAGATCAGCACGAAGGTCTCGGCACCGCAGCGGACGGCGGCGTCGGCCACCACACGGGTGCCCTGGACGTTGTTGCGGAACGCTTCGCGGAGCTGGCCCTGCAGCATGGGGACATGCTTGTAGGCAGCGGCATGGAACACGATCTGCGGCTGGGTCTCTTCGAACAGGCGCTGGATCGCGACGGTCTCACGCGCGTCGGTGAGCACGCCGTTGAAGATCAGCTCGGGGTACGCGGAGGTCAGCTCCTGGCCAATCCGGTACAGGTTGTACTCGGACATCTCCACCACGGTGAGCGACGCGGCGCCGAGGCGCGCGACCTGTCGGCACAGTTCCGAACCGATCGAGCCACCGCCACCGGTGACCAGCACGCGGCGGCCGCTGATGTTCTCGCGGATCGCCGTCCAGTCCAGCTCCACCGCATCGCGGCCGAGCAGGTCCTCGATGGCGACCTCCTTGATCTCGTTGAACTGCGCGCGGCCCGCGACCACGTCTTCCAGGCGCGGCACGGTACGGAACGGCAGGCCGGTGCTTTCGCAGAACGCCACGATGCGGCGCATCTGCGCCGTGGTGGCACCCGGCACGGCGATCAGCAGCATCTGCACGGCGACGGCCTTGGACAACTCGGCCAGCTGGTCGATCGTGCCCAGCACCGGGGTGCCGCCGATCTGTGCACCGCGCAGGGCCATGTTGTCGTCGACGAAGCCGATTACGCTGTAGCGGCTGTCACGGCGCAGGTCGCGGGCCAGCGCGTCGCCGGCCCGGTCAGCGCCGACGATCAGCACGCGCTTGGTCGGCGCGGACTGGAACAGGTCGATCCGGCTGTCTTTCCAGAAGCGATAGCTCAGTCGCGGCAGGCCGAGCAGCACCACCAGCACCACCGGGTAGACCAGCAGCACCGAGCGCGGCACGCCGTCCAGGCGCGCGTACATGACCATGGCCAGGCCGATGATCAGCGAGCCGATCACGGTGGCCTTGATGATGTTCCAGAGGTCGGGGAGGCTGGCGAAGCGCCAGACGCCCTTGTACAGGCCGGTCCAGTTGAACACCGCGCCCTGCACCAGCAGGACCAGCGGGAATTCCATCGGCAGGTAGGTCACCGCGGCCGTGTCAGGCATCAGTGCATAGCGCAACGACTTGGCGATCCACCACGCGAGGGCCGCCATCGCAAGGTCGTGCGCGACGACCGCGGTGCGGGGGTGGATGATGCCTATGAACTTACGCAGAAACATGTCGCTCCCTTCGGCGCAAGCATCGACGCTTGCCAGTACACCAGGCCGCTGCCCCCAGCACGTAAACCGCTACACAGCATACGGGCGCGGCCGCCGGGTGGCGGAGCGCGATCCATGCGCCGGGCGAACAGACGAGGAGGTTCCACACCAGGTACCAGCCGGATACCGTCGTGTGGGTCTCTCCCCGCCTTACAAGCCATTGATACAGGTGCTCGCGATGCGGAGTGTACCAGCGTGCACCGCGCAGCATTCGCACGAGCAGCGTCAATGTTGCGTCGATGACGAATGCCGACGACAGGATGAGTTCAGGCCAGAGCAGGTCCGTCCGCCAGGCCCAGAGCACGGCGGTCAGGGCGAAGACGATGAAGCCCAGCGTGGCGCTGCCCACGTCGCCCATGAAAATGCGGGCCGGCGAGCGGTTGAACCACCAGAAGCCGAGCGCCGCCATGGCCATGGCGGAGGCGGCCACCGCGATGCCCAGGGGGGCCCCGGCGCTGTCGGCGACCCGGCTGGTGGCCAGCCCGAAGAAGACCGCCTGCAGGGCGGCGATGCCGTCGATGCCGTCCATGAAGTTGTGCAGGTTGATGCACCAGACCCCGGCCAGCAGCAGCGGCAGGGCCCACCACAGGCTGGCGGTCTGCCAGGCCACCGCCACGCAGAACAGCAGGGTCGCGGCGAGCTGGATGAACAGGCGGGGCTTGATCGGCAAGGATCCGTGGTCGTCCAGCCAGCCGATCGCCGCGACGGCTATGACCCCGACGGTGAAGGCGGCAACTACCCCGGCCCCGGGAACGGGGAAAACAGCAGGAACGCCGCCGGCATGCTGACCAGCACGGCCAGTACGATGCCGATGCCACCGCCGCGCGGGGTGGGCAGGGAATGCGAGCGTCGGCGCCCGGGTTCGTCAAGCAGACCCCTGCGCTGGGCGTAGGCGATGGCCGCCCGGACCGTCCCGAGCGACACCAGCAACGCGATGACGAGGCAGCCGGCGGCAAACGATCCGGCGCTGGCGGGCGTGGGGATCATTCGTTGGCGACGCCATGGATCGGCCGGACCGTGCCCCAGCTCTTGCAACTCGGACACTGCCAGTGATGTGCCTTTGCACCGAAGCCACAGCGGCTGCAGCGGTACATCGCCTGCCCTTCCAGCAACTTGCGGGTCAGGTCACGCAGGATCAGGTAGTTTTCGCGCGCTTCGCCAGAGACCTTGTCCATGGTCGCGTCGATCAGCGCCATCAGGCCACGCACCGACGGCCGCTTGCGCAGCTGGCCGGTAAGGAAATCGATCGCCGTGCGCTCGCCGTCGCGACCTTCGTACAAACGGGTCAGCGCGAGCACCGGCGAGATGCCGTGATAGCGGGTCATGATCTCGCGCAGGAAGTTTTCCGCGCGATCCATCTGTTGCGAACGCGCGTAGCAGTTCAGCAGCGGCGGCAGGATCTCGGGCACGAAAGCGATGTCGGCGGAAATGGCCGCTTCGTACGAGCGGATCGCCGCGTGCATGTCGTCGTCTTCGGACGACAGCCGGCCCGCGATCATGTGCGCGCGCACGCAATCCTTCTGGCAGGCGAACGCTTCGCCGATGTAGTCGCGCGCTTCGTTGCGCGCCCCATGCTGGCGGGACTGTTCGGCGAGCTCGCAGTAGAACTGCGCGATCATCGCCGACTCGTCTTCGCTGGTCATGGCCTCGAGACGGCGGGCGTGGTCGATCGCCTTGTGCCACTCGCGCTCGTGCTGGTAGATCGCGATGAGATGACGCAGCGCCGAAGGTGCCAGGGCATCCATGGCCACCAGGTCGGAGAACAACGTCTCCGCACGGTCCAGCAGCCCGGCGCGCATGTAGTCCTCGCCCAGCTCGAGCAAGGCCACCGTCTTCATTTCGTCGGACAGGCCCTGGCGGGAGACCAGGTGCTGGTGCAGGCGAATGGCCCGGTCGACCTCACCGCGCTTGCGGAACAGGTTGCCCAGCGCGAGGTGGGTCTCGACCGTGTCGCGGTTGTATTCGGCCAGGCGCAGGAATACCTCGAGGGCCTTGTCCTGTTCTTCGTTGAGCAGGTAGTTCAGGCCACGGAAGTAGTCCGAGGAGAGTTCGTTGACCCGCGCACCCGAGCGACTGGCGTCGGTGCGGCGGGCAAGCCACCAACCGCAGGCGAAGGCCAGCGGGGGGACGAGCGCCAGCAACCAGATCGGGTTCATGCGGTCTTCGCGCTGGCTACCTTGCGCTCACCGAGGGCTCGGCGGCGCTTGCGCTGGTGGGCGAACGAGGTGCCGACCCAGGCGGTGATCCCGCCGAGCACCCAGCCGACCAGAAGGAAGCCGAGCATGGCGCCGCCCTTGGGTAGTGCCCCCCGGGCGAAGCCGAAGTCGAACGGGACGAGGTCGGCGTTCAGTGCGCCGAATACGATGCCGGCGGCGGCGAACAGGAGCAGGAATAGTATGGCGATCAGACGCATCCGGCGACTGTACCCGAATCGTGATTGGCTTGGGATGGCAAGGTTCGGATTTCGTACAGGTTGATGGCCGTTAGTGCCCTGCCCGGCGTCTCGCGTTGCCCTGGCCTTAGCGCTCGGGCGTTCTGGCAGGACCAGCCCTTGGCGCCGCACAGCTCGTGTAGGAGCGCGCCTGCGCGCGAAAATCCTACGTAGCGGGGATGATGGGACCTAGTACACCGATTCATGCGGACGCCGTCGAATCAGATTGGAATGATGATCCTGGGCGCTGGGACCTGCCGTGTTCAGGCAATCCCCCATCGCGCGCAGGCGCGCTCCTACACAACCTTGCCGCCATGGTGAGGAAGAGCCCTCGGCGCCTACCCTCGAGGCGAGTTCGTGGCGGCGAGGGGGCCGGGCGGAAGAAGCCCGAAGGGGGCCGGCCACGATGGCCGGCCGTTCTTGTTGAGGCAGGATGCCGAATCAAGAACCTCCGCCCGGCACCCGGTGCGCGGCCGCAGGCCAATAGATAAACGGGCTGCGGAGCAGCCCCTCCCTGTCGCACGCCAGAACGCTGTCTGAGCAGCGAGGGTAGGCGCCGAGGGATCTTCGTGCGACCAAGTTCGAGCGCTGCGGGGAAATTGGGGATAGAGGGGACCCAATCGCGCGCAGGCGCGCTCCTACGGGGGGTGGGGGAGTCTGGTGGCGATGGCGTCCCAGAAGGCCTCGGGGAGCACGGCGCGGACGGGTACGCGCCACCAGTTCGGGCGGGCGAACGGCAGGCATTTCACGGCGTCCTTGTCGGTCATCAGCACCGGACAGCCATCCGCAAACGTCAGGTCGTCGCGGGTAAACGCATGATGGTCCGCAAACGGGTGCCCATCGACGGCGATGCCGTGCGCGCCAAGGCTGGCGAAGAAACGCGAGGGATTGCCGATGCCCGCCACCGCATGGGCTGGCCGGCCGGCGAAGTCAGCCAGCGGCGCACTCAGCGTCGGATCCTTCAGATTCACCGCCACGCCGCCTTCGAGCCGCATCGGCACCTCATCGCCGCGCGGCGTGCCGCCGTTGACCACGATGAAGTCGACCGTGCCAAGCCGTGCCGCCGGCTCACGCAACGGCCCCGCCGGCAGCAGATGACCGTTGCCGAGGCGGCGGTCGCCGTCGATGACGCAGATTTCCACGTCGCGGCCGAGCCGGTGATGCTGCAGGCCGTCGTCGGCCAGGATCAGGTCGCATCCCGCGTCGATCAGCAGCTGCGCCGCTTCGGGACGTTCGCGACCGATGGCGACGGGAATCTCGTAGGCACAGATGAGCGACGGCTCGTCGCCGACCTTCACCGGATCATCGTTCTCTTCGAGCAGGTACGGGCCACGTTCGGTGCCGCCGTAGCCACGGCTGACCACGCCGGGCCGGAAGCCGCGCTCGGTCATGGCCTGCGCCAGGGCGACGATCAGGGGCGTCTTGCCGGTGCCACCGATGGTGATGTTGCCGACCACCACCACGGGTACCGACAGGCGCACCACGCTCGAGGGATCGGCGCGGAACCGGTCCGCACGGCGACGTACCACGCTCGCATAGAGCGCCTCCAGCGGACGCGCCCAAAGCGGTGGCTGCCCAGGGGCATACCACCGTCGCTGCAACGACGCGCCGAGGGCCACGCTTAGCCCGCCGTGGCCTGCTCGTGGAACTGCATGCGATGCAGGGCCGCGTACTGGCCACCCTTGTCGAGCAGTTCACGATGGGTGCCGAGCTCGACCACCCTGCCCTGGTCCATCACCGCGATCTGGTCGGCGTGTTCGATGGTCGACAGGCGGTGCGCGATGACCAGGGTAGTGCGGTCACGCATCAGCCGGGTCAGCGCATCCTGGATAAGCCGTTCCGACTCGGTGTCGAGCGCACTGGTCGCTTCGTCGAGGACCAGGATCGGCGCGTTCTTCAGGATGGCACGGGCGATCGCGATGCGCTGGCGCTGGCCACCCGAGAGGGAATTGCCGCCCTGCCCGATCCGCGTCTGCAAGCCTTCGGGCAGGCGCTCGATGAATTCCATGGCATTGGCCGCCTGCGCCGCCGCCGTGATGTCGGCCTCGCTGGCACCCGCCATCTCGCCATAGGCGATGTTCGCGGCGACGGTGTCGTCGAACAGCACCACGTGCTGGCCCACCCACGCGATCTGCTTGCGCAGCGACGGCAGGGTGTACTGGGTGTAGTCGCGGCCGTCGACCAGGATGCTGCCCTGGGTCGGTTCGTAGAACCGCGGCAGCAGGCTGACCAGGCTCGACTTGCCGCTACCCGAACGGCCAACCAGCGCCGTGACCGTGCCCGGTGCGCAGGCCAGGGTTACCCCACGCAGCGCGACGTGGTCGTTCCGCTCATATACGAGGTGGATGTCCTCGAAGCGGATGTCACCCTTCGTGCGTTCCAGCACGACGGTGCCACGATCCACTTCCGGCGGCTGGTCCATGATCTCGAACAGGTCTTCGGCCGCGGTCACGCCCTTCTGCAGGCTGGCCTGGATGCCGGCCAGGCGCTTGAGCGAAGGCAACATACCGCCCATGGCGGTCAGGACCGAGGTGAAGATACCCGGGCTGATCGTGTAGAGGATGCTCGGGCGCGTGGCCAGGAACACCAGGGTCGCCAGCGCGATCGCGCCGGTGGTCTGGATGGTGGCGCTGGAGGCGGCACTGGTCGCGGAGACCTTCAGGTTGAGGCGCCGCTGGCGCTCGGCGATCTCGCCGAAACGCAGCGCTTCGCGATCCTGCCCGCCGTAGATGCGCACTTCGCGGTTCGCGGCGACGGCTTCTTCCACCGCGCTGGTCACCGTACCCATGTTGCCCTGGATGCGCTTGCTGATCTTGCGGTAGCGACGGCTGATCACGGTGACGATCGCGACCACGCAAGGCACCAGCACCAGCAGCGCCATCGCGAGGTAAGCACTCTGGTAAAGCATCACGCAGAGCATGCCGACGACGGTCAGGCCCTCGGTGAGCGCGACCTTCAGCGAATCCGCCGACGCGGCCGCCACCTGCTCACTGGTGTAGGTGATGCGCGAGATCTGCTGCCCGGATGGTTCGCGGGCGAAGAAGGTCGCCGGCAAGCGCAGGTACGCCGCGAACACATCGATGCGCATCGCCTGCACGACGTTGCGACCGACATAGGCGATGCCGTAGTCGGTGGCGTATGAAGCCACGCCGCGCACGGCGAAGATCGCGATGATCCAGATCGGCATCCAGAAAATCGTTTCCGGATTCTTCTCGACGAACAGGCCGTCGATCATCGGCTTGAGCGAACCGGTGAACACCGACAGGCAGATGGGATCGACGATCATGCCGATGATCGCGATGTAGCCCATGCTGCGGAAACGCCGGGTATAGCCGAGCAGGCGCTTGTAGGTGCCCCAGGTCTGGGCATTCCAGACCGACACCTTCTTTTGCCGGTCGCTCACTTCGCTGCCGCCGTCTCGGTGGGCGTGGTGGCGATCGACAGGCGGGTGAAGCCTTCCTGGCCCAGCGCGTCCATCGCGCGGACCACGTTCTGGTGCGGGGTCATGGCATCGGCGCGGATCACCACCAGGCGCTCGCGATCGGTGCCGGCGACGCGCTCGATCGCGGCCTTCAGCGGCTCGATGCCCTCGCCCATCACTTCGTCGCTGCCGACCGAGTAATGGCCCTCGCGGTCGACCACCAGGGTCAGCGCGTTGTCGGTGGAATCGCGCGCTTCGCTGTCAGCCTTGGGCAGGTTGACCTTGAGGCGCGAGTGCTCGACGAACGTCGTGCTGAGCACGAAGAACATCAGCAGGGTAAGCAGGACGTCGATCAGCGAGATCACGTTGATCTCGAAGTCGTCCTCGCGGCGGGCACCGATGCGCATGGTTCAGCCGGCCTGCTGCTGCGCGGCGGCTTCCGCCGCCGGACGGCGACGCGGGACCGGTGCGCGGGCCGAGAGATCGTCCAGCAACGCGGTGGCTTCCTTTTCCATCTGGACGACGTAACCGCCGACCTTCGAGCGGAAATAGCGGTGCAGCACATAGGCCGGGATCGAAACGACCAGGCCGAAGGCGGTGCAGATCAGCGCCTCGCCGATGCCGCCGGCCATCTTGGTCGGATCGCCGATGCCGCCGGCCATGACGCTCATGAACATGCGGATCAGGCCGATGACCGTGCCGAGCAGGCCGAGCAGCGGGCCGATCAGGGCGATGGTGCCCAGGGTGTTGAGGTAACGCTCCATCCGGTGCACCACGTGGCGGCCGGTGTCCTCGATGCGTTCCTTGATGATCTCGCGCGGGCGGTCGCGCACGGCCAGCGCGCCGGCGAACAGCTCACCCAGCGGCGAACCCTTTTCCAGGGCGGCCAGGTGCGAGGCGTCCAGCTGGGACGCGCGCGCCCATTCACGCACTTCCGCGCCCAGGCCCGGCGGCAACACGGCCGCACGGCGCAAGGCCCAGAAGCGTTCCAGCACGATCGCCAGGGCGACCAGCGAGCAGATCAGGATGGGCAGCAACGCCCAGCCGCCGGCAAGAAGGATCTCGAGCACGTCAACCCCAGGGGTACCTAAGTCAGGGCCGCATGATAGCAGGGCCCGGCCGACGGACTGAGGCGGCCTTCACATTGCCTGTAGGAGCGCGCCTGCGCGCGACAGGGGACCAGCCATGGGTCCCGGTCGCGCGCAGGTGCGCCCCGACAGTTTGGGGTGGGGTTAATTGCCGAAGTCGAGGTTCATCTGGACCCAGAGCTCGCGGCCGAGTGCGTTGTAGTCACCCACGTCGTAGTACGGCCAGTTGCCATTGGTGATGTCCTTCGGCGGGCGCTTGTTGAACATGTTGTTGACCGTGAAGGTCAGCGACGCCATCGGGTTGAAGCGGTAGGTCGCCGAACCGTTCCAGCGGATCCACGGGCCGAGGTTCTTCGCCGTGCCGGCGTTGTTCCACGTATGGCCGTCGCGCTGCCCGTACAGGGTGGCGCTCCAGTCGTTCTTCGTCCACGTGATATTGCCGTTGACCCGGCTCTTGAACTCGTCGGAGTTGGCGCAGCACAGGTAGTCGTAGGTCGGATCGCCCGCCTTCTCCTTGAAGGTGTGGGTCAGCGCGTCGTAGTAGCTCAGCCCGGCGACGAAATCGCCGAACCGCCCTGCCCGCCAGCGGTAATCGAGCTGGGACTGGATGCCGGTCTGGCGCTCCTTCGCGATGTTGATCGGGTAGGTGTCGACGCTGAGCACGGCGTTCGGATTCACCGCGTCGGTGGCCGAGCGACGCTGCACCTCGCCAAGCACTTCCTGGCAGGTCGGCGAGTTGACGTCGTAGTTGGTCTCGCCGTTCTCCGACACGCCCAGGCGGCAGTTGGCTTCCGTCTCCAGGATCTCGTCGTTGCCGAGGGTCTGCACTTCGTTCTTGATCAACACCGCGTTGTAATCGACCGACCAGCTCAGCGCGTTGTCCGAGGTGGACCAGACAAAGCCGTAGGTGAACGACTTGGCCGTGATGTCCTTCAGCTTGGTGTTGCCGTTGGACGAGGCCAGCACGCTCAGGCCCGACTGCGGGCATTCGTCGTAGTTGCTCGAGTTGAAGCCACCCAGGCGGCACAGGTAGTAGTCGGTCGCCTGCGAGTAGCCACTGGAGTGGGTCGAGAACAGGTTGAACATGTTCGGCGCGCGGAACGCCGTGGCGTAGCTGCCACGGAACAGCAGCGTGTCCAGCGGACGGTATTCCAGGCCCAGCTTGTAGGTGAGCTTGCCGTCGCCCTCGCCCGCGTAGCTGTAGCTGTCGTAGCGGCCGGAGATGTTGGCGGTGAGGCTCTGCAGCAGCGGGATGCGGAACTCCATGCCCGCCGCCTTCGAGTCGCGGCTACCCTTGGCCACCGTCGAACCGGCCTGGCCGCGGAAGTAGCCTTCGTCGGACAGCTCGCTGGACGAGCGATTCTGGAAATGCTCGTGGCCGCGCTGGGCGATGAAGGCCATGCCCACGTCACCGGCCGGCAGCGTGAACAGCGTCGGGTTGGTCAGGGTCAGGCTGAGGTTCTGGTTCCACGAGCGCGACGCCGCGCGGTTGGTATCGGTGAACTGGTTGAACAGCGTGCGGTCGATCGGCTGGTACAGGCGATCCAGGTTGGGCGCGTAGATCGGATAACCGTCCGGGTCCGTGCCCAGCTGCGAGCCGAGGTAGTAGTCGTCGACGCCATTCTGGGCCAGGAAGTCGGTGGACTTGCGGACCAGGGTCGTGTCGGAGCGGTTGAAGTAGAGGTCGTAGTCGAAACCGGTATCGAACAGCGGGCCCTTGCCACCCAGGGTGAAGTTATAGCTGTGGGTGAACACGTGCTGGTCCTGCGAATCCAGGCCCACTTCTTCCGGTCCGAAGATGCGCTGCCAGGTCTCGTACTGGTTGGTGTTCTGGTTGAGGAAGGTCTGGTTCCAGAACGGGCTGCCACCGGAATACGTCGGGTTGCTGTAGCTGTAGAGGATGTCCGAATACAGCTCGGTTTCCGGGGTGAGGTGGTAACGCGTGAACAGGCCGCCGTTGACGTCGGTTTCCTTGTTGCTCAGCGTCGTGTAGCTCACGTTGTTCGGCGTGCCGCAGTAATGGCCCAGCGTGCTGCCCGCGCGGTAGGCGTACTGGGTGCTGCCACCGTAGAGGTACGACAGCGGTGCGCAGGTGTCCGCGCCCGGATCGATGTAATGCGCATTGGCACCCACGACCGAACGCAGGAAGGTACGCGACGGCACCGCGCCCTTGCCGGTCGGATCGTCGTAATACGAATCGATGTAGTGGCGTTGGTAGGCCCACACCGGGGTCTGCTTCTCGACCTGGATGGCGCCGGAGACGTCGAGGTCACCCCAACGGTGGCCACTGCTCAGCTGCAGGCGCTGGTTCTCGCCGCCACCGTCGGAATAGCCACCCATGCGGAAGTTGAGGTGGGTGCCTTCGATATGGTCCTTCAGGACGATGTTGACCACGCCGGCGATCGCGGAGGAACCATACACCGACGACTGGCCGCCGGTGAGTACGTCGATGCGGTCGATCAGGCCGACCGGGATGTTGGCGATGTCGGTGATGTTGGTGCCGCCGTTATAGGCGAGCGGATAGCTGTTCATCGGCCGGCCGTTGAGCAGCGTCAACGTGTATTCCGGCGACAGGCCGAGCAGGCTGACCGTCTTCGCACCGGGCGTGAAACCGCCGGTGAACTGCCCGTCCTGCACCGAGCCATTGGCGACGGGTAGCGCGCGCAGCGCTTCGAACGTGCTGCCGAAGCCCTTCTGCTCGATGTCCTTCGCCGTGATGGTAATCGTCGGCGAGGGGCCTTCGATCTCGGCGCGCGGGATCAGCGAACCGGTGACGGTCACCGCCTGCATGCGCGTAGCCTTGTCCGGATCGGACGATGCCGCCTTGCCCTTCACCTTCACCGTCGCGCTGTCCTGGGCAGCCTGCGGGTCCGTGGACTTGCCGGTGGCGTCAGCCTGTTGCTGTCCCTCCTGCGTCGCGGCGGCCTGCCAGGCCTGTGCCGCGGGCGCCGCCAACAGCGACGCGAATACCAGGCTCAACGTCTTCAACTTCATCCTGCCTTCCTCCCAAAAAGTGGATACATCCGGTGTTTTTGAAGACAAACGCACCCTGCCGGCGCATCGCTGCGCCGGCGGTGGTTTCGCCTGTTGAGTGGCGCGCCTACTCCCCAGTAGCGCGCCGCCCCTTGTTGCCGCGATTACTTCGCGAGCAATTCCAGCTCAGCGACGGCGGCAGGGCCGTTGCTGTCGAGCGTGATGCGGTAGTGCGCGTAGGCGCCCGGCTTCGCGATGGCGAAGGCACGGGTCTGGCGGTGCCAGAGGAAGGCCTCGCCCTGGCGCTGGTCGAGGACCTGCCAGTGCTTGCCGTCAGCGGAGCCTTCCACGGTCCAGCCGGTGGGCGCCGTCGCGGTGGCGCCGGAGCTCAGCGTGTACATCGATACGGTGGCGGACTTCGCGAGGCGGTCGACGATCACCGACTTACCGGCCGGCAGCGCCAGTTCGGTACCGGAATCGTTGTCCACGGCGGCCGCCAGTGTGTCGCTCTTCTTGCCGGCGAGGGTGAGGTCGGCGGCCTGCATCACGTCATGCAACGGTGCCGGCTTGCTGCCTTCGGGCGTGATCGATGCCGGCAGCGCGTCGGCGCCCGCACCCCAGTTGGACGGCGCCGGGCCCATGGTGAATTCCAGCGTCGCGCCCTTGGCCAGCAGCTCGTGCGGCAGGGTCAGCTTCGTCCACGGCTGGCCGTTGACCTTCAGCGACTGCACGTAGCGATTGGTATCGCTGACGCCCGGCGCCTTGATGTCCAGCGTGGCGCCGTTCTCCAGCTTGATGGTCATGTGCGGGAAGTACGGCGCGCCGATCACGTATTCCGGCGTGCCCATGCGCAGCGGGTAGAAGCCCGTCGCACCGAACAGCCACCACGCCGACATCTCGCCGTTGTCTTCATCGCCCGGGTAACCCTGGCCGATTTCGCTGCCGACGTAGAGGCGCGACATCGCATCGCGCAGCTTGTCCTGGGTCTTCCACGGCTGGCCGGCTTCGTCATACATCCAGATGATGTGGTGCGAAGGCTGGTTCGAATGGCCGTACTGGCCCATCCGCACATCGCGTGCCTCGAGCATTTCGTGGATCACGTCGCCGTAGTCACCCACGTCGAAGTTGCCCGGCGCGTTGAAGAACGCATCGAGCTTCGCACCGAGCTGCTCGCGGCCGCCGTACAGGCCGGCCAGGCCGGCGCCGTCCTGCGGTGCGTCGAAGGCCATGTTCCACGCATTGGTTTCGGTGTAATCGCCGCCCCAGCGGATCGGGCTGAAATCCTTCGCCGTCCAGCGCCACTTGCCCGCGGCGTCGCGGGCGACGAAGAAGCCCGTGTCGGTGCTGAACAGGTTGGCGTAGCCGACCGCGCGGGCGCGGTACCACTGGGCGTCGTCGGCGTAGTTCTTGTAGCTGCCCGCGTTCGCGCTGTCGGTGGAGAGCGCCTGGGCAAGGTTGGCGATGCCGAAGTCGTTGATGTAGCCGGCGGTCGACCAGGACAGGCCCTCGTGCACCTTGTCGTCGGTGTAGCCGTTGAACAGCGAGCGCTCGATGCCCTTGCGGCCAGCGCCCTTGATGTCGCTGACGGCCGACGCGTTGCGAATCGCCGACAGGTAGAAGTTCGCCACGTCGAAGTTACGCACGCCCTTCAGCCAGGCATCGGCGAAGGCGACATCCGAGCTGGTGCCGACCATCAGGTCGGCGTAGCCCGGCGAGGTCCAGCGGGCGATGTAGCCGCCGTCGCGGTACTGCTGCACGAAGCCGTCGATCATCTGGCCCGCTTCGGTCGGCGTGAACAGCGTGTACGCCGGCCATGCGGTGCGATAGGTGTCCCACAGGCCGTTGTTGACGTAGGGCTTGCCGTCGACGATGCGCGCACCGGTGTGGGTATCCGTGTTCTCGCCGGTCGCGGCCGAGAACGGGCTGGCGTACTGCCACTTCGGCGCGTCCTTCGTGCCGGTGTTCTCGTAGGCCTGGTTCGGGTAGAGGAACAGGCGGTACAGGTTCGAGTAGAGGATGGTGCGCTCGTCGCGGCTCGCGCCTTCCACCTCGAAACGACCCAGGCGATCGTCCCAGGCCTTGCGGGCACGCTCGCGCACGCTGTCGAAGGTATCGGTGGCGGCGATTTCCTGGCCGAGGTTGGCCTTGGCCTGGTCGATACCGATCAGCGACGTCGCGATCCGCATCGTCACCTGCTTGCCACCCTTCTTCGCCGTGTCGAAGCCGAACCACGCCGAAGCCGCGTCACGCTTCTCGCCGGTGAGACGGCCGCTCTCGGACACCGGATGGTCGAACTCGGCGTAGAAGAACAGGCGCGTTGCGCCGGTGGACAGGCCACTCTTCACGTCGGACCAGCCGTGGATCGAACGACCCGACGGATCGATCTCCACCGACGCCTTGTCGTTGAGGTTGTCGAACACCAGCTGGGCGCGCTTGCCGGTGAAGGTGAAGCGAAACATCGCCGCGTGGTCGGTCGGGGTAATTTCGGTGCGAATGCCATTGTCGAAGCGCACGCCGTAGTAATCCGGGTGTGCGGTCTCGTTGTCGTGGCCAAAGGCCAGCGCGCGGGTCTCACGCTTGAGCGCAGGCGCGCCGCTCTCCGCCTGTGCCGGCATCACCTGGAAGGTCTGCCGTTCACCCATCCACGGGCTGGGCTCGTGCGACAGGCTGAAGGCTTCGATGCGCGGACGGTTATCCGCACCGTTGCGTTCCTGGTACTGGTACAGCCAGTTCGAACCGGAGTTGGTGACCGGCGTCCAGAAGTTGAAACCGTGCGGCATCGCCACGGCCGGGAAATTGTTGCCGCGTGAGAAATTCGGGTTAGCGTTGGAACCGCGCCGGGTGTCAACGAAGTCGGTGGGATGGTTGCCGGGCAGCGGCGCGGCCGCGCCGATGCGAACGTCGTCGATCCAGCCTTCGAAGGCCTTGCCTGACGGTGCATCGGCGGACAGTTCGATCGCCTTGACCTTGCGGCCCTTCGCGACGGCGCCCAGATCGACGCTCACGTAGTTCCACTGGTCCGGATAAAGCACGCGGCCGAGGCCCTGGCCCTTGGCCGTGGCTGGCACGCGATGCTGGTCGACCGCACCGAGGGTCGACAGCTTCGAGCCGTCGTCGAAGACGACATCGACGCTCACGTAGTTGGACGGGTTGGCCAGGTCGTTGCCGTTCGATCGCGGGAACACCAGCCACGACAGCACGGTGTCCTGGGCGACCGGCACCGCGGCATCAAACAGGCGCGCGGTGAGCGGCGTGCCAGTGGATGTGCCGGCGTAGTGCAACGAATGGGTGCCGGTGAAGCCGACGTCGGCCTTCGCGGTGAGGATCGCCTCAGCGGGCGGGCCGCCTGCGATTCGGACGTCCAGGCCGCCAAACGGCGCCGCGGCAAGGGCGGGATCCCCCGCTTCGAACGAGCTGTGGAAGCCCTGCGTCGCTGCCAGCGCGCCCGTCGGCGCAACGATTGATGCCACCGCGAGGGCAAGCGCCGCCCTGCTCCATGCCAGCTTCGGTTCGCCCACGCGCTGTTCCCCTACGTTAATGGATTCCCGATTTAAATCGTTCTAAATCCAGATTGTCAAATCGCAGTGCAACAAGTCGGGGCCGTATGGGCCGACGCCGGGTCAGGGTCGGATACGCGCGTCGAAGGTGAACTTGCCGAGGTTTTCGGCCTTCAACGCGTGGCTTTGCGGATGCGCGGGGTTGAGCAGGACGTTCTGCTCGAGCGGCACGACGATGGAAGGAACGGCGTGCAGGCAGCTGTCGCTGCGCTTGACCCAGTCTTCGCCGAACTGCCGCGAGCTGAGGCCAGCAGGCTCGGCATCCCAACCCGGGGGCGCCGAGGCTTGGTCGATCGAATGCCGCCCCTCCCACATCGCGTCCGGCACGGCGATACGGATGATGTAGCGATTGAGCGGCGCGGGGGCGCGCGGCAAGTGCACGACGACTTCCAGCGCGGCCAGGGCGAGCGACGTGGAGGCATAGATCATCGGCGTGCCTTTCTGGTTCCAGCGCCCGCCCGTGGTCTCGGCGCCCTTGCCGGTCATGTCATCCGCCCTGTACTGCGCCGCCTCCGTAGCGATGCGCCACAGGAACACCGTCATGCGAACGCGCCGGACTGCATCTGCCCAACCAGCTGCAGGACGGTTTCCTGCCCGTAGGGATTGTCCATGTAGGCCAAGGGCGGCAGGCCGCCCAGCGCCGCCACCGGTTCGCGCAACCAGGCGCCGACCCATTCGGTGAGGTCGAAGGTCTTCAACTGCTCCGGATCGCCACTCTCGGTCAGGATCCGCTCGATCTCACCGACGATCCTTGCCAGGCCGAGCACCACGGCGCTCTCTCCACTGGAAAGCACTTCCTGTTTCCGCGCCTTGCGCGTGAAGGTGCTGCGGGCAATGCCCATCGAGTCGGTGAGCACGGATTGGTCGATCATGAGGTCGGTAGCCATCTGCTTCACGAATGCGGTCGAAAGGCCGTCCCGGACGATGTTGGATTTTTCGCTGGGTGAACTGGCGGCTATCGAGAGGTAAGGAATGGTGGAATCGCGGGCGACCATGGTCCTGGGCGCCGAACCCGGCAGCGCGCCTCGCCCCGTCTGTCGTGTCATGCCTGAAACCTCCTGAACCATATGAGCCTCGACCATAGCTCATATGAGCTTAACGGCGTCCATCCGGGGGCCACAGCTGGGCTACTCACGCCAGTAACGGGTCCGTGGGCGCCGCCATTCGCGCGTTACGCGGGGAATGTCGTCGGCCGGGAAATCGATGCGGAGCGCACCGCTGCGCGGCGTGGCGTACACGGCCGCGCCGATCGCCGCATGCCGATCGACGACATCGGGATGAGGGTGCCCGAAGCGGTTGCGCCACCCGGCCGACACGACGGCGATCGTTGGCCGGACCCGGCGCAGCCACGGTGTCGACGAAGCGTGGCGGCTGCCGTGATGGGCGACGGTCGTGACGGTCGGCAGGCCCGACTCGAGTTGTGCAGGATCGATTCGCTGGTCCAGCGTGCTGCCGATGTCGCCGGTGAGCAGGAGCCGCCCCGATGCGCCTTCCACCGCGAGCACGCAGGAACGGTCATTGGCCTTCACCTTGCCACCGGCAGGCAGCGGAACTTCGATGAATCTGAAGCGGATCCCATCCCACTGCCATGCTTGCGTTGCCATGCAAGCGGCCGCCGGGAAGCGCAGGCGCTCCGGCTCGCCCGACAACGCCGCGGCGTCTGGGTAGCGTCTTAATACGGATGCCGCGCCACCGGCATGGTCGGCGTCGCCATGGCTCACCACGAGCCGGTCAACGGGGCCGATGCCCAGCGCGGAGATCGCCGGCAGCACGACGCCGGCGCCTGCATCGCCACCGTGGGCGTAGTCAGGCCCTGCGTCGTAGACAAGCGTGTGCGTGCGCGTCCGCAACACGACGGAAAGCCCCTGCCCCACGTCGAGCACCCATGCCTGGAACCCGCCGTGTTCCGGGGAATCGCGCGCGGGCAGCGCGATGGGCAGGAAACACAGTAGTGCGAAGCCACGCAACGGCACGCCGCGCGGGGCGAACAACCACGCGGCCGCGATCGTCGCCAGGAGCACCGGCAGCGGGCCACCCTCCGGAACCGACCAGCGCGCATCCGGAAGGCTCGAGAGCGGGACCAGCCCCTGCCACAGCAGATCCATGAGCGCTGCGGCGACCGAAAGCAGTGGCGTGGACATGGCCGGCCACGCAAGCAGCAAACTACCGAGCAACGTCAACGGGATGATCGCAAAGCTGACCAAAGGGGCCGCGACAAGATTGGCCGGCAGCGACGACAGCGACGCACTTCCGAAGAGCCACAACGACAGCGGCAGCAGGGCGACGCTCATCACCAGCTGGGTGCGCAGGAGTGCCAGCAGCGCACCTCGCCAGCCCGGGCGTCCCGGCGCCACGCAGGTCATCAGGAAGGCGACGCCACCGAATGATAGCCAGAATCCCGCCGACAACACGGCCAGGGGATCCACCACCAGCACGGCCAGCAACGCGACGGCCAGGAGCGGGATACCGCCCGCGCGCTTGCGGCGCAGGGCAGCCACGACCAGCACCGCCACCATGAGCAGCGTGCGCACCGTCGGCAGGCCCATGCCAGCGAGCAACCCATAGGCAAACGCCACGCCCAGCCCCAGCGCGGCCTGGGCCATGCGTTGCGGAAGCCAGGTCGCGAGCCATGGCAGCAGGAAATAGAGTCCACGCCCTGCAAGGACACCGCCACCCGCAGCCACACCGACGTGGAATCCGGAAATAGCGATGAGGTGGGACACACCCGTCGAACGGGCGACGTCCCAGTCGGCCGCATCCAGTCCGCGCGTATCGCCCACGGCCAGCGCCTTCAGCAGGCGGGATGGCCCCGCACCGAGCATGCCGTCCATGCCCCGGCCGATTGCATCGCGCCATCCATCCACGCATGGCCCGCTGCCGAGCCTTGCGTTCACCGTCGAGGTACGCACGTAGCCAACGGCCGCCACGTTCCGTAACAGGGCCCCGCGTTCCGCGTCATTGCCTCCGGGATTCACAAGCCCACGGGGACGGCGCAAGCGCACGGCAAGCCGCCATGTTTCGCACGCACCGGGAAGTTGTGGCGCGCGATACCAGGTGACGCGTGCCACGCCGTCTATCGTGGGTTCGCCTTCGCGGGGGATGGGCTCGAAGAGGAAACCGACATCGGCGCCGACACGCCGCGGCAGGTCGGCGATGCGTCCGGTGATGACGATGTCCCGCCCTTCCAGCGCGGGCGTGAGGCGCGCACGTAGCCGATGCGTGGCATCCATGCATGCCCACGCGGCGAACAGCATGGCGACGGCCGGCAGGCGCAGCGCAGGCCAGCGGCGCACGGCCAGCAGCCCCGTCGCCAGAAGCGCCATCGCGACGAGCACCGGAAACGACGGGAGACTGGGCAACGCCTGCACGATGGCACAGCCGGTCAGCGCGGCGAGCGCGGTGGAGCAAAGCGTCATCGATGGGGCACGGAGAGCCACGGCAACCAGCGTCGGAGGGGCGGGCGGCCAGCGTAGTGGGGCCTCGATGGTGCATGGCCCACGTCCCGCCGTCAGCCTTCTGCGCGGTTGCGTGTAGGAATAAACCTAGTCGTTCGTTCGACTCGTTGCGCTGCGCGTAACGACAGCCTCAGTCTGTGTTGCTACGGAAACGGCTGCGATCGCGCCCGGACCCATTGTTGTTGCCGCCATTGCCCGAGGAAGGGCGCGAGGGCGCGCCTGAATTCGACGGCGGCGCCGGCCGGTTGCCGTGCCAGCCACCGGACGGCGGCGAAGGGCGATCACCGCCGTGCCAGCCACCCTGGGATGGCGACGGCCGATCGCCGCCATGCCAGCCGCCCGGAGGCGGATTGCCCGGCCGGCCTGGACCGTGATCGTGGTCGCGGTCGTCGCCGCGCGACCAGCCGCCCGGCGGCCGCCCGTTGCCATCGTGCGGAGGCCCACCGTGCCATCCGCCCGGCGGTGGACGGACATGGCCATCGCGGTCGCGGTAATAACCATCCCGGCCGCGGTAGTACCCATCGCGGTAGCGAATCGTCGTCACCGGGCCGCCGTAATAGCAGCAGCCGGGGCCATAGTCGTAGTAGCGATAGCCCGGATCGTCGTAGTAACCGACGCCGCCACCCACCACGGTGGTCGTCGTCTGCTCCGTGCCGTAATAGGCGTCGGCGCCCGAGCCGTTGCGCACGTATCCGTAGTCCGGATCGTAGTAACACCCGGCAAGGGCCAGACACGCGGGCAAGGCTAGAACAGACAGCGACAGACGGCGCATGACGACCTCACGAGTTGACGATTCCTACACTGCGCTGGGTTCGTTGAACGCGCGCTAAAAAAGAAAGGGCCGCGAAAGCGGCCCTTTCCCTTCGTTCAGGCGAGATCTCAGCCCTTGTTCTTCTGCTGGTCACCACGCTCATGCGCGCTGTTGGCGTAGCTGGCTTCCGGCGACGGGACCTTGGGTGCCTCCGTCTCGTTCGCCTGCGTACCGGGGTTGCCATTGCGATCACCGGTCGGCCAGGACGGCGGCTGGCGATCGCGCTCCTTCTTGGCATCGAGCAGCGCCTGGATGTGTGCTACCGCCTCTTCCTGGGTGATGTGCTGTACCGGCTCATCGGCCGCCGGCTTGGGTGCGGGACGCGGACGCGCGGCCTTGCGGGGCGCAGCAGGCGTGGAAGCAGCGGACGTCGGCGCGGCGGCCTTGCGTGCAGGCGCCTTGGAAACCACGGTCTTCTTCGCTACGGCCGGCTTTGCCGACGGCTTCGGCGCGACCGGTTTCTGCGCTACCGGCTTCCTGGTCGCCGCGGTCTTCGCGGGTGACTTGGTTGCGACCGGTTTCGCAGCGACCTTCCGGGCCGGCGCTTTCTTCGCGGGAGCCCTGCTCGCGGCGACCTTGCGGGACGGAGCCTTCTTCGCCGTGACCTTCTTCGCCGTGACCTTCTTCGTCGCGACCTTTTTTGCCGCCGACTTCTTCACGGTCGATTTCTTCGCGGACACCTTTTTCGCAACCGACTTGCGGGCCGGCGAGGTCTTCGCGACGGCCTTGCGTGGTGCGGCAGCCTTCCGCGCCGAGGTCTTCTTCGCGGCCTTCTTGACGGCGACCTTGCGAGCCGGCGCCTTCTTGACGGCGGCCTTGCGTGCGGTCTTCTTAGCCGCCGCCTTGCGGGCCGGGGACTTCTTCACCGCCTTCTTCGTGGCGGGGCGCGCGACCTTGCTTGCCACCTTCTTGGTGGCAGCCTTTTTCACAGCGGACTTTTTGGTGGCCGTCTTCTTCGCCGTGGACTTCTTCGCGGCAGACTTACGGGTCGTTGCCATGCGCTCATTCCTCCTGCGGTAGTTGCCGACGCGAACCACCCCTACGGGGGAAACCCGCGTGCATGCCGGATGATCGGGATCGATCCACACTTCCGGTCGCTTGCATGATCTAACAGCTGTCGTCCGAAGTCACATCTATTTGTAGGGAAAGTTCAGCTACGCATCACAAACCCCGGGGCTGGGAGATGGCATTGAGGAAGTGAGGGATGACATCCGGGCGCAGCACGATGGTGAAGATCACGCCGTAAAGTGCGCCCCACAGGTGGGCGCCATGGTTCACGTTATCGCCGCCGCGACGGTCCATGTAGATCGAATAGGCGACGAACAGGATCGCGTAGACGATCGCAGGCATGGGGATCACGATGACGTAGATCTGCTGCCAGGGCGCGAGCAGGATGAAGGCGAAGAGCACCGCCGACACCGCACCGGACGCGCCGAGGCTCGTGTAACCGGCGTTTTTCCGATTCTTGATGTAGGTCGGCAGGATCGAGCACAGCAGGCCACCGATGTAGAAGGTGACGAAGCCCAGCGGCCCCATCGACGAGGTGTACAGCCCCTCGATCGAGCGCCCGAAGAAGTACAGGGTGAACATGTTGAAGAACAGGTGGCCGAAATCCGCGTGGACCAGGCCGTAGCTGACCAGGCGGTAGTACTCGCGGCTGCGGTTGATCGCGGGAGGCCACAGCACCAGGTCATCCATGAGGCGACGGTTCTGCAGGGCGATGAACGAGACCACACAGGTCACGAGGATGATGAGGATCGTGGTGATCATGCGCGGGGCAACGTTCCAGGTAACAACAGGCCAACGCGCATCTTGGCCGTATCCCCGGGCCTTGTGAACCCCGCTGCCGGCTCGGGATCGCTATCATTCATGACTCCCCCCTGCCCCAAGCCAAGCCCATGCCTGCCATTCGCTACAAGCAACTCGACGTCTTCGCCGCCCGCCACGGCGGTGGCAACCCACTCGGCGTGGTGATCGATGCCGAGGGCTGGTCGGACGAACGCATGCAGCGCTTCGCCCACTGGACCAACCTTGTCGAGACCACGTTCCTGCTGCCCGCGCGCGCCGAAGGCGCGAACTATCGGGCGCGTATCTTCACGCCCAGCAAGGAAATTCCGTTCGCCGGCCATCCCACCATCGGCAGTGCCCACGCGGCGTTGGACGCCGGCCTCATCACCCCCGATGCCGCTGGCGTGGTCTGGCAGGAATGCGGCGCCGGCGTGCTGCCGATCCTGGTCGAAGGCCAGGGCGTGGAGCGCGAGCTGTTCGTGCAATCGCCCAAGGCGCGGGTCGTCGGTGACGCCTCGAAGGGCGGCGAGCGCCTGTCCGGCGTGCTTTACGGTGTGCAGCTGGGTGCCCTTGCGCCGGCCTGCGTGGAAGGCGGCCGCCGCTGGTGGGTCGCCGAGTTCGCGCATGAAGCCGACCTGCGCGCCTGGCGCCCCGACCATGCCGCGATCCGCGCCCTGGCCGTCGGCACCGACACGCTCGGCCTGTGCATCTTCGCCCGGTCGGCGGAGGGCCTGGCCGTCCGCGCATTCCCGGCCGGCGTCGGCATCGTCGAAGACCCCGCCTCCGGCGCCGCAAACGGCCTGATCGCCGCCTACGTGGCCACGCACGACGCGGCCGGCCCGCTGGCCGGTGGCTACGTGGTGAGCCAGGGCCGCGAGGTCGGGCACGATGCGCGGATCATCATCCGCATCGATGGCGAACACGTCTGGGTCGGTGGCCGCACCAACACCATCATCGACGGCAGCGTGGACTGGCGCGACGCCTGACGCATCCGCCAGCACTCAGGCGCCGGTCGCTTCGTCCAGCCGCAGGGTGAGGCACTTCGCGGCGCCGCCGGACTTCATGTATTCGTCCAGCGCGACCTCGATGACCATGAAACCCGCACCCTCAAGGCGCGAGCGCAAACCGGCGCTCGCGCGGTTGAGGATCACCACTCGCCCCAGGTTCACCGCGTTGCAGGCGAACTCGATCGCATCATGCTCGTCCACGGCGATACGCTCGGCGGGTGCCACGTGGCGTTCGATCACGGCCAGCGACGCCGCATCGAACGCGGCCGGGAAATACAGGGTGTAACCGTTCGCCAACGGGCAGAAGCACGTGTCGAGATGGTAGAACCGCGGGTCGGCGAGCTTCAGCGACAACACCTCGACGTCCAGCTGGCGCGCCAGCGCCGGCGCGGCTTCCGCGTCGGAGCGATGGCCATGGCCCATCCACAGGCGCCGGCTGGTGCCGCGATCGAACAAGGCATCGCCGGCGCCCTCGAAATAGATGCCTTCGGGCAATTCGACGATGTCGAAGCCGTGCCGGGTGAACCACGCATGGTTATGCGGCTCTTCTCCCTTGCGCTCGTCATAGCGGAAGCGGCTGGGGACGAAGGAGTTGCCGAAAACGAGGCCGGCATTGGCGGCGAAGGTCATGTCCGGCTGGCCTTCGGCCGGCGGCTGGATCACGACGTCGGCATGGCGGGCGACCGTTTCGCGCAGCGCGTCCCACTGCCGGTGGGAACGCTCGCTGCTGGTGTCGTGGACGTGGCCGGTCATCCATGGATTGATGACGTAGCTGACCTCGAAGTAGGTCGGGGCGCACATCAGGACGCGGGGCACCGTGCGCTCGAAGGTCGGGGTCGTCTCTGCCATGGGCGCCTTTTGCCGGGATGGGGGAACGAGCCCCCATCATGGCAGAAACGGCGCGGGACCCGTCAATGCAGGCCGTTGCAGATCGTGCTGACCGATTCCGACGAGAAGTGCAGTTCTTTGAGTGCTTCGCGAAGGGCGTCGCGGGAATTGGCTTCGCTTTCGACCTGTTCGCCGACGCTGGCGGGCGAGACGTGGACGAAGGTGTGGCCGTCCTGGTAGGCGATGCCTTCGTCGTGAACGGTCTGCTTGGTGAGCACCTTGTAGGTCCCATCGTTGGATTCGCGTACGGTGACGGCACGGCCTTCGTGTTGGCCTTCGTACACAGTTTTCCAGCTTGCGGTCATGGTGTAGCCCTGGGATGCCGCACGTTATCGTGCTCTCCGATTGTGGCCTACCTCCGGGCTAACCGATTGTGAAGGCGTGCTTCGCGCGGGGCACTGCGCCTGCGCGCAGCGCAGCGCTCGGGCGTGGTCGCAGGACCAGCCCTGGGCGCCCACCCTCGCTGCTCAGACAGGTCCTCCGCGCTCGACAGGGTTGGCCGCAGCCGCGGCCCATGTATTTAATCGGCCTACGGCCGCTCGCTTGTGCGGAACTCGCCTCGAGGGTGGGCGCCCAGGGCTGTTCTTGCAGCCCGCGCGCGACATGCGGGAAATCGGCCTGGGGCCTGGCCCGACTTCTACGTGTTGTTGTAGGAGCGCGCCTGCGCGCGAATGGCCAACAGTGCGTAGATGATGGAACTCGATCCGCAGACCCGTACAAACGCCTTTGACTCATATCGACGTGGTGATTCTGGGCGCTGGTACCTGCTGTGTTTAGGCAATCCCATTCGCGCGCACGCGCGCTCCTACAAGTGCGGGAAAGCCTGCCCGCGGCCTAGCCTGACGAAGCGGCTTTCGTAGCAACTGTGTCCCGTCAGCCCATCGCAGCCAGCTCGTCCCGCATCCGGGCGTTGAGGATGACGATCAGCTTGTGCATGACGGCGATCAGGGCGACGCGCTTTAGCTTTCCGCGGGTCACCAGGCCCTCGTAATACGGCTTCAGGATCGGATCATGGCGACTCGCCGACAGGGCCGACATGTAGAGCATCGCCCGGGGCCTGGAGCGTCCGCCCCAGGTCGATTGCTTGCCACGGAAGACGCCACTGTCGCAGTTGATCGGCGCTACGCCGACGAGACTGGCGATTTGTTTACGACCGAGATGGCCCAGTTCGGGCAGGTCACAGATCATCGACGCGACCATGCCCGGCCCGACGCCTTTCATCGTGGCGGCAACCCTTGCTTGCGGCGTGTCCTTGATCAGCCGGCCGATCACCGCATCGATCCGGCGTAGCGCGTTTTCCAGGTAGTCGATGTGCGCCTCGAGATCCTCGCGCAGGGTCTTGTCGACGACCTGGCGGCGGCGCTGTTTTTCCGCCGTGAGATTCTGGACCAGATGATCGCGCCGGGCCTTGTACTGCTGCAGCGTGGCCATTTCTTCGCTCGGCGGCTGGAACGGCACCAGCTCCATCACGCTGGCCATGTGGGCCAGAACGCGGGCGTCGATCCGGTCCGTCTTGGCCAGTTGGCTCTTGGAGCGGGCGAAATAGCGGACCAGGCGCGGGTTGATCCGGCGCACTGGCAGGCCGGCGGCGTGCAGCGCCGCGAGGGCGCTTTTCTCGTATCCACCCGTCGCTTCCAATACGACCTGGGCCGGATGGTGGGGCGCCAACCACGCCGCCAGGGCTTCCCAGCCGGCAGCCCCGTTGGCGAATCGTTGGGTCTCGCGGTGGTTGAACACCGCCACGTCCAGATGGGCCTTGCTGACGTCCACACCTGCACCGATGCCGATCATGCCAATCATGGCGATCTCCGCTAGCCTAGGAGTGTCGAGAGCCCTTCTCGCGTAGCCCAGCCTTATTTCCGAGCGCTTACTCGGGCAACTGTTCGGGCGTCTAGCGAAAAGATCCGGCGTGGCGACCCTGCTACGACACGATCGTGCAGATCCGGGAGCGTAACGGTCGACCACGCCGGCTCTCGGCACCTACTTTGGACCGATCGGGACAAATAAGGAGCGCGCCTGCGCGCGAATCGAAAGCATGGCGGCGTAGCCGCAACTTGTCGTGGCGGCGAGGGTGGCAGGCGGAAGAAGCCCGCAGGGGGCCGGCCACGATGGCCGGCCGTTTCTGCCGAGACAGGAGTCGAGTCAGAAACCGCCGCCCGGCACCCGGTGCGCGGCCGCAGGCCAATAAGGAAACGGGCTGCGGAGCAGCCCCTCCCTGTCGCACGCCAGAACGCTGTCTGAGCAGCGAGGGTAGGCGCCGAGGGCTCTTCCCGCCGCAACGCCCGAGCGCCCAGGGCTGGCCCTGCGACCACGCTCGAGCGCCGCGAAGAAGCCGGATCCCACCAACAGGCGTTCAGTCGGTGAGGTGGGCTCGGGCGGCGGCGACGCGGGCCAGGCCGGCCCAGTCGATGTCGCCGTCACCGCGGCCGAGGGACTCCAGGAGCGAATCGTGCAGGACGCTGGCGACCGGCATCGGGACACGCTTGCCCTCGGCCGCCGAGCGCGCCAGGCCCACGTCCTTGAAACCCAGGCTGAGCTTGAAACCGGCAGGCTCGTAACGGTCTTCGGCGATCATGCCGCCATAGATCTTGTACACCGGTGCGGAAAACAGCGTGCCCTGCATCACCTCGAGGAAATCCTTCGCGGAGACCCCGTGGGCGCGCGTCAGCGCCGATGCCTCGGCCATGCTTTCGATCGCGGCACCGATCAGGAAATTGCCGCCGATCTTCACGATGGTCGCGCGGATCGGGTCGTCGCCCATCGGCCAGACCTTCGCCGCAAGCAGTTCCAGCAGCGGCTGCACCTTCGCCACCGATTCGGGCTTGCCCGACACCAGCATGTTCAGATTGCCGGCGGCGGCGACTTCCGGTCGACCAAAAACCGGCGCCGCCACGAAGCCGATGCCACGCGCCTCATGTGCACGGGCCAGGTCCTCGGCCAGGGCGACGGAGATCGTCGCGTGGTTCACGTGGATCGCGCCCTTCGGCAACGCCTCGAGCACCTCGCCCAGGATCACCTCGCGTACCGCGGCGTCGTTCGCCAGCATGTTGTGGACGACTTCCGCGTTCGCCACCGCCTCGGCGGCCGTCGCCGCGACACGCGCGCCCTGCCCCTCCAGCGGCTTCGCCACCGACGCGGTGCGATTCCACACCGTGACCTCGTGGCCACCCTTCAGCAGATTCGCGGCCATGCCGCTGCCCATGCTGCCCAGACCGATGAAAGCGATACGCATCGCGATGCTCCTGTCAGACGGCCTGGCCGGCGGCATGTCCCGACGCCCAGGCCCATTGGAAGTTGTAGCCACCGAGGTGGCCGGTCACGTCGAGCACTTCGCCGACGAAGTACAGCCCGGGCTGGCGTTTGGACATCATCGTGGCCGACGACACCTCGTCGGTATCCACGCCACCCAGGGTCACCTCAGCCGTGCGATAGCCCTCGGTACCGCTCGCCACCACCGGCCAATCGGCCAACTGTGCCGCGATGTCCTTCAATTCCGCGTCACGGTACTGGCGCATCGGCTTGCTCGGGAACCACACCTCGCAGAACCGCTCGGCCAGCCGCCGCGGCAACAGCGTGGACAGCACGGTCCGGAACTCCGCGGCCGGCCGCTCCTCGCGTGCGGCGCGCAACGCCTCCGCGCCGTCGATCCCGGGCAGCAGGTCCAGGCGCAGGTCCACGCCCGGCTCCCAGTACGACGAAACCTGCAGGATCGACGGACCGCTGAGGCCACGATGGGTCACCAGCATCGCGTCACGGAAAGTCGCTCCGTTCGCCCGCGCCTCCACCGGCAACGCCACCCCGGCCAGGCCGTCGTAACGCTCCTGGTGCTTACCGCTCAGGGTCAGCGGCACCAGCCCCGCCCGCACGGGCAACACAGCATGGCCAAACTGCTTCGCCACCTCGTAACCAAAGCCCGAGGCGCCCAGGCTGGGGATCGACAGGCCACCGGTCGCAACCACCAGCGAGGGCGCACGCACGTGGCCCAGCGGCGTATCGCAGCCAAACCCCGCCTCCCCTGCCCTGATCCGGGTCACCGGCGTATCCAGCGCCACCCGCACGCCCGCTGCGGCACACTCATCCAACAGCATCCGCACGACCAGCTTGGACGACTCGTCGCAAAACAGCTGGCCGGGACTCTTCTCGTGGTACTTGATCCGGTGCTTCTCGACCATGTCGATGAAGTGCCACGGCGTGTAACGCGCCAGCGCGGACTTACAGAAATGCGGGTTCCGCGACAGGAAATTGGCCGGGGTGGTGTTCGTATTGGTGAAATTGCACCGCCCACCGCCAGACATAAGGATCTTCTTGCCGGCCTTGTTGGCATGGTCCACCACCAGCACCCGCCGCCCACGCTGGCCGGCGACGATCGCCGTCATCAGGCCCGCAGCACCTGCGCCGATGACGATGGCATCGTATTCCATGGGGGTCGTCCAGCCTTGCAAACGCACATGGTACCGCCGTCGCGTAAACTTGTCGGCCATAGCCCCCCACCCGAGGACGAACCCATGCCTTCCTTCGACATCATTTCGGAAGTCGACAAGCACGAACTGAGCAACGCCGTCGACCAGGCCAACCGCGAAGTCTCGAACCGCTTCGACCTCAAGGGCACGGGCGCCAAATTCGAACTGGAAGAAAACGTCATCACGCAAAAAGCCGAGAACGAATTCCAGGTCAAGCAGATGCACGACATCCTCCGGGCACGCCTCGCCGCCCGCCAGATCGACCTGCGCGCCCTCGACATCGGCAAGGTCGAAACCAACCTCGCCGAAGCCCGCCAGAAAGTCACCGTCAAGCAAGGCATCGAACAGCCGATCGCGAAGAAAATCATCGCGAAAATCAAGGAAGCCAAGCTCAAGGTCGAAGCCCAGATCAACGGCGAAAAAATCCGCGTCACCGGCAAAAAGCGCGACGACCTCCAGGACGCCATCGCCCTGCTCCGCAAAGCCGACTTCGAACTACCGCTCCAGTTCGAAAACTTCCGCGACTGAAATAGTCGGGCTGCTGCAGCGCGAAACGTCTACCCAGGGCTGGCCTGGCATGTTGCGACCGCGCCGCAGGTTTCGTTCGCGCGCAGGCGCGCTCCTACAGGAGCCTACGTAGCGGCGTTGTAGGAGCGCGCCTGCGCGCGAATGGAAAGCATGGCGGCGAAGCCGCGGCATCTCCCGCACAAGCGAGCGGCCGTAGGCCAATAAGTACATGGGCCGCGGCTGCGGCCAACCTTGTCGAGCGCGGAGGACCTGTCTGAGCAGCGAGGGTAGGCACCGAGGGCTGTCCTGCGGCCACGCATGAGCGCCGCGCGGACGGCCATCGCGCGCAGGCGCGCTCCTACAACAGCCATGCCAGCGCCGAGGTTCGGCCGGAGGCCGTCAGGCATGGCCGCGAAGCGGCAACCGCTTCACAAGCTCGCGATGCGGCTGCGGTTGCGGCCGTCGTTCTTCGCCTCGTACAACGCCTCGTCCGCACGACCCAGCAACGAATTCAACGACTCCGGCGCACGCCACATCGCCACGCCCGCACTCACCGTAATCCGGATACGGTAATCCCCGTGCACGATCACCAGCGACGCCAGCGCATGCCGCACCCGCTCGGTGATATCCAGCGCATGCTCAGCCAGCGAGCCCGGCAGGCACAGGATGAACTCCTCGCCACCGAAACGCCCGGCCAGGTCATCAGCACGACACATCGACGAAATCACCCGCATCGTCTCGCGAATCACCGTGTCACCCGCCAGGTGGCCAAACGTATCGTTGACCGTCTTGAAGTCATCGATATCCAGCAACACCATGCTGAACGGAATGCCGTCCTTCGCCGCCCCCTGGCGCACGCGCTCCGCCTGCTCCAGGAAACGCCGGCGATTGAGCGAACCGGTCAACTCATCCGTACCCGCCAGGTGATCCAGCCGCTCGTTCGCCGCCTTCAGGTCACGCGTACGCGCCTCCACCTGGGCCTGCAACAGCTCCGCGCGACGGCGCAGGTAAAGCGTGCGCAGGTAAACCAGCGCAAAGAACATCGCCACCGCCGCCGCCACGCCCGCCAGCAGCGTCCATGGGCTCTCATACCAGCGCGGCACGACCTCGACGCGTACCGAGGTCTCGACCGTGCGCGCATCCAGGCCACGCATCGACGCACGCAGGCGCAGCGTGTACGTACCGCTGGCAAGGTTCGTATAGATCGCGCTCGGCGGGATGCCGCGCGCTACTTCGTTCCAACCGTTGTCCGCGCCATCCATGCGATACCCATAGTGGGTTTCCTGCGGCGCACGGAAATCCAGCAGCGCGAACTCGACACGCAGGTTGCGACCGTCACCGTCCAGCTTGATCCGGCCCGCTTCGCCCGGTAGCTCGGCCAGCGGCAGCGAGCGATCGTTCAGGGCGACGTGGGTCACCGCCAGCCGTGCCGACGCGGTCTGCGGCGCCACCCAGTAGGGCCGTACCACGGTCAGGCCACCGAGGCCGCCGAACATCAGCTCGCCGCCCGGCGCCTCCGCCGCGGCACGATGGATGTAGCTGGGGATGCGCAGGCCATCGCGAATGCCCAGGTCGAACACGCGGTGGCTTGCCGCGTCGACCATGGCCACGCCGTTGGCCATCGAGGCCCAGACGCGATCGTCGTGGTCGACCAGCAACGCGTTGATCTTCGTGTTGACCATGCCTTCGCGCGCGCCGATCAGGCCGAAATGGAACGGCCCGCGCTCGTTGAAATCGTCCAGGTAGGCAATGCCGCCGAACGTACCCAGCCACAGCCGGTGATGCGAATCGAACGCCATCGAACCGGTGTAGTCCTGCGGCAGGCTGGCCGGATCCGCCGGGTCATGGCGGATGTTGGTAAAGCCCGGTTCGCCGTCGTACGAAATGCTGATGCCGCTGATCGTCGCGAACCACCACGAATGCGCCATCCGCACGATGTGCCGCACCTGGTCGCCGACCAGGCTGTGCGGATCCTTCTCGTCGTGGCGCATCTGCTGCAAGGCATGCGTCGCGCCGTCGTAGCGGAACAGGCCGTCATAGGTGCCGATCAACAGGTCGTTGCCGTCGCGCTGCATCGACAGGATCAGCCGGCCGTCCAGGCTCGGGATGACCGAGCTTTCCAGCGCGAAGGTGTCCGGGTTGATCCGCGACACGCCCTGTGCGCCGGCCCAGATCGACCCGTCCGGCGCGACCACGAAGGCCTGCACGTCGCGCTCGGCCTGCTCGCCGCCGAGCTGGAGATGGCGCATGCCGCCACTGCCGAGGTCGAGCACGTCGATACGTCCCATGCCCAGGCCCAGCCAGACGCGTCCGCGTGGGTCGACGAACACGGAGTGCACGTTGGCGTTGGACAACGTGTGCGCTTCCAACGGCGAAGGCAGTACGGAAAACACCTTGCGCCCGTTCGGATCGTAGTGCGCGGCGCCGAGTTCGGTGGCGACCCAGATGTTGCCGGCGTGGTCCTGGAAGATGTCGCGGGTGATGTCGCCAGGCAGCGACGACGGCATCGCCGCATCGTGGGCGAGCGCGCGCAGCTGGCCCGTCGTGAAGTCGTACGTGACCACGCCGGCGCCATCGGTGGCGGCCCAGAGCACGTGGGTGGGTGTTTCGCGGAACGCGCGGATGGTCCGTCGCCGGGCCATGCCGGTCTTGCCGGAGAACCCGGCGACGACGTGGCCATGGCCCTCGGCACCGATGTAGATCGCGCCCGACTGGCCGGTGCCGATCCACAGGCGATCCTGGCTGTCTTCGTAAATCGCCCAGACCTGGTCGCGCAGGATCGCTTCGATCTCCGGATCGTTCGATACCACCCGCTCGAAGTGCTTGCCCGGGTGGCGCACGAACAGGCCTTTGTCCAGGCCGACCCACAGGTTGCCCTTGCGATCCTCGCTGACGGTGAACGTGCGCGACACCATCTCCGGGTCGTCGCCCGGCAGCCGCGACACGCGGGTGATCTGGCCGGTGGAAAGCTGCAGGCGGTCCAGCCCACCCTCGGTGGCGATCCAGAACACATCCGGATCGCGCGAGCGCGCGATGGCGAAGATCTTGTTGTTCGAGGTGCCGCCCTTGCCCACCGGATACGCGTGGAATCGGGTGGTCTTCGGATCGAAGCGCAGCAGCCCGCCCGCATTGGTGCCGACCAGCAAGCCGCCATCGTCCAGCGGCATCAGCGTGCGCACGTAGGCATCAGGAAGCACCGCGCCGCCGTAGGAATCCGGCTCCTGGCCGAACACCTGCATGCGGTAACCGTCGTAGCGGGCCAGGCCACCGAACGTGCCGATCCAGACCAGGCCCGCCTTGTCCTGCACGATCGAGGTCGTGGTGGAATGCGGCAGGCCGTCGGCTACGCCCACCGTGTCGAACCATGCCGTTTCGTACGGCGCCCATGGATCCACGCCGACCTTCGGCGCCACCTGCCCCACGGCCGTGCCCGCGGCGAACAGGCCGAGGACGAAGACGCAGAGGACGGCACGCAGCAGCAGGAAGCAGGACGGCCGGTGGAAGCGCTCAGCCCGCATAGGCCAACGACGGATCGAGGTAGCGACTGAACGCATCCGCCGTCATGGGGCGGGCGAAGAAATAGCCCTGGCCGATGTCGCAGCCCAGGCCGCGCAACCAGTCGGCCTGGGCCTCGGTCTCCACGCCCTCGGCGATCGTGCGCATGTTGAGCTTCTTGGCCAGGCCGACGATCGCCTCGGTGATCTCGCGGTCGGCCAGGTTGGTATCGCTGCCGCGGACGAAGCTCTGGTCGATCTTGATCGTGCCGACCGGCAGTTCGCGCAGGTGGCTGAGGTTCCAGTAGCCCGCGCCGAAATCGTCGATCAGCAGGTCGAACCCGTGCGAACGCAGCTTCACCAGCTGGCGCAGGGTTTCCTCCGGCTCGCGCATCGCCGTGGACTCGGTGAGCTCGAAGCGGATCCGGGTCGGGTCGACGCCGAACGAGCGGACCACCCGATGCAGCGTTTCGACGAAGGCGGGGCGGCTCAGTTCATGCATCGAGAGGTTGATCGCCACGTAGTCGACGTGGCATTTCGCCTTGTCCCACGCCAGCACCTGGGTGAGCACCACGCGCAGCACGTACTCGCCCAGCGCATGGATCAGGCCGGAGCGTTCCGCGATGGCGACGAACACGCCCGGCGGCACGTCACCGCGCTGCGGATGGTGCCAGCGCGCCAGCGCTTCCACGCCGGCCAGCGTGCCGTCGCGCAGGTTGCGCTTGGGCTGGTATTCCACGTCGAGCTCGCCACGCTGCAGCGCCTCGCGCAGTTCGACGGTGAGTGCGAGGCGTTCGCGCGCCTGCTCCAGCATGCCTTCTTCATAGAAACGGAAGTCGGCCTTGCCGGTCTCCTTCACCGCATACATGGCCGCATCGGCATTGCGGATCAGCGCGACGGCTTCGCGACCATCCTGCGGGGCGATGGCCACGCCGATGCTCGGGCTCACCGCGACCAGCTGGCCGCTGACGTTCACCGGCTGCGACACCAGGTCAAGCACCTTGCGGCACACCCGGACCAGGTTCTCCATGCCGCCATAGCCCTTGACCACGACGACGAACTCGTCGCCGCCGAAACGCGACACCGTGTCGCGCTCGCGCACGCTGCTACGCAGCGAGGTGGCCACGGCACGCAGAAAGGTATCGCCGGCTTCGTGGCCGAGCGTGTCGTTGATCGACTTGAAGCCGTCGAGGTCGATGAACATCACCGCCAGCGTCGCATCACCCGGCGCGGCGAGCGCGGCTTCCAGCTCGTGCATCAGGAAGGCGCGGTTGGGCAGGCCGGTGAGGGTGTCGTGGTAGGCGTGGAAGGCCAGTGCGCGACGGGCTTCCTCGCGCGGATCCTTCAGGCGGGCGCTGAGCTTGCGGCGCTGCGTGACCAGCAGCCCGATCACCACCGAGGCCACCAGGCAGACCACCACCAGCGAGACCAGCCAGCCAAATCCGGCACCATGCGTGCTGAATCCCGAGCAGCTGACATCGGCCGGCCCCATGAGGGACCAGCGCGCGCACTTCGACACGGCGACATGCATGCCGTTTTCGATGCTAATTGTCAGCACGCCTCGCTCCGGCCCGGCACCCGGGACACGTCGCTACCCTGCTAGGGCAGCCAACGGAAACATCAAAATTCATCAACGGCCATGCCCGGAACCCAGGATGGCCCCATGGCGTGACTCGACTCGTCCGTAGTCTATCGGCCATGGACCCGAACAACTTTAACGCCCCCCGTGAAGGCTGCACGCCCCGTCTTCCCCTACCGTGAGACGGACCCGACAGGCAAGCATGATGCGGCCTCGGAAAAAAAACGCAATCCGTGCCGCTGGTCACGCCCCCAGCCGCCCTCAGCGCCCGCTCGCCGGGGCGCCCAGGTAACGGTCGAACCAGGCCAGCGCCCGGGCCAGCACGTCGCGCCGGCTGGCGTCGCGGGCGAAGCCGTGGCCCTCGCCCGGGTAGACCACCAGCGAGGTGGGCACGCCCTGCGCGCGCAACGCGTGCCAGAACTCGAACGACTGCGGCGCCGGCGTCTCGGCGTCGCGCTCGCCGACCACGACCAGGGTCGGCGTCTTCACCTGCTTGATGAAGTTGATCGCCGAGCTGCGCGCATAGACGCCCGGGTCGTCATACACCGACGCACCGAAGTACGGCTTCATCCACTGGTCGATCAGGTTCTGGCCGTAATAGCTCTGCCAGTTGGAGATGCCCGCGCCGGCGACGGCCGCCTGGAAGCGCGACGTCTGGGTCACGGCGAACATGGTCATGAAGCCGCCGTAGCTCCAGCCGGTGAGGCCAAGCCGCTTGTCGTCCACGGGATGGGTCTTCTCGATCGCATCGACGCCGGCCAGCGCATCGCGCAGGTCGCCGTAGCCGAAGTCCTTGCGGTTGGCCTGGACGAAGGCTTCGCCCTGGCCGTAGCTGCCGCGCGGGTTGGGCATGAACACGAAGTAGCCCAATGCGGACAGCGGCGCCGCGCCATAGCCCGGCCCCGGCCAGCGCGGCAAGACGGCGGCGGCGGGGCCACCGTGGATCGATACGATCATGCCGTAGCGCTTCGCCGGATCGTAGTTGGCCGGGTACAGCAGCCAGCCCTGCACGTCCTGGCCTTCGTTGGTCCAGCGGATCGATTCGGCCTTGCCCCACGATGGCTTCAACGCGGCGTTGAACGTCGTCACGGCGCGCGGCGCGGCATTGCCGGCGAGGTCGGCGACGTGCACCTCGTAGGGCTTGTCGAACGAGCTGGCGATGAACGCGGCGTGCTGCTGGTCGGCGCTGAGCGAGACCGACATGGACAGGCGACCGTCGCCCAGGGTCATCGGCAGGTCGAACAGCGGGGTGGCAACGGCGGCGCCGCTTGCCGGAATTTCATAGCGGGACATCCGGCTGGCACCGGCCACCTGTTCGGTCACCAGCAGGCGGTCGTTCGCCGCCCAGGCCAGCCACACCGGCGTCGTGGTGACTCCCGGGGTGAGGTCGACCGGCGTGCCACCCGTGCTCGACACCGCCCAGATGTCGCCACCGGTGGAGCCCTGGTCGCTCATCAGGCCGCCGATGAAGGCGATCCGCGAACCGTCCGGGGAGAAACGCGGCACGGCCACCTGCAGGTTCTTCAGCGGACCCTTCAGCGCCGTGGTGTCGACCAGCACGTCGGTCTTCGCGCCGGCGTTCGCCGGCTGCACGTAAAGCTTCGCCACCCACCAGTTGTTGTCGCCGGGCGGCGGTGCCGCGACGAAGGCGATCCGGCTGCCGTCGGGCGAACGGGTGAACTCGTAGACATGCAGGCCCGCCGGGGTGAGCGTGTGCACGGCACCGCCGGCCACGTCGACGCTGGCCACCTGCTGCACTTCCATCCCTTCCACGCCGACCTCGCCCAGCTGCGGCTTCGCGGCCGCGGTGGCACTGGCACGCCGGGTGGCGTTCGGCACGTAGAGGAAGTCCAGCTGCTTGCCGTTGGCCGACCATTCCAGCCCGCTGACGTAACCGGTCAGGTGGGTCAGGCGCTTCGGCGCCCCACCCTTGGCGGCGATGTCCACGAGGTTGATGTCGTTCTGCTTGCCTTCTTCCACGCCCGGGCCTTTGCCCGCGCAATCGGAGAGGAAGGCCAGGTGGCGCGAATCCGGGGACCAGGCCACGCTGGTTTCGCTGCAGCCCTTCGTCGCGGTGACGCGGTGGGCACTGCGGCCATCGGCATCGGCCACTTCCAGCACCGGCTTGCCGTCGGTCTTCACCGCCCAGGCCAGGTGCTTGCCGTCGGGCGACAGCGCCACCGACTCGATGGTGCGGACTTTCGCGAGGCCGTCGAGGATGGCCGCGATGCGCGGATCGTCGGCCCTGGCGGCGGGTTCGGCGTAGGCGCTGGTGGCGCAGGCAAGCGCCACGGCGGTGGCGATCCACTTCGTTCGCATCGAGTTCGGCTCGGGGGTGTATAGGAGACGTGAAACCTAGCACACCCCCAACCGCGCTTCACGCCAGCAGGTTGCCGTATTCCGGGTTGCGTCGGAACCACGTCGCCGCGTAGGAACATGCGGGGCGGATTTTCCAGCCCTGGTTCTCCGCCACCTTCACCGCCTGGCGGGTCAGGAGGTTGGCGATGCCGCGGCCACCGACGGGCTCGGGCACGCCGGTGTGGGTGATCACCATGGTCTTGCCTTCCAGCCGGTAATCCAGCTCGCACTCGTGCCCGTCCACATGCGCCAGGAACACCTGGTTGGCCCGGTCGTGGGTGATTTCCAGAGGTTTCGGGGTCTCGCTCATCGTCGTTCTCTCCAAGCCTTCCTCGGCGCCCTTTCGCATTCTGTCCATGGACGGGGCGCTAGCGTCGTCGATGACGAAGCATGCGCGCCTTCACGAGCACAATCCATAACCAACAGGAGAAGACCATGCAGAAGTGGGGAAAGGCAGTCTGGACCGGCAACATTAAAGAGGGCAAAGGGCTCATTTCCACGCAGACCGGGGTGCTGAAGGACGCACCGTACGGTTTCGCATCGCGCTTCGAAGATGGCCCCGGCAGCAACCCGGAGGAACTGCTGGGCGCCGCGCACGCGTCGTGCTTCACCATGGCGCTGTCGCTGATGCTCGGTAACAACGGCCTGACCGCCGACCGCATCGAAACCCGCGCTGACGTCACCCTGGCCAAGGACGGGGAAGGCTTCTCGATCACCAAGATCCACCTCACCACCAAGGCGAAGATCCCCGGTGCCGACCAGGCGAAGTTCACCGAGATCGCCACGCAGGCGAAGGAAGGCTGCCCGGTGTCGAAGGTGTTGAAGGCGGAGATCACGCTGGACGCGTCGCTGGAGGCGTAACATGCCCGCGCCGCCGGCCCGACCGGCGGCGCAACCCAGGCAGACAGGACTCCCCGCCACGTGCTGATCATCCACGAACACGGCCATCACGAACGCCCCATCGTCTGGAACCCCGGCATGGGCCGGCCCAAGGCACCGATCTGGATCGACCTGGTCGAGCCCAGTGAGGAAGAGCGCCACTGCGCCGCCGAGATCACTGGCCTGCGCGTGCCCGAGCGCTCCGACGTCGTGAACCTTGCGCTGTCCAGCCGCATCCGCACCGACGACGACGCGCAATACCTTTCGATCCCCTATTTCGCCGATACCAGCGCGCATGCGGCGCAGCCGGTCGGCATCGTGGTGACCAACCACGTATTGATGACGCTGCGCTTCGCCGAGTCGCCCGCGTTCGACCTGGCCAACGAGAGCTGCGACCGCCAGCACTGGGAGTCCAGCGGCGACGTGCTGGCGACGTTGATCGAGGCGATCGTTAACCTCGGTGCGCAGCGCATGGAGGATGTGTCGGCCGAGCTGAAGAAGCTTTCCGACCGCGTGTTCACGCCCGAGCGCCTCGGCACCCCGGTGCTGCGCGACTGCATGCTCGAAGTTGGCCGCCTCGAAGGGCTACAGGCGCGCAATCGCTCCTCGATGCTGGGCGTGCAGCGGATCGTGTCGTTCGTCCGCGCGAAGAAGCCCGACTGGATGTCGGACAACGTGGAAGTGCGCCTGCGCGTGATCGACCATGACCTGCGCACGCTCGACGAATTCGACGACCAGCTGACCAACAAGCTGCAGTTCCTGCTCGATGCCACGCTGGGCTTCATCAGCACCGACCAGAACCACGTGATGAAGGTGCTGACCGTGACCTCGGTGGCGACCATCCCGCCGGTGATCCTCGCGGGCATCTGGGGCATGAACTTCAAGTACATGCCCGAGCTCGACTGGCACTGGGGTTATCCGATGGCGATCGTCGTGATCATCGTCAGCATGATCCTGCCGGTGTGGTTCTTTAAGTGGCGCGGCTGGTGGTCGGGGGACTGAGCCATGTTGCGCCACCTGCTCCGCCCCGCCACCGCGCCGATCCGGCGCTGGGTGATGACCGCCTTCCCGAAACCGCCCACGGGCGGCATCGACTACGAACACCCGGCCGGTGATCCCGGCCTGTTCGGCCCGGAGTCGGTAACCTGGCGAGTCCACAACGACTTCTGCGGCATGCTCGCCGGCGGCCTGTGCGCCCTTTACCTGCAGACCTTGCATCCGCGTGCGCTGGCGGGCGTGTGGGACCACTCCAACTTCCGTACCGACCTGGTCGGCCGGCTGCGTCGCACGACGGCCTTCGTCGGCGGGACGACTTATGCGCCGACCGCGGCGGCGCACGCGATGATCGAACGGGTGCGCAGCATCCATGGCCAGGTCCGCGGCGTCGACGAAGCGGGCCAGCCGTATGCCGCGGATGACCCCGACCTGCTGACCTGGGTGCACGTGAGCGAGATGGCCAGCTTCCTCGCCGGCTTCCGCGTGTATGGGCCGATGGATGTACCGGACGCTGCAGCCGATGCGTACTTCAACGAGACCCGGCGCATCGCCGAAGCGCTCGGCGCACGCGACGTGCCTGGCTCGGTCGCCGCGCTGGACGACTACGTGCGCGACGTGATTCCCACGCTGGCCTACACCGAGCGCACGCGGGTGGTGCTGGAGGTGTTGGCCGACCTCGACCTGCCGGTGCCGCTGGCCGGCCTCTCGCGCGACATCTTCCTGCATGCGGGCGCCGGCCTCTTGCCAGGCTGGGCCAGCGACCTGCTCCGCCGCACCCCGGCCGACCAGCTCAAGGCCCGGGTGGCGACGGCCACCCTGCGCGGCATGGCGCCGCTGTTCCGCGCGGCGCTGACCGATGGCGTGGCGACCCGCTCCTGCCGCCGGGTCGGGGTCGACCGCGGCTTGCTCATGCGCTGGCCCGCGCTGGAAGGCACTTACCCCAGAAAGGCCGGTTGACGATACCCCCGCTTTTGGGATGGTCTTCACAGTTCTCGCACATCCGCGAGATTTTGCTCTAAAGTTATCGGCTTCGTGGTCGCTAACTTTGGCAAGGGAACCCGCCAGGGTGACCTGTGGCGCGATCATCACCAGGCTCGGGACAGGGGCCTTTCTCGGGGGAGGATGGGTTCGGTGCGATTTCAACGCTTTCAGCGCGGCCACATGGCCGGAACGGTACTCGCATGAGGGCACCGTGGCATTCCCTTGCCGGCGGCATGCCGGAATCGCGCCTGCTCGCCTCGGTGGCCGAGTTCACCCATCATCGTGACATCGATGCCCTCGATCATAGCCTGGTGCTGTCGATGGCCGAGCTGGTGGCGGTAAAGAGCGTCACCCTGTGCAAGCGCGGCGAGAGCCTGCAGCAGCCGGTGGAATCACTGGTGGTCTGCACGCGCAACGCCGAAGGACGCTGCGTGGTGGAAGCGCTCGAGCCGACCCGCGACGGCGACCCGGTCGACACGATCATCGTGGCGATGGAGACGCTTGAAGTGGTCAGCGACGTCACCGATGACGGCCACTGCCGCCTGGTGGTGCCGGTGATCCGCGACCACGCGGCCATCGGTGCGCTGATGCTCGAAGCCGAAGACAGCATGGAAAGCGTGCGCACCATGGTGGAAGGCTTCGCGCGGATCTACGCGAACTACATCGCCCTGCTCAACGAAAGCGAGCGCGACAAGCTCACCGGCCTGTACAACCGCCGCAGCTTCGAACAACGCCTGCAGCGCCTGCTGAAGCTGCAGCGCCAGCGTGCGCGTGCCGTTCGCAAGGACGAGGAACGCCGCCATCCGAGCGAGGACGTGGCGCAGATCTACCTCGCCATCCTCGACATCGATCATTTCAAGCGGATCAACGACACCTGGGGCCATGTCTACGGCGACGAGGTGATCCTGATGCTCGCGCAGCAGATGCGCGCGTGCTTCCGCCAGTCCGACGTGCTGTTCCGCTTCGGTGGCGAAGAATTCGTCATGCTCATCGCGGCCCAGGACGAAGACATCGCCGCCGCCGCACTGGAGCGCTTCCGCGAACACGTCGCCACCTGGAACTTCCCCCAGGTCGGCCACGTCACCGTCAGCATCGGCTACGCCCGCATCAGCGAAAACGACTACCCCGAAATCGTGCTCGACCGCGCCGACAAGGCCCTGTACTTCGCCAAGCAGAATGGCCGCAACAGCGTGCAAGGCTTCGAGTCGCTCACAGCACGCGGCGAACTGGCCACGCCCGTCGCCATGGGCAGCATTGACCTGTTCTAGCAGCGTGAGTCGTCAGGCGTGAAGCGTGAGCTGGACAGGCCGCGGCAACCACTCATTCCGCGCGCCGTCCCAGCTCACGCTTTACGACTTACGCTTAACTCGCTTACTTCACCACACCACAGGCAATCCGATCCCCACCGCCGCCCAGCGGCTTGGGCTCATCCGAATAGTTGTCGCCACCGGCGTGGATCATCAGCGCGTGGCCCTTCAACGTGGCCAGGCTCTTCAGGTGCGGTGCGGTCACGGCCGTGGTGTCGGTGCCATCGGCGCCTACCGTGATCTTCGGCAGGTCGCCCTCGTGGCCGCCCATGGCATCGGGGCCTTCGTGCTTGCCGGTTTTCGCCGGGTCGTAATGGCCACCCGCGGCCAGCGCTGCGCCCGGCTTGCCGTCCTTCTCGCCCGGCGCGCAGCTGGGCTTCTCGTGCAGGTGGAAGCCATGCTCGCCGGCCGGCAGGCCCTTGAGGTTCGGGGTGAAGACGAGGCCACCCGCGCTCTCGGTCACGGTCACGCTGCCGACCGAGCTGCCCACGCCATCGGTCGAGACCATGGTCATCGGCACGGTGACGCTCTTGTCGGCGGCCTGGGCCGCGCCACAGATCAGCAGGCCTGCTGCCACGATTGCGATCTTCTTCATCGTCCACTCCCCGTTTTGGGTCAAAGGTGACCCGGGATACTGCACCTTGCGTGGAGGTGGCGTCCATTGGGGGGATGGGGGCGTGGCGGGGATCGGGGGTCGCGCGCAGGCGCGCTCCTACAGGGGGGCGGCGACGGCTGGTGTAGGAGCGCGCCTGCGCGCGATCCCCGACTACCCGTACCCGACTACCCGTACCCGACTAACCAAAAATCCTGCGAATATCCTCATCCCCCAGCAACCGCCACTCCCCCGCCGCCAACCCATCCAGCGTCAGCCCGCCCACGGACACCCGCGCCAGCGTCTCCACGTGGTTGCCGACGGCAGCGAACATCCGGCGCACCTGGTGGTAGCGCCCCTCGGTCAGCGACAGCCGCACGTGGCGTGGCCCGAGCACTTCGAGCCCGGCGGGCTCCAGCGGTTCCTTCTCGTTGTCGAGCATCAGCGTGCCGGCGGCGAACAGGGCGCCTTCGTCGCCACGCAGGTCTTCGGCCAGGGTCGCCTCGTACACCTTCGCCAGCGCCGACTTCGGCGAGATGATCCGGTGCAGCAGTCCGCCGTCGTCGGTAAACAGCAGGATGCCCGAGGTATCGCGATCCAGCCGGCCGACCGTGGACAGCACCGGATTGCGCACGCCGAAACGTGGCGGCAGCAGGTCGTAGACCAGTCGGCCGACGTCCTTGCGCGAGCAGGTGTAACCCTCGGGCTTGTTGAGCATCAGGATCATGCCTTGCGGCGGATCCAGCGGTTCGCCTTCGAAGCGGACGTCGGCGTGTTCGACCTTGTCGTCGGCATACAGCACGTCGCCCGAGGCGTCGGTGACCGCGCCTTCGCGGAACAGTTGGGCGACCTGTTTGCGGCTGCCGTAGCCGAGGTTGGCGAGGAGTCGTACGAGTTTCATCAGCGGGGTTCCCTGGCTTCGATCACCTTGAAGCCATCGCGTTCGAGCACGGTCCGCACGCTGCCGAAGCAGGCGTCGAGCGTGGACTCATAGGCGAGGTGGCGGTTGGCGACCATCCAGAAGCGGCCGCCCGGCGCCAGCGCGCGGGCAGCGGTAACGATGAAGGCGCGGCCGAGTTCAGGCTGGTCGGCGCGGCCCTGGTGGAAAGGCGGGTTGGAGACGATGGCGTCGTAACGGCCGTCGATGCCGAGGGTGACGTCGTGCCATTCGACGCGTGCGGCGACGTCGCGACCCGAGCGGGCAATGGCCGCGGCGATGTTTTCCCGCGCCGGCCCGATCGCCCTGCCTTCGGCCTCGAACAGGTCGACGGCATTGACCTTTGCATTGCGCGCGACGACTTCGCAGGCGAGATAGCCAAACCCCGCACCGAGGTCGGCGACGCGCCCGGCGAGGTCATCCGGCAGCACGCTGGCCATCAGCGCGGAGGCGACGTCGACCCGATCCCAGGCGAACAGGCCGCGGCGGCTGCTGAAGCGGCCGCCGGCGATGGGTTCGGCGGCGTCGAGCGCAAGCCAGGCATCGAGCAAGGCGGCATCCGGCGTCGAGCCGGGGAGCGTCCAGAACACGCGGCATTTGTGCTTGGAAAGCTGCGCGACGCCACCGGCCAGCAGGGCCAGGTCGGCTTCGGCGGTTTTCGCACCTTCGGCGTTGGGAACGCTCGCGACGACGACGCCGGTGGATCCGGCGAGCGTGACGGCCTGGGCGAACAGGGCGCGGGTTTCTTCGCGTTGTCGGGTGGGGAGGACGAGGACGTAGGGGAAGGTTTGGGTGGGGGTGGAGGTTTGGGTGGGGGTGGAGGTTTGGGCTGGAGGGACGGTTTCGGTGGGAGCTGTCGCGCGCGGGCGCGCTCCTACAGGGGCGAGGGGAGGATCGGGGATGACGGTGTAGCGGTGGCGGGCCAGGGCGTTGGCTGCCGGGGCAAAGCTTTGCTGTAGCACCCAGCCGGGACGGATGTGTTCGCGCAAGGCCACGCCTTCGCGTGCGCGCAGCAGCAGCACGCCACCCTGCGCGGGCAAGGTGAGCTCGCCCGTGTCGAACGGGACGAACAGGGCTTCGAGGGCGGCGTCGGAAGCGGTACCGGCGGACACGTCGGGCATCTCGGGAAAGGCTTGGACCTGCCATTCTATCTTTTGTACGTAGCGTGCAGGTTTGTCCAATATCGGCTTCCAGGCAGCGGCCAGACTCGGGACCTCCCCAATCCCCCTTGAGGCCCCGCCCATGCCCTACGTACGCGTCAAAGACGGCACCGAGATCTTCTACAAGGATTTGGGCAACGGCCAGCCGGTCGTGTTTTCCCATGGATGGCCGCTCAGTGCGGACGCCTGGGACACGCCGATGATGTTCATGTCGAACCACGGGTTTCGCACCATCGCGCACGACCGGCGCAGCCATGGCCGCTCGACCCAGACCTTCGACGGCAACGACATGGATACCTACGCCGACGACCTGCATGCGCTGGTCGAGGCGCTGGACCTCAAGGACATCATCCTCGTCGGCCACTCCACCGGCGGTGGCGAGGTCGCGCACTACATGGGCCGGCATGGCACCGGCCGCGTGGCCCGCGCGGTGCTGGTCGGCGCCGTGCCGCCGCAGATGATCAGGACCGAAGCCAATCCGAACGGCCTGCCCAAAGCGGTGTTCGACGGCATCCGCGACAACGTCTGGAACGACCGCTCACAGTTCTACTGGGACCTCACCCTGCCCTTCTACGGCTACAACCGCGACGGCGCCAGTGTGTCCGAGGGCGTACGCAGGCAATTCTGGCTACAGGGCATGCTCGGCGGACTGAAAGGCCAGTACGACTGCATCCGCGAGTTCTCCGAAGTCGATTACGGCCCGGACCTCGACAGGATCGACGTACCGGTGCTGCTGATCCACGGCAGCGACGACCAGATCGTGCCGATCGACGCGGCGGCACGCAGCGCGGTACGCCGCTTGAAGAACAGCACGCTGAAGGAATATCCCGGTGCACCGCATGGACTGGTGACAACGCACCAGGACCAGTTCAACGCCGATCTGCTGACATTCGCCAACGGCTGACGCAGCCCCCCCCGTCTGCTGGCATTCGCCAACGGCTGGCGCCGCCATATCCCCTGTAGGAGCGCGCCTGCGCGCGACATCTTTTCACGATGCACGGAAGGTATCCCCAAAAAAAAATGCCTGGCATAGATCCGAAAAACGTCCGCGCACAGGTTCAAAAAAAACATTCGCGCGCAGGCGCGCTCCTACAGAAGCTAACTCGAGCAGCTCAGCATCGAACATCCGACCCGATCACGTGCCCACTCCGGCCGGCGCCCGGCCAGGTGATCGCGACCGACCTGCTCGTCGTAAGGATGTCGCAGCGTCTCCAGCAGCTCCTGCACCCCGCCGTTATCGCCCTGCTCCGCGCGATCGATCGCCTGCTGCGCGAGGTAGTTGCGCAGCACGTAGCGTGGGTTGCTCGCATGCATCAGGGCCAGCCATTCCGCCGCGGTCGCCTCGTCGTTGCGCACGCGCACGGCGTAGCGAACGAGCCACGCGTCCAGCGCCTCGCCGACCTCGACGCGTTTCGCCTCTTCATAGAACGCCGCGCCCACCACGCCGGCGTGCGGTGCGTCGACGTCGAGCAGGGCCAGGTCACGATGGAAGATCGTCATGTCCATCCCACCCGCGGCAAGGATGCCGCGGAGGTCGCCGACCAGCGCGTCATCACCGTCGCGCGCATGCATCAGGCCGAGCTTCGCCGCCGCGTACGCCGCATCCGTGGCTTCGAACACGCTGACGTAGTGATCGAGCCCGGCCTGCAGCGCCACCGTGCCATCGAACAGCGGGGCGAGCGCCTGCGCCAGCCGTTGCAGGTTCCAGTAGGCGACCCGTGGCTGGTGGCCGAAACGGTAGCGGCGATGCGCGCGATCGGTGGTGTTCGGCGTCCAGTCCGGATCGAAATCATCGACCCAGCCGTACGGGCCGTAGTCGATCGTGAGCCCGAGGATCGACAGGTTGTCGGTGTTCATCACCCCATGCACGAAGCCCACGCGCATCCACTCGGCCATCAGACGCGCCGTTCGCGCGCAGACCTCGTGGAAGAACGCCGGATACCGCTCAGCTTCGGCCAGCGCGGCCACGGCGGGAAAGTGCGTGGCGATGGTGAAGTCGACCAGCTGCCGAAGTAGCGCGACATCGCCACGCGACGAGGGCAATTCATAGCTACCGAAGCGCAGGAAACTGGGCGCGACCCGGCAGACGATCGCACCCGGCTCGGGTGCCGGGTGGCCGTCGTACATCACGTCGCGGACCACGGCGTCGCCGGTGGCCACCACCGACAGGGCGCGCGTGGTGGGCACGCCCAGGTGATGCATGGCTTCGCTGCACAGGAACTCACGAATGGACGAACGCAACACGGCACGCCCGTCGGCGCCGCGCGAGTAAGGGGTGCGCCCGGCGCCCTTCAGCTGGATCTCCTGGCGCCCATCGTGCGCCGTAAGCACCTCGCCCAGCCCGATCGCCCGGCCATCGCCGAGCTGCCCGGCCCAGTGGCCGAACTGGTGGCCGCCATAGGCCATGGCGTACCCGGTCATCCCCGGCAGCGATGCGTTACCCGCGAAGATTTCGGCGAAATCCGGACGTGCCGGGTCGACCCCAAGCATCGCGGCGACCTCGGTCGACACGGCGACCGTGCGCGGCGCGGCGACGGGTGTCGGGTCAACCCACGAGAACGCCGCGCCGGCAACCTGGCGAGGCGCGACGTGGGTATCCGGGTCGGCCGGCAACTCACGGACGAAGGCATTGTCGAAGCGGGGATCGGTCATGGTGGGATAGCCCGGGGCGTTGCGTTGTATATCCGGGCGAACGCATCGCCGAACAACCCCGGAAGCCTTTAAAGTCGGGCACACTAGCGCCCCCGAACCCTCTCCATGGCCCCGATGCGATTGCTGCCCGCCACCACCGCCCTGCTCGTCGCGCTTCTCGCCGCGCCTGCCATGGCTGCGGTGCCGCCGCGTAGCGACCGCACGCTGGTGGAGCTGATCGACGGCACCATGGCCACGTTGCCCAACGCCGTGGACCAGCTTGCGGCGAAGATCCCCGGCGGCCTGCACGCCACCCCGGACGCGCCGCCACAGATCGTGCGCAGCGTGCCGTTCGTGACGAAGGACGGCTACCGCGTCTCGGCGCTCGAGGTGCGCGGTTTCAGCGAGGGCGGCGACGTGCCGATGGCGCGCTTCACGTCGATCCAGCTGGAGCAGCGCCCGTGTTTTACCCGTGCCGACGTGGCCGGGCACTTCCACATGCCGAGTTCGGAGACCGCGCTGCCCAGCGCACCGTCCATGCTGCCCAACCGCTACACGGTGATGCAGATGGGCTGGGGCCGGCTGTCGTTCGGTACGTCGAAGGAAAGCGGTGACTGCGTGATCGCGATCGTCGGCGACGCGACCGGTGGCCTGGCCGGCACCCAATTGCCCCTGCCCCTGCCGCAGCCCACCTCGATGCCGGGCATGCCCGACCTGCGCCGGACCTGGCCGATGCCCGCGGACGCCTACCCCGCGGAGTGAAGCGCCACGGTCGGGAAGATGCCGCAGACGCGCTCGATCCGGTCTTCCGGCACCGCGGCGGAGAACAAATAACCCTGTAGCTCATCGCAGCCCGCTTCGCGCAGGAACTGCCGCTGCGCTTCGGTTTCCACGCCTTCGGCCACCACCGACAACCCCAGCGCCGCCCCCAGGTTGGAGACCGCACGCACGATCGCCGCGGAATCCTCGGCCAGCGGCGCCATCTGCACGAACGAGCGATCGATCTTGACCTTGTCGACGTCGAGATCCTTCAGCAGGGTGAGGCTGGAATAGCCGGTGCCGAAGTCGTCGAGCGAGATCCGCACCCCCGCCTTGCGCAGCCGCTTGAGCAGGCGCACGGCCGCGCCGTCGGCATTGACGATCGCCGTCTCGGTGATCTCCAGTTCCAGCCGCCGCGGCGGCAAGCCGGTTTCGGCGAGGATCGCGAGCACTGTGTCGGCGAAGCGGTCGTCGCGCAGCTGCACCGCGCTGACGTTCACCGCGATGAACAGGTCATCCACGCCCTGCATCCGGGCACAGGCCGTACGCAGCACCCAGTCGCCCAGCCGGCCGATCAGACCCGTTTCCTCGGCCACCGCGACGAACTGCACGGGCGAGACCACGCCGAGCTTCGGATGTCGCCAGCGGGCCAGCGCTTCCATGCCGATGACCTTGCCATCGCGCGCCTGCACCAGCGGCTGGTAATGACAGCTGAGGCCCTCGCCGGAATCGAGCGCTTCGGCCAGCGCCATCTCGACCTCGCGGCGATGCGCAAGCGAGGCATCCAGCGCGTCGGTGTAGAGGACATAGCGGTTGCGCCGCTTCTTCGCTTCGTAGAGGGCGCTGTCGGCCTTGCGGGCCATCTCGCCGGACGCGACCGCATCCTTGCCCAGCGGCACCACGCCGATGGAGGTGCCGACGAAGGCACGCGCGGTCATGGCATCGAAGGGCGTCGCCGCCAGCGAGAGGATCTGCTCGGCCAGGCCATGGACGTCGAGGTCGCCACTGTCTTCGACCAGCACCGCGAACTCGTCGCCACCGATCCGGGCGACGACGTCGTTCGGTCCGATCGCCTGGCGCAGGCGCTGGCCGAACTGCACCAGCAGCTCGTCGCCGACCAGGTGGCCGAAGGTGTCGTTGACCTTTTTGAAGCCGTCCAGGTCCAGATAAAACAGGGCTGCGCGCGACGTGCCCTCGGCGGCGCGCGCCACAGCGGTATCCAGCCGGCTGAATAGGGCCGTGCGATTGGACAGGCCGGTCAGCGCATCGTGGCAAGCCAGCCAGCGGACGTGGGCCTCGGTCTCGCGCAGCTCGCTGATGTCGGTGACCGAAGCCAGCACATGCGGCTGGCCCTCCAGCTCGATGCAGGTCTTGCGGGTCAGCAGGGTGCGCGCCCGACCGACGAGGTCGTAAACCGATTCCTCGGTTTCGACCACCTCGTGTCCACGCAGGGCCGCGTCGTCGCCGTGGGCGAAGCGTTCGGCCTGCTCGGCCGGGAACAGCTCGGCGTCGGTCTTGCCGATCACGTCGTCCGGCTGGATGCCGAAGTACTCGCAGCCGATCCGGTTGACGAACACCCAGCGGTGTTCCGCATCGCGCACGAACATCGCCGTGGGCATCAGCTCCAGCACTTTCGACCAGCCAGCAAGGTCCTGGATCACGCGCACTCCCTACGACGGATGTGACGTCCAATCTGCGACCCGCGTCGTGACGCGGGTGTGTGTATGGACGTTTATCCTCGGGACGGCATGAGGGAGATGCACAAAGTCGGCAAGGGCGTTACTTGAGCGGCACGGTCACCGTGGGTTCGCCTACCCGTACCTTGGCCGAGCCCGGCGGGTTGTTGAGCACCGGACGCAGTGATTCGAATTTTTGCTGGTATTCGTCGGTGACCTGCTTGGCTTCTTCGCCGTTCGTGATGACCTTCGGCGTGATCAGCACGAGCAGCTCGGTGCGGTCCTTGCCACGGGTTGTCTGGCCAAACAGACGGCCGAAGATCGGAATGCGGTTGAGCCCCGGGATGCCCGTGTCGGTGACGTTGTCGGTCTGGCGGATCAGGCCGCCGAGCAGCACGGTCTGCCCACTCTGCACGGCCACCTGGGTTGCCACGTTGCGCTGGGCGATCGGGAAGTTTCCGCTAGTGTCTTTTGCACCCGGCGTGCTCACCGTCTGGTCGATATTCATGTAGACCAGGCCACCCGGATTGACGCGCGGCCGCACGTTGAGGATCACGCCGGTATCGAGGTACTGGACCTGACCGTAGGTGTTGTCGGTATTGGCGTTGGTGTTGATGTAGGTCTGCGTGACGGGCACCTGGTCGCCGACCTGGATGTGCGCCTTCTGGTTGTTCAACACCACCAGCGACGGCGCCGACAAGGTCTTGGTATTCCCGTTGGTTTCCATCGCACGGATGGCGACCGCGAGGTTGTTGTTCACGAACGAGTAGAAGAAGGTGTCGGTGGTGGGGTTGTAGGTATTGCCGCCGTAACCGAGTGCCCACTGCTGCTTGTTGCCCGGCTGGCCCACCGAACCGTTGGTGCCGCCGACCAGGCCTTCCAGGTACCACTGCACGCCGAACTGGAAGTCACCGGTGAGGCGAACTTCGAGGATGCGGGTCTCGATCTGCACCTGCAGGGGCACGGCGTCGAGGCGCTTGATCGCCGACTGAATCTCCGCCCACTGCGACGGACGTGCACGGACCATCAACTGGTTATTGGTGTCCACCGAGGTGATGCGCACGCCGTCGTCGGTGGTGACGCCACCGCTGTGCTGGCGGCGCGACGACGAATCGTCGCCGAGGGAATTGCCGCCGCCCGACATGCCATTGCTGCCGAAACTGGAGCCACTGCCGCCAAGCGAGCCCGTGCTGCCATTCGACAGCGAACTGCCACTGTTGAAGTAGCCACTGTTGGTGGTCGAACCGCTGTTACCAAACCCGCCGGTCGTACTGCCCAGCCCTGAACCGCCGCGGTTGCCGAGGTCGCTATCGCCGCCACCGAGGGTGCCGGAGCTGAGGCCGGGGCCGACGCGACCACCGCGGTCGCTGGAGCTGCCGCCACCAGAGCCGCCGCCGTAGATGTCGGAAAGGTAGTCGGCAAGGTCGGACGCCTGGACGTTGACCACGTCGTAGACGTACAGCTGCGGCTCGTTGCCGCCGCCGTGGTCGATGCGGTCGATCCAGCCCTTCACTTCCTCCAGGTACTGCGCCTGTGGGCTGATCACCACCAGCGAATTGGTCCGTTCGATCGGGATGAAACGCAGCATGCCGGCCATGGGCGTGTTGCCCTTGTCGCCGAAGATGCCGTCGAGCTTGGTGGTGAGGTCCTTGACGTCGGCACGCTGCAGGCTGAATACGCCGACGGACATGCCGCGCAGCCAGTCGACGTCGAAAGTCTTTACCGTGCGTGCGTAGTTGTCGAGCTCGCTGCTGGTGCCGGCCATGACCAGCACGTTGCGCGTCGGGTCGGCTAGCAGGGTCGCGTCAGCGCGGGCGAACGGCTTGATCAGCTTCTGCATCTCGGTGGCCGAGATGAAATGCAGCGGGAACAGGCGAGCCTGCAGGCCGCCCGGGGGGGCGACGGCGCCGATGCTGGGCACCACGTTGCCGGCGACGGCGTCCTTGGCCGGCATCACCACGTAACGGCCATTGCTGCGGACCAGGGCATTGCCCGTCCAGGACAGCAGGGTCTCGAGGATCGGCAGGGCCTGCTCGGCCGTGACCGGCTGGGAGGTGGAGAACGACACGTTGCCCTGGACGCCCGGGACGATCGAGTAGTTCTCATGCAGCAGGTCGCCCAGGATGGCTTTCACCACGGACTCGACCGGCTGGTTCTCGAAATTGAAGGTGACGCTGCCCTGGCCTTCGGCCACCGGCTTGGGCTTGGCGAGGCCGACGGCCTTGACGAACTCGCCCGTCCCCGTGGTGATCTGGGCGGGGCCCACGGCCGTGTTCTGCGGCCCGCTCGGGCCCACGATGGCGGGGCGCGGGGCTGGCTTCTCGGTACCCGCCAGGGCTTCGCGCTGCAGCACGCCGTCGTCGTCGGGCTTGGGCAGCGTCGAGCATCCGGCAAGCGCTACCGCCAGCGCCGTGGCGCCGATCAGGGAACTTCTAAGCATGGAACAACGTACTCCCTCGTTGGACTTTTCGGCTTCTGACGCCCAGGAGGCCGGCCGATTCGCCCAACTCTATAGGGAGGTTCCCATCAAACGCTAGCGTGCGGCTGTCACAATGCGACAGCCGCCCACTATTCCCTTCGTAAGAAATCGCCTCTGTTCAGCTTCCCCCGTCCACCCAGCCGGCATGGAAGCTGCCCTTCTCGTCTACGCGCTCGAAGGTGTGCGCCCCGAAGAAGTCGCGCTGGGCCTGGATGAGATTGGCGGGCAGGACGTCGGCGCGGTAGCTGTCGTAATACGCGATGGCGGCCGAGAAGCCCGGCACCGGGACGCCCACCCGCACGGCCTCGCCGACCACCTCGCGGAGCGCGGCCTGGTAGTCCTGGGCGATGTCACGGAAATACGGGTCGAGCAGGAGGTTCTTCAGGCCACCGTCGTGCTCGTAGGCATCCATGATCTTCTGCAGGAAGCGCGCGCGGATGATGCAGCCGGCACGGAAGATCTTCGCGATGGCGTCGTAGTCGAGGTCCCACTTGTTCTCGTCCGACGCGGCGCGCAGCTGGGCGAAACCCTGCGCGTAGGAAATGATCTTGCTCATGTAGAGCGCGCGGCGCACCGACTCGATGAAGGCCTTGCGGTCGCCGCTGAACTTCGCCTCCTTCGGCCCCTTCAACACCTTGCTCGCCGCGACGCGCTCGTCCTTCATCGACGACAGCACGCGGGCGAACACCGACTCGGTGATCAGCGTCAGCGGTACGCCCAGGTCCAGCGCACTCTGGCTGGTCCACTTGCCGGTGCCCTTCTGCGCGGCGCGGTCGAGGATCACATCGACCAGCATCTTGTCGCTTTTGTCATCCTTGCGGCGGAAGATCTTCGCGGTGATCTCGATCAGGAAGCTATCCAGCTCGCCCTGGTTCCATTCGTCGTAGACATCCGCCAGTTCGTCGTTGGACAGGCCAACCACGTGCTTGAGCACGGCGTAGCTTTCCGCGATCAGCTGCATGTCGCCGTATTCGATGCCGTTGTGCACCATCTTCACGTAATGGCCGGCGCCATCCGGGCCGATGTACGTGACGCAGGGTTCGCCATCCGGTGCCTTCGCGGCAATCTCGGTCAGGATCGGCGCCACCAGGTCATAGGCGTCGCGCGGGCCGCCCGGCATGATCGACGGCCCCTTCAGGGCGCCCTCTTCACCACCGGAGACGCCGGTGCCGATGAAATGCAGCCCGGCCTTCGCCAGCTCTTCGCCACGGCGAACCGTGTCCTTGTAGTAGGTGTTACCGCCATCGATGAGGATGTCGCCCTTGTCGAGCAAGGGACGCAGCTCGTCGATCACCGCATCGGTGCCCTTGCCGGCCTGCACCATCAGCAGGATCCGCCGCGGTTTCTCCAGCGAATCGACGAACTCCTGCAAACTATACGTCGGCACGAGCTTCTTGCCCTTGCTCTCGTCCATCACTTCGTCGGTCTTCGCCTTGGTGCGGTTGTAGATCGAAACCGCATGACCGCGGCTCTCGATATTCCAGGCCAGGTTACGGCCCATCACGGCCATGCCAATCACGCCGATTTTCTGCTGGGACACGGGTGCGCTCCGGTGGGGGGAATGAGGGGGATGGTAGGGCGAGGCCGGTTTGGGGGGCTTGGGGAAAAGCGTTGAGAGTCCTTCCTGCCTTTCCGCATTGCAGCAACTTCACCCTCCATCAACCGCCTTGCTACTCCGACCGCCACCCTGCCCTTTCGTACAGCGACGTTACGTGATGGCGGTCGGCTATGATGTTTGGCGAACCGGCGGCCGGTCCGCCTTGATAGAAGTGGGTACGCATGAAAGACAAGCGCGTGGCCTCCGCCCGGGAGGCGCTGGCAGGGCTCGTGGCGGACGGGCAGATCGTCGCCGTGGGTGGCTTCGGCCTCTGTGGCATTCCGGAGCTGCTGATCGAAGCGCTGCGGGATTCGGGCGTGAAGAATCTCACCGCCGTTTCCAACAATGCCGGCATCGACGGCGTGGGCCTGGGCCTGCTGCTGGCCACCCGGCAGATCCGCAAGATGGTCTCGTCCTACGTGGGTGAGAACAAGGAGTTCGAACGGCAGTACCTGGCCGGTGAACTCGAGGTGGAATTCACCCCGCAGGGCACGCTGGCGGAGAAGCTGCGCGCGGGTGGCGCGGGCATCCCGGCGTTCTACACGCGCACCGGCTATGGCACGCAGGTGGCCGAAGGCAAGGAAACGCGTGAGTTCGACGGGCAGATGTACGTGATGGAGCGCTCCATCGTCGCCGACGTGGCGCTGGTCAAGGCGTGGAAGGCCGACCCGTCGGGCAACCTGGTGTTCCGCAAGACGGCACGCAACTTCAACCCGATGGCCGCGACGGCCGGCAAGGTCTGCGTGGCCGAAGTGGAGATCATGGTCGAGGTCGGCGAGCTCGATCCGGACCAGGTCCATACGCCGGGCATCTACGTCGACCGCATCGTGCACAATCCCGCGCCGTCCAAGCGCATCGAACAGCGCACCGTGCGCGCCTGAGGAGAACACCATGGCCTGGACTCGTGAACAGATGGCGCAGCGCGCCGCCAGGGAGCTCTCCGACGGCGACTACGTCAACCTCGGCATCGGCCTGCCCACGCTGGTGGCCAACCACCTGCCGGACGGCGTCGACGTGTGGCTGCAGTCGGAAAACGGCTTGCTCGGGATCGGCCCCTTCCCCACCGAGGATGAAGTGGACGCCGACCTGATCAACGCCGGCAAGCAGACCGTCACCGCACGCCAGGGCGCGTCGTATTTCTCCAGCGCGGATTCGTTCGCGATGATCCGCGGCGGCCACATCGACATCTCCATCCTCGGCGCCATGCAGGTCACCTGCGAGGGCGACATCGCCAACTGGATGGTGCCCGGCAAGATGGTCAAGGGCATGGGCGGTGCGATGGACCTCGTCGCGGGCGTGAAGCGCGTCGTCGTGGTCATGGAACACACCGCGAAAGACGGCGGCCACAAGATCCTCGGCGAATGCACCCTGCCGCTCACCGGCAAGGGCGTGGTCGACCGGATCATCACCGAGCTGGGCGTGTTCGACGTGACCCCGGGTGGGCTGGAGCTGATCGAGCTGGCGCCGGACGTGGACGTTGCGACGGTGACCGCGGCGACGGGGTGTGGGTTTACCGCGAAGGTTTGAGTTTGGGCATGGGGTGGCCTGAGGCAGGCTGGGATCGCGCGCGGGCGCGCTCCTACAAGGGTGCCGCACCCCTGTAGGAGCGCGCCCGCGCGCGATGCTCTCCCCCAATATCCCCAACGACTCCCAACAAAAAAGCCCCGACCAACCGGCCGGGGCTTCGAAAAGAAAGTCGCTCCGCAGAGGACGCCTCGGTATGGGCCTCGGGGGGGAGGTAGGCCAAAATACCGGGATATAGCGTCGATACGGAGCGAGGGGCACTACCGACCCAGGGGGAGGGGTTGGTGGTAGGCCGAGACGAATCATAGATTTCCTAGGAAATGTTCGCCAATATATCTTTCAGCGTAAACTTATACGAAAAACGACTATGTTTGACTTGCGCCAGCTGCGCTACTTCGTGGAAGTCGCCGAGACCCTGAGCTTCACCCAGGCGGCGCAGCGACTGCATATTTCGCAGCCGCCTCTTTCCCAGCAAATCCAGGCACTTGAGGCCGATCTAGGGGTGCGCCTGCTGGACCGGAACCGGCGCCGCGTGGCGCTGACCGAACCCGGCCGGATCTTCCTCATCGAGGCCAAGGCGATCCTCGCCCGGGCCGAGAAGGCGCGCACGGTGGTCACCGAGGCCGCGGCGGGTTTCACCGGCCAGCTGCGCCTGGCCTACGCCACGTCCGTATCGTTCCACCGCGCCCTTCCCGAAACGCTGCTGCGCTTCTCCCACGCCGCCCCCGGCGTCAGCCTGCACCTGGTCGAGATGCCCACCGGCGCCCAGTACGACGCCATGCTGAGCGGCCAGATCGACGTCGGCCTGCTGCGCGCCCCGCCCGCCGGCGTGGCCAATGCGCGCCAGCTCAACATGGAAGTGATCGACCAGGAGCCGCTGGTGCTCGCCCTGCCCTCGGACCATCGGCTGGCCAAACGCGAGTCGGTCACCATGGCCGAACTGGCCCACGAGCGCTTCGTCGCCCCGCCGCGGACCCAGGCCGCGACCCTGATCGACCGGCTGAACATGCTGGCGAACAAGGCCGGCTTCCGGATGAACATCCGCCAGGAAGCCCAGCAGATCCCCTCGCTGCTCCCCTTGGTGGCGGCCGGCCTGGGCGTCGCCCTCGTGCCCGGCTCCCTGCGCGCCGTGAGCCTGGAAAAGGTCGCGTTCGTGCGCCTGGACGACCCGGAGGCCACGCTGTTGCTTGCGGTGGGCTGGCGCGTCGATAATACGAGCCCCGTGCTGGAAAGCTTCCTGCGCACGGTCCGCGAAGCCCGCGCCCGCCTGGGCCTGGGCTGAAACATCAGTCGATTCCGGCGCTTGCGTAATGCGGGCGGGATCGCTACAATTCCGTTTTTCCCGTCTGTCATTTGTATCAGGAGCTGGCCGTGAAGGTGCTTTCTTCTTTGAAGTCCGCGAAGTCGCGTCACCGTGACTGCAAAGTCGTCCGCCGTCGCGGCAAGGTGTTCGTGATCTGCAAGTCGAACCCGCGTTTCAAGGCCCGTCAGCGCTAATTGCAGCCGCGATGGGTTAAGAAAAAGGCCGCGAAAGCGGCCTTTTTATTGCCCCGGTTTTTAGTGCATCAGCCGCTTGCGGCAACGGGATACGGTGAATCGGGAATATCCCCGCTGTCGCCCATGAACACGCAATTGCGCCCCGAGCGCTTGGCCCGGTAGAGCGCGCCGTCGGCGACCACCAGCAGCCGGTGTAGCTCGAAGCCGCACTGCAGGGTCGAGGCCACGCCGAAGCTCGCCGTGATCACCAGCTCGGGACGGGTCGGCGTGGCCGACGTCGCCGAGATCGACAGGCGTAGCTGCTCTGCGCGGGCGCGGGCCTGGGCCGGGCTGCAATCGGGCAGCAACACGGCGAATTCCTCGCCGCCGAGGCGTCCGAACACGTCGCAGGCGTGCAGTGCGCGACGACATACATCGCAGGCTCGCTTCAGCACTTCGTCGCCGGCAGCATGGCCCCACGTATCGTTGACGGTCTTGAAGTGGTCCAGGTCGAACAGGATCAGGCAGGCGCCACGATCCGAGCGCGCTCCGTAGGCGAGCACGCGCTCGGACTGTTCGACGAAATGCTCGCGATTGCAGATGCCGGTAAGGCCATCGCGCCGCGCAAGCTTCATGAAGCGCAGCTGCGAGCGACGCAGGCGCAGCACAAGCCACACGATGCCGATCAGGGTCAGCGCCAACACGAAGATGTAGAGGCGGCCGGTTTCCACTTCCTTGCGATCAAGCGCGTTGGACAGGCGCAGGATCTCATTCTGTTTGTTCAGCGCCTCGACCTCGGCCTTCTTCGCCAGCACCTGCTGGTCCACCACCTGGAAGGCGAGGCTGCGGGCACTGATGTCGTCGAGGTAAGCCTTGTCGGCGGCCATGTACTGCTCGTGGTAGTCGAGCGCGGCCTGGGCATTGCCGGCGCGCTGCTCCACTTCGTACAACACCTTGAAGCCCATGCGCCGCGGGTCGGCGAACTCGTCGCGCACGGCACCGGCGACGGCCGACAGGCCGAAGCGACGTGCGTTGACCAGGTCAGCCTGCGCAAGGTACGCCGTGGCCAGCAGCGCGTCGAATTCCGCGATCAGCGCCGGGTATTCGGTCGCACGCAGCGCGTCGCGCTGGGGCAGCAACATATCGATCACCGCATGCGGCTGGCCTTGCTGCAGGTAGAGCATGGCGATGTCGGCGCGCATGGCTTCGGCGAACACCGTGTCGCCCGTGGACTCGCACGTGGTGATCGCGCGCAGGTAAGCCGGATCCACCACGGTGAGCCGGTTCGCCTCGCGGCGGGCGCGCAGCAGGTGCTGCATGCCCTTGCATTCGGTATCGCCCGGCGGCGGCGACTCGACCATTTCCCGGGCGTAGGCTTCGGCGGTATCGAACTGACCCGCCGAACTGAGCAACTGCGACGCCTCGCCCAGCGCGGCGAAGCGCGCCCGGCGATCGCGCACGGAGGGCATCAGTTCCTGCAACTGGTTGAGGCGGCGGAAGGCGTCCTCGTAGCGACGGCCCACGCCCAGCAGGTTGACCAGGGTGGCCAGCGCCCGGAAGCGGACGACCACGTCGGGCGCGGTATCCGCGACGTTATCCAGCAGCTTGCGTGCCACGTCGTGGTCGCCCAGCCACGTCGCGCGCCATCCCTGCAGGAACTGCAGGCGCGAACGCTCGACATCGTTGAGCTGTGCGGACATCGGCGCGACGTCGTCGATGATGCGGGTGAAACGCTTGAAGTCGGTGCCCTTGACCCGATCGGCTTCGTCAAGCTGCTCGGAGGCCTTCGCCGATACGGCGGCCGAGGCCGCTGGCGTGGCACCGGCCGGCGCATCCGCCGCGCAGGCGACGCCCTGACCCATCCAGGCGATGGCCAACAGGAGGATGCCGTGGCGGAGGCCGCGCATGGGGGTCAGCCGCCCTTCTTGCCGGGCGCGGGTGAAGGTGACTTGCGCCGCAGCGGGCCACCCTCCTCCTCGTCTTCGTTGTCATCCTCGTCGTCTTCCGGTGCCTCTTCCTCGCGGTCGGGGCCGGGCATCAACGTGGCGAAATAGATCTTGCCGCCGAGGAGGTCACGCACGGACGCGACATCGCCGCTGGCCAGTGCAGCACGCGTTTCCTCGTCGTCGATCCCCAGCGTGGCCAACAGCGCATCACGCTCGGCCGGCGACGCATGTCGCATCGCCGCGTCTTCTCCGACGCGGACGAGAAATTCCATGACGTTGCCCATCGCACCTCGTCCTTGGGCACGGGCGCCTTGCCCGGGGCCCCTATGGCACGCCTCCCCTCGAGGCCGCTCATGGCAGGGATCATACCCCCAACATCGCGTTGCGCAGTAGTAGGCCACCCGGCCGGGCCCAAAGGAACGAGCCCCCGGAATTCCTAGGAATTGGAGTGTAGGAGCGCGCCTGCGCGCGATGGGGGGCTGCGGGGGCGTGGAAGAGCGTTGAGAGTATTGGGTTGAGAGTACCGGGTGAGAGCGGGGATACGGCTTTTTCTCGGTACCCGATACCCGATACGCCTTTTTTCGCCCTTCGGGCGATCGCGCGCAGGCGCGCTCCTACAGGGGGTAACCCAGCGCGCGACGAGCCGGGAGGGCGCCTGCGCGCGTACCGACGCAAAAAAAGGGCCCCGAAGGGCCCTCTTTTCACTTGTAACGGACGCCTTTTATCTCGTACGTCTTCGTGCCGTTCGGGGCGACGAAATCGAACTCGTCGCCTTCGTTCTTGCCGATCAGCGCACGGGCGATCGGGGAGCTTACCGCGATCAGGTTCTTCTTGATGTCCGCTTCCAGGTCACCCACGATCTGGTAGGTCACTTCCGCCTCGGAATCCAGGTCGATCAGGTCGACGAAGGCGCCGAACACGATGCGCGGTGCAACGGTGAGGCGTTCCGTATCGATGATCTCGGAGTTCGACAGCGCGGCCTCGAGCTCGTTGATGCGGCCTTCGTTGAAGCCATGCATCTCGCGTGCGGCGTGGTACTCGGCGTTTTCCTTCAGGTCGCCATGCGCACGGGCCTCGGCCACGGCCGCGACGATCTCCGGGCGCTTGACGCGCTTCAGGTATTCCAGTTCGTCACGCAGGCGATCGGCGCCAACGGCGGTCATGGGGGGACGGGTTGCGCTCATGCTTGCAGCTCCTTGTGCAGGTCCTGCAGGCTGTTCACTTCCGGGTCGGTGTGGAAGTCGAGCGAGTGCACCAGGGCACGCGCGCCTGCGACGGTCGTGGAATACGTGACGCGCTGCTGCAGCGCTTCGCGGCGGATCGAGAACGAATCGGAGATGGCCTGCTTGCCTTCCGTCGTGTTGACGATATAGACGACTTCGCCGTTCTTGATCAGGTCGACGATGTGCGGACGGCCTTCGAGCACCTTGTTGATGCGCTCGCATGCCACGCCGTTGTCCTGAAGGAACTTCGCCGTGCCGGACGTGGCGACGACCACGTAACCACGCGCAGCGACGTCGCGGGCGATCGGCAGCAGGCGATCCTTGTCGGCATCGCGCACCGACATGAACACCTTGCCCTTCGGCGGCGCCTTGATGCCGGCGGCTTCGTGGCCACGTGCGAACGCGGCGCCGAAGGTACGGCCTACGCCCATCACTTCACCGGTGGAACGCATCTCGGGGCCGAGGATCGGATCCACGTTCTGGAACTTCAGGAACGGGAAGATCGCTTCCTTCACCGAGTAGTACGACGGGATGACTTCCTTCGTCGCGCCCTGCTCCACCAGCGAACGGCCGGCCATCGCACGCGCGGCGATCTTGGCCAGCGACACGCCCGTGGCCTTGCACACGAACGGCACGGTGCGCGACGCACGCGGGTTCACTTCGAGGATGAACACGTCGTCGCCCTGGATGGCGAACTGGGTGTTCATCAGGCCGATGACCTTCAGTTCCTGCGCCATCAGCTTCACCTGGCGACGCATTTCATCCTGCACTTCGGCCGACAGCGAATACGGCGGCAGCGAGCAGGACGAATCGCCCGAATGCACGCCGGCTTCCTCGATGTGCTCCATGATGCCGCCGACCAGCACGTTGCCTTCGGCGTCGGCCACGATGTCCACGTCCACTTCCACGGCGTGGTCGAGGAAGCGGTCGAGCAGCACCGGCGAATCGTTCGACACCTGCACGGCTTCGCGCATGTAGCGCGACAGGTCCGAGTCGGCGTGGACGATTTCCATCGCGCGGCCGCCGAGCACGTAGCTCGGGCGAACGACCAGCGGGTAGCCGATCTCGCGGGCCAGGGCCAGCGCTTCGTCGGCGTTGCGCGCGGTGCGGTTCGGCGGCTGCTTCAGCTCGAGCTTCTGGATCATCTTCTGGAAGCGCTCACGATCTTCCGCGAGGTCGATCGAGTCGGCACTGGTACCGATCACCGGCACGCCGGCGGCTTCCAGCGCACGCGCAAGCTTCAGCGGGGTCTGGCCGCCGTACTGCACGATCACGCCCTTCGGCTTCTCCAGGTCGACGATCTCGAGCACGTCTTCCAGCGTCAGCGGCTCGAAGTACAGGCGGTCGGAGGTGTCGTAGTCCGTGGAGACGGTTTCCGGGTTGCAGTTGACCATGATGGTTTCGAAACCATCCTCGCGCAGGGCGAGCGCGGCATGCACGCAGCAATAGTCGAACTCGATGCCCTGGCCGATGCGGTTCGGACCACCGCCCAGGACGATGATCTTGTCGCGGTTGGTCGGCTCGGCTTCGCACTCTTCCTCGTACGTGGAGTACATGTACGCGGTGGTGGTGGCGAACTCGGCGGCGCAGGAGTCGACGCGCTTGTAGACCGGGCGCACGCCCAGCGTCTTGCGCAGGTGGCGCAGCGCGTTTTCATCGGTGCCGACCAGTTCGGCCAGGCGTGCATCGGCGAAGCCCATGCGCTTGAGTTCGCGCATGCGCGGCTCGTCCAGCGCGGTGAGGCCCTGGCGCTGCACTTCGCCCTCGGTCATCACGATGTCTTCGAACGCGGCGAGGAACCACGGATCGATCCGGGTCAGCTCGTGCACTTCTTCCAGCGACAGGCCCGCGCGGAACGCGTCGGCCACGTGGAAGACGCGGTCCGGGCGCGGCTCGCGCAGTTCGCGCTTGAGCGTCAGGAAGCCTTCTTCGCTGCCGATGTCCAGACCGGTCGGGTTGAGGCCGGTCTTGCCGATCTCCAGGCCACGCAGCGCCTTCTGCATCGATTCGTGGAAGGTGCGGCCCATGGCCATCACTTCGCCCACCGACTTCATCTGGGTGGTGAGGCGCGCATCGGCGGCCGGGAACTTCTCGAAGGCAAAGCGCGGGATCTTGGTGACCACGTAATCGATCGACGGCTCGAACGACGCCGGGGTGAGGCCACCGGTGATGTCGTTGCGCAGTTCGTCGAGGGTGTAACCCACGGCGAGCTTGGCGGCGATCTTGGCGATCGGGAAGCCGGTGGCCTTGGAGGCCAGCGCCGAGGAACGCGACACGCGCGGGTTCATTTCGATGACCACCACGCGACCATCTTCGGCATTGATGCCGAACTGCACGTTGGAGCCACCGGTATCCACGCCGATCTTGCGCAGCACGGCGATGGAGGCGTTGCGCAGGCGCTGGTATTCCTTGTCGGTGAGCGTCTGTGCCGGCGCCACGGTGATCGAGTCACCGGTGTGCACGCCCATCGGGTCGAAGTTCTCGATCGAGCACACGATGATGCAGTTGTCCGCCTTGTCGCGGACCACTTCCATCTCGAATTCCTTCCAGCCCAGCACCGACTCTTCCACCAGCACTTCGTGCACCGGCGAGAGCTCGAGGCCGCGGCCGACGATCTCGACGAATTCTTCCTTGTTGTAGGCGATGCCGCCGCCCGAACCGCCCAGCGTGAAGCTCGGGCGGATGATGGTCGGGAATCCCACCGTCTGCTGGATTTCCAGCGCCTGCTCCATCGAGCGGGCCACTTCGGCCTTCGGGCATTCCAGGCCGATGTCGGCCATGGCGATGCGGAACAGGTTGCGGTCTTCGGCCATGCGGATGGCTTCGCGCGACGCGCCGATGAGCTCGACGTTGTAGCGCTCGAGCACGCCGTTGTCGGCGAGGTCGAGCGCGCAGTTCAGGCCGGTCTGGCCGCCCATCGTCGGCAGGATCGCGTCGGGGCGCTCCTTGGCGATGATGCGTTCCACGGTCTGCCAGTTGATCGGCTCGATGTAGACGGCGTGGGCCGTCTCCGGGTCGGTCATGATCGTCGCCGGGTTCGAATTGACCAGGACGACGCGGTAGCCCTCTTCCTTCAGGGCCTTGCAGGCCTGGGCACCGGAATAGTCGAACTCACAGGCCTGGCCGATGACAATCGGGCCGGCACCGATGACGAGGATGGTCTTGATGTCTGTGCGCTTGGGCATGGTTTCTCTCGCGAATCGAAGGCGGATGGAAGGTGGCGTGCGGCAGGCGTCAGGACGCCTGCTTCGCCTTGTGCGCTTCCATCGCGGCAATGAACGTGTCGAACAGGTAGCCGACGTCTTCCGGGCCCGGGCTCGCTTCCGGGTGGCCCTGGAAGCAGAACGCGGGGCGGTCGGTCAGGGCGAAGCCCTGCAGCGAGCCGTCGAACAGCGAGGTATGCGTGATCCGCACGTTGGCCGGCAGCGTCGCCGGATCCACCGCGAAGCCGTGGTTCTGCGAGCTGATCAGCACGCGGCCGGTGTCGTGGTCCTTCACCGGGTGGTTCGCGCCGTGGTGGCCGAACTTCATCTTCAGCGTCTTCGCACCGATGGCCAGCGCCATGATCTGGTGACCCAGGCAGATGCCGAACACCGGGATCTTCGTGTCGAGGATCTGCTTCGTCGACTCGATGGCGTAGTCGCACGCGGCCGGGTCGCCCGGGCCGTTGGCGAGGAAGATGCCGTCGGGGTTCATCGCCAGCACGTCCGCCGCCGGGGTCTGCGCGGGCACGACGGTGATGTCGACGCCGCGGCCGGCCAGCAGGCGCAGGATGTTCTGCTTCACGCCGTAGTCGTAGGCCACCACGCGGAATTTCTTCGGCGCGTTGTAGAAGCCCTGCTTGTCCAGGTCGTAGACGCCCTCGGACCACTGGTAGGCCTTCGTCGTGCTGACGACCTTGGCCAGGTCCATGCCGTTGAGGCCGGGGAAGGCCTTCGCCTTGGCCACGGCGGCGTCGGCGTCGATCGCGTCACCGGCGACGATGCAGCCGCTGAGCGCACCCTTCTCGCGCAGGATGCGCGTGAGGCGGCGGGTATCGATGCCGGCGATGGCGACCACGTTGTGGCGCTCGAGGTACTGCGGCAGCGGTTCCTGGCTACGCCAGTTACTGGCGAGGCGAGGCACGTCGCGGACGATCAGGCCGGCCGCATGGACGCGGCTGGCTTCGACGTCGACGTCGTTGGTACCGGTGTTGCCGATGTGCGGGTACGTCAGGGTGACGATCTGCTGGTTGTACGACGGGTCGGTCAGGATTTCCTGATAACCGGTCATGGCGGTGTTGAACACCACCTCACCAACGGTCTCGCCGCGGGCACCGACCGCGTGGCCGTGAAAAACGCTGCCGTCTTCGAGAGCAAGCAGAGCAGGAGTACGCATGGGATGGGCCGCCTTCAGGTGCAGCAAAGCCCGCAAGCCTGCATAAGAGCGGCTCGTGGGCCTTGGGGATGGGAACGTTTGGGCGGGTAAGAATTGTAGGCGCGAAGAGGCCTTCTGTCCACCGGCTGTGACTGAACGATTACGTAGGATTACGCCCCTGATGATACCTCCAGCGCGATACAATCGTCCCCAGTGGTACCTGACCGAGAATTGCCCGCCATGTTGCTCGACCCCGCCCGCCTGGATCGTCCCGACACCGACATCCGGCACGAGCCTTTCTCGTTCATGATTGCCCACGGCCAGTTGCCCGATGAAGCCCGCGGCGACCTGGACCGCGATTTCCCGCAGTACACCAGTGCCGGGTTCTTCCCCTACGACGCCTCCGATTGCGGCCCCTCGGTCAACGAGCTGGTCGGCCAGATGACCGCGCGCGCCTTCTCGGCCGCCGTAGGCCGCCACCTGGGCATTGACGGGCTGGAGGACTACCCCACCCTGGTCACCCTGTGCCGGCACCTCAACCGCCGCCACGGGACGATCCACACCGACAGCAAGTCCAAGGTCGCCACGGCGTTGATCTACCTCAACCCCATGTGGCCGGACACCAGCGATGGCTGCCTGCGCTTCCTCGGCTCGATCGACAACATCGACGACACCGTCGCCCCCGAGCTGAAGCCGCTGTATGGCGAGTTCGCCGTCTTCCGCCGTGCCGAGAACTCCTTCCACGGCCACCTGCCCTACGAGGGCGAACGCCGGGTGATCCAGGTCGCCTGGCTGACCTCGGAAGAGGAAAAGGCCCGCAAGACCAAGCGCGGCAAGTTCTCCCGGGCGTTCAAGAAGATCTTCGGCAAGCTCGACCGCAAGGTCGGCGCCGACCGCGACCGCAACGCCTCGCACCCGGACTAACCCCCGCACGCCCCGCTGTAGGAGCGCGCCTGCGCGCGATGGGGGCATCATCGTGCCCCAATCGCGCGCAGGCGCGCTCCTACACAGGGCGGGGCGGGGCGCGTTACCCGCGCCCGAAATACCACGCGACGAACAGCGCAAACACGCCATACAGCGCACCGATCGGCATCAGCCAGCGCGCTTCCACCGCCCCGCGGCGGAACATGGCCCACAGCGCGATCACCGCGACCATCGTGATGACGCCAGCGACGATCAGCGGCGTATCGAACAGCCACGGCGTGGCGAACAGGGCCAGCGAGCTCGGGATGGTCGCCTGGATCATCATCGCACCGGAGATATTGGCCAGCGCCAGCCGTTCCTTGCCCTGGCGGACCCAGATCAGCGCGTTGACGGTTTCCGGCAGCTCGGTCGCCACCGGGCTGAGCACGAGGGCGACGAGGTGCGGCGAGAGGTGGAAGAACTCACCGAAGGCCTCCAGCTGCCACACGAACACGCGCGAGGCGATGGCGATCACCACCAGGGCGAGGCCGGTCTGCAACAGCACCCACTTCAGCGCCGGGTCCGCGTCACGCGGACGGAACGACAAAGGCTCAAGCTCTTCCTCTTCCGGCGCGGAACTGTCGTCGCGCATCTCGCGCCACACGTACATGCCATAGGCGAGCAGGAACAGGACGCCCAGCCACGGCTTCCACGCGAAGGCGATCAGGCCAAGCCCGACCTTCACGACGAAGATGGCGAGGAACCAGGACTGGTCGCGGGCCAGCCGCTGATGGTCGACGCGAACCCGACTATCGCCGCGATTCAGGCGTTTACGGCCCGCATATAAGGCAAATCCTACGACCGCGTAGGCGATCGTCGCGAGGACCAGGGGTCCGCCGAGGGCAGCACCGACACCGATGTCCTTCGCCTCCGGCGTCTTGCCGAACATCACGGCCACGAAGGTCACCGCACTTTCCGGCAGCGCCGTGCCGAAGGCCGCCAGCACCGTACCGGTCGCCGTGGAGCCAAGGTTGAGCTTTCGCCCAAACCACTCGACGCCGTTGACGAAGTATTCGCACGTGAAATAGATAGCCCCGGCGGAAACCAGGAACAGGAAAAGAGTCAGCAGCATGTAGGTACGCAAAGGCCGGGCGAGCGAACGAAAACCATTGGCACAACGACACCGCTCGCCCGGCCGGGTGAGCATGTCGATGGCCAAAGGTCTCGCCGGGCCGGCACCGCGCTCTCCACGCGGTACAACCGTTCGCGCCATGGGGTCCGGAGACCACCAAGTCTGTTGACGCGAACTCCTCAGGGGGAACGAGGATGGCTACTCCCCAATGACATCGGCGCGGATGTTAGCACAGGGCCTGATCGGGCGCAGGGCCTGATCGGGTGCAGGCAGTAATCGCGCGCAGGGCCTGATCGCGCGCAGGGGCCAATCGCGCGCAGGCGCGCTCCTACACTTTGGCGGCGATGACGTCTTCGATGGTCCAGGCGCCCGGCGCACGCCCGGCCATCCACGCCGCCGCTTCCAGCGCGCCGCGCGCGAAGATCGAGCGGTCGGTCGCCCGGTGGCCGAGTTCGATCCGCTCGCCCTGCCCCATGATCAGCGCCTGGTGTTCGCCGACGATGTCGCCGCCGCGGACGACGGCGAAGCCGATCGTGCCGGCCTCGCGCGCGCCGGGCCGACCTTCGCGGGCATATACGGCGAGGTCTTCGAGCGCGGCGCCGCGACCGGCGGCGGCGGCATGGCCGAGCGCCAGCGCGGTACCGGAGGGCGCATCTTCCTTGCGGTTGTGATGCGCCTCGACGATGTCGATGTCCCAGCCCGGTAGCGCCGCCGCGGCCTCGCGCAGCAGGCGGGTCAGCACCGCGACACCGAGGCTGAAGTTGGCCGCACGCAGTACGGCAATCCGCTCCGCAGCGTGTGCCAGCCGCTCTTCCATGGCCGCATCCAGGCCCGTGGTGCCCGTCACCAGCGACGCGCCCGTGGCTTCGCAGGCATCCAGCGCGGCCGCCAGACCTTCCGGACCGCTGAAGTCGATCACCACGTCGATACCCGCCGGGTCATCCCAGCCGGTGAAGTGCAGTGCGGAGACATCGCCGTAGGCGGCTTTGCCGAGGCGCGTGGATTGCGCGGAAACCACGGCCCGGACCAGCTCGAAACGTTCGTCGTCGCGCACGAGGTTGAGCAACGCGAGGCCCATGCGGCCAGAGGCGCCACTGATGGCGAGGCGAACGGGGCGGGTCATGCGGCAGGCCTTCGTCGAGCGTAAAGAAGCCCATCGTAATGTAGGAGCGCGCCTGCGCGCGACGGGAAATGACGGCAATCCCCATCACACGCAGTCGTTGTCCCACACGTCCCGCCCTACGAAGTAACCTTCGACCAGAAGTCCTTGACCCCGTCCATGAAGGTATTCGACCGCGGCGTGTGCTTCGACGGCTCGTCGCCGGCAAAGGTGGCTTCGAGCTGCTGTAGCAGGTCGCGCTGTTCCTTCGTAAGGCGGACCGGGGTCTCGACCACCACGGTGCAGATCAAATCACCGGTGCGGCCACCGCGGACGGACTTGACGCCACGACCGCGCAAACGGAACTGATGGCCGGTCTGCGTCTCGGCCGGCACACTCACGGCGACTTCGCCTTCCAGCGTCGGCACCATCAGGTCCGTACCCAGCGCCGCCTGCGCGAAGCGGATCGGCATTTCGCAGTACAGGTCGGAACCGTCGCGCTGGAAGATCGCATGCTCGCGCACGCGGGTTTCTACATAGAGATCGCCCGCGGGCGAACCGGCCGGGCCTGCCTCGCCCTGCCCGGTCAAACGAATCCGATCGCCATTGTCGACACCAGCGGGAATGCGAACGGACAGCGTGCGCTCTTCTTCCAGGCGGCCCTCGCCGTGGCACTTCTTGCAGGGCTTGTCGATCTTCTGGCCCGAACCGTGGCACGTCGGGCACGCCTGCTGGATCGAGAAGATGCCGTTCTGCATGCGCACGCGGCCGTGGCCGGCGCAGGTCTGGCAGGTCGACACCTTGCCGTCTTCCGAACCCGAGCCATTGCAATGGTGGCAATTGACCTGGGTGGGAATCTCGATCTTCTTCTCGACGCCGAACACGGCCTCTTCGAGATCGAGTTCCATGATGTAACGCAGGTCGGCACCCCGGCGAGCGCGCTGGCGTCCACCGCCACCGCCGCCGAAGATGTCGCCAAAAATATCGCCGAAGATGTCGCCGACGTCGCCAAAACCGGCGCCACCGCCACGACCGAAACCACCGCCTTCGAACGCGGCATGGCCATACTGATCGTACGCCGAGCGCTTCTGCGCATCGGACAGCACCTCGTAGGCTTCCTTGGCTTCCTTGAATTTGTCGATCGCCTCCGGATCATCCGGATTGCGGTCAGGGTGGTACTTCATCGCGACGCGACGAAAAGTCTTCTTGAGATCGCCTTCGGTGACGGTACGTTCGACGCCGAGGATTTCGTAGTAGTCGCGTTTGCTCATTTTTTGCTGCGTAGGCTCGCCGCTGTGCGGCTTGTGGTGAGACGGCCGCTCTGCGGCCTCAAGTCAGACGACCGCTATCGCGGCCTCGAGTAAGGCAGCTGCTTCGCAGCTTCAAGTAACGAGTTATGGCCCATGACGCCCCGTAGCAACCCCAGCGGCCCCTTTCCTCTGCAGGTGAGCCATGAGGCCGTTCAGTAAGCCAAACAGCGATTCTACCCGGGATACCAGAGGATCGGCATTGCCGTAGCCCATGCGGTCCGCAAGACGGAGCTGGGTATCGACCTGCGTATCGGTAGACCATCTCGGCCAACTCCATCGCGCCTTGCCAAACCCGCAAATCATGGTGCGCACGAGACATCCTTGCCTCCAGTTCAAAGGGCGGCGGCCCGATTGGACCGCCGCCCCGCTGTCACTCGTTACTCTGAACTCTCAACCCGACACGCTCTTACTTTTTGTCGTCCTTGACCTCAGTGAACTCCGCATCGACCACGTCGTCCGGCTGGGCCGAGCCGCCGCCCGGGGCGGACTGCTGGGCCGTGTCGGCGGAACCGCCCGACTGGGCTGCGGCGTAGAGCGACTGCGCGACCTGCTCGAGGTTGGCGATCTTCGACTCGATGGCGGACTGGTCGTCGCCGTCCTTCGCCTTCTCGAGCTCGGACACCGCGCCGTCGATGCTGGCGAGCTGCTCGGCCGGGATCTTGCCGCCGTGCTCCTTCAGCTGCGAGCGGGTCTGGTGGACCAGCTGGTCGGCCTTGTTGCGGACCTGGACGAGGTCGTGGAACTTCTTGTCTTCCTCGCGGTTGGCTTCCGCGTCGGCGACCATCCGCTGGATCTCTTCGTCCGAGAGGCCCGAGCCGGCCTTGATCTCGATCTTCTGTTCCTTGCCGGTGTCCTTGTCCTTCGCGGACACGTGCAGGATGCCGTTGGCGTCGATGTCGAAGGTGACTTCGATCTGCGGCGTGCCGCGCGGTGCCGAGCGGATGCCGGAGAGGTCGAACTTGCCCAGCGACTTGTTCGCGTTGGCGCGCTCGCGCTCACCCTGCAGGACGTGCACGGTCACGGCGGTCTGGTTGTCGTCGGCGGTGGAGAAGACCTGCGACGCCTTGGTCGGCACCGTGGTGTTCTTCTCGATCAGCTTGGTCATCACGCCACCCATCGTCTCGATACCCAGCGACAGCGGGGTGACGTCGAGCAGCAGCACGTCCTTGACGGTACCGCCCAGCACGCCGCCCTGGATCGCGGCGCCGACGGCGACGGCTTCATCCGGGTTGACGTCCTTGCGTGCTTCCTTGCCGAAGAAGTCCTTCACGGCTTCCTGCACCTTGGGCATGCGGGTCTGGCCACCGACGAGGATCACCTCGTTGATGTCCGACACGCGCAGGCCGGCGTCGTTCAGCGCGGTGCGGCACGGCTCGATGGTGCCCTTGACCAGGTCTTCCACCAGCGACTCCAGCTTGGCGCGGGTCAGCTTGATGTTGAGGTGCTTCGGGCCCGAGGCGTCGGCCGTGACGTACGGCAGGTTCACGTCGGTCTGGTGCGCGGACGACAGTTCGATCTTCGCGCGCTCGGCGGCGTCCTTCAGGCGCTGCAGGGCGAGCTGGTCCTGGCGCAGGTCGATGCCCTGCTCCTTCTTGAACTCTTCCACGAGGTAGTCGATGACGCGGTTGTCGAAATCTTCGCCGCCGAGGAAGGTGTTGCCGTTGGTGGCGAGCACTTCGAACTGCTTCTCGCCGTCGACGTTGGCGATTTCGATGATCGACACGTCGAACGTACCGCCGCCGAGGTCATACACGGCGATCTTGCGGTCGGCGGTGCCGGCCTTGTCCAGGCCGTAGGCCAGGGCAGCGGCGGTCGGCTCGTTGATGATGCGCTTGACGTCGAGGCCCGCGATCTTGCCGGCGTCCTTGGTGGCCTGGCGCTGGCTGTCGTTGAAGTACGCCGGCACGGTGATGACCGCTTCGGTGACCGACTCGCCGAGGAAGTCTTCGGCGGTCTTCTTCATCTTCATCAGCACCTTCGAGGAGATCTCCTGCGGTGCCATCTTCTTGCCGTCAGCGGTCTGCACCCATGCGTCGCCGTTGTCATGCGCAACGATGCCGTAGGGGACCAGCTTGATGTCCTTCTGCACTTCGGCGTCGGTGAACTTGCGGCCGATGAGGCGCTTCACCGCGTAGAAGGTGTTCTTGGCGTTGGTGACGGCCTGGCGCTTGGCCGGCGCACCGACGAGGACTTCGTTGTCCTTGGTGAAGGCGATGATGGACGGCGTGGTCCGGTCGCCTTCGGAATTCTCGATAACGCGCGCCGTGGTGCCCTCCATCACAGCAACGCAGCTGTTGGTGGTACCGAGGTCGATGCCGATGATCTTGGCCATAAAAATTGCTCCGAATTTCAATGCGGCCCCCGCGGCCGCGACTGTGTCTGGAAATGGGGCCGGGCCCCATCGATTCAATGCCTGGTGAGACGCCCTTGCGGCCTGTAACCCGCACCGCTTAAGGGTTTTGTTCAGTTGTCCCTGACGACCGCGACCAGCGCCGGGCGCAGCAGTCGGTCATTGAGGACGAAGCCCTTCTGGACCACGGCGACCACGGTATTGGGCGCATGCTCGGTCGAATCGACCGCGCTGATGGCCTGGTGGTGTTCCGGGTTGAACGGCTGGTGCAGCGGGTCGACGACGGTGAGGCCGTTGGACTGGGTCACCTTCTCGAGCTGCTTGAGCGTGAGCGAAAGGCCTTCGCGCAGCGCCTTTGCGTCGGCGTTCTCGTTGGCCAGGCCCAGGGCCAGGCCGTCGTACACCGGCAGCAGGTCGCCCAGCAGCTTCTCATTGGCGAAGCGGCGGGCCTGCTCCAGGTCGCGCTGGAGGCGACGACGCTGGTTTTCGATCTCCGCCCGCTCGCGCAGCACGGTCTCGCGCGCCTGGGACAGCTCGGACTCAAGGGCCGCCAGACGGGCGGTCAGCGCGTCGAGGTCGGCATTGACGCCATCGGCGGCATTGCCTTCCTGCGCGGGATCCGTCGCGTGGGGATCGTTGTTCTGCATGATTACTCCAAATGTCAGCCATCGGCCCCCGCGAGGGGACCGAACATTCGCGGGAAATAGTAAACCCGCCTCCCGTGGCGGTTTATGAGGTCGCCACGGCGCGATTCAAGGAGTCGCTCAGCAATCCGGCGGTGGCTTGTACCACCGGGATGACCCGCTCATATGCCATACGCGTCGGTCCAATAACTCCGATCGCGCCCAGCATGCGGCCGCTGGTGCCGTAGGTGGCGGTGACGATGCTGCAGCCATCCAGGGCGGAAAACCCGGATTCTTCGCCGATGAACAGGCGTACGCCCGGCGCCTTGACGCAGTTTTCCATCAGCTGCAGCAGCTCACGCTTTTGCTGGAAGGCGTCGAACAGGTCGCGCAGGCGCTCGATGTCGGCCAGTTCCGAATACCCCATGAGGTTGGTCTGGCCGCTCACCAGCATGTCGTTGGTGTCTTCGTCGCCGAACGAGGCCGTGGCCAGCTCGACCACGCTGGCCAGCATGCGGTTCAGCTCCCCGCCCGCCTCGCGCAGCTCGGCGGCGAGGTGCGCGCGGATGTCGGCCAGGCGAAACCCGGCGAACTGCGCGTTGAGATAGTTGGCGGCCCGCTCCAGCTCGCCGCTATCCAGCGGCTTGGCCAGCTGCACCACCCGGTTCTGCACCTGGTTGTCCGAGAACACCAGGATCACCAGCACGCGGGCGTCGGGCAGGCTCACGAAGTCGATGTGGCGCAAGGGGAAATCGCCCTGGCGCGGCACCGTGACCACGCCGGCGAAGTGGGTCATCGCCGAAAGCAGGTTGGATACGTTGCCGAGCAGGTCGCGCGTGGTGGTCTGGTGCGGCGGCAGCCCGCCCTGCAGGCGCGCCATCTCGTCGCGCGGCAGCGGCTTGAGCTCGAGCAGGCTATCCACGAAAAGACGCAAGCCACGCGGAGTCGGGATCCGCCCGGCCGAGGTGTGCGGCGACGCGACCAGGCCGGCCTCTTCGAGGTCGGCCATGATGTTGCGGATGGTCGCCGGGCTGACTTCCAGGCCAGAGGACTTCGCCAGCGTGCGTGAGCCCACGGGCTCGCCGTCTGACAGGTACTGGGATATCAGGGTCCGCAGCAGCCGGCGCGCGCGTGCATCGATGTCGTGTCCAGAGAACGGGTTCATGCGCGTGGTTGGCTGCAGGGTCGGGTGGCAGGCGATATCAATAAGGTCTGCGCGGCTGGCTTGCAAGTCTCGGCCTTTGCGACGCGCCTCCCGCTACAATCGGCGTGATTCCATCCGCCGCCCGGTACCCATGCTTACTTCGCTCTACGTCCGCCAGTTCGCCGTCGTTGAAGAAGCCGAGGTCGCCTTCGGCCCCGGCCTTACCGTGGTCAGCGGTGAAACCGGCGCGGGCAAGTCCCTGCTGGTGGACGCGCTGATGCTGCTCGCCGGCGCCCGCGCCGACAGCGGCATGGTCCGTTCGGGCAGCGATCGCGCCGAGCTGGCCGCCGAATTCGACCTGGCCGGCCTGCCCGAAGCGCTGGACTGGCTGCGCGAAGAAGCCCTGGACGACGGCGAGACCTGCCAGCTGCGCCGGGTGATCCGCGCCGAGGGCAGCTCGCGTGGCTGGATCAACGGCCGTCCGGCCAGCCTCGCGCAGATGTCCGCGCTGGCGGCGCTGATCGTCGAGATCCACGGCCAGCACGAACACCAGGCCCTGCTCTCGCGCCAGCACCAGATGGGCCTGCTCGATGCCTTCGCCGGCAATGAGGAACGGCTGGGCCGCGTGCGCGAGCTGGCGAAGGCCTGGCGCGATGCCGTGGCGCATATCCGCAAACTGTCCGGTGGCGACGACCGCGGCCAGCAGATCGACCTGCTCTCGCACGAGCTGGCCGAGCTGGATCGCTGGGCGCTCGCGCCGGCCGCGCTGGACGACCTCGAAGCCCAGCACCGCCGCCTCGCCAACGCCGGCCGGCTCGCCGAAGGGGCGAACGGCGTGGTCGAACTGCTCGACGGCGAAAGTGAATTCTCGATCGGCCGCGCCCTGCTCCGTGCCCATGCCGAGCTGTCGCGCCTGGCCGAACTCGACGCCACGCTGGCTCCGACGCTGGAGCTGCTCGACAGCGCCCAGATCCAGGTGGGCGAAGCGGTGGATGGCCTCGGCCGCTACGCGCAGGATGTCGAGCTGGACCCGGAGCGCCTGGCCGAGGTCGACACCCACCTTACCCACCTGCACGACCTGTCGCGCCGCTATCGCCTGCCGATCGGCGAGCTCACCGGCAAGGCCGAGGAGCTGCGCGAGCGGCTGGCCGAACTGGAAGGTGCCGGCGACGCGCTGGAGCGGCTGGCCCGCGAGCGCGACACCCTGCGCAAGGATTACGACACCGCCGCCACCGCGCTGTCCAAGGCCCGCACCGACGCCGCCGCACGCCTGGGCTCGTCGGTCGCTGCGCTGATGTCCGAACTGGGCATGTCCGGCGGCCGCCTCGAAGTGGCGCTGGAACCCGCCGAAGGCGACGATCCGGATCCGCAGGGCCGCGAACGCTGCGAACTGCTGGTCAGCGCCAACCCCGGCCAGCCGCCGCGGCCGCTGCGCAAGGTGGCCTCGGGCGGCGAACTGGCCCGCATCAGCCTCGCCATCGAAGTGGCGACGCTGGGCAACGACAACATCGGCTGCATGATCTTCGACGAAGTCGACACCGGCATCGGCGGCGCCGTGGCCGAAGTGGTCGGCCAGAAACTCCGCGCGCTCGGTGAACGCGTGCAGGTGCTCTGCGTCACCCACCTGCCCCAGGTCGCCGCGCAGGGCCATAACCACCTGCAGGTCGCCAAGGAAAGCGACGGCGAATCCACCCGCACCCGGATCAGCAGCCTCGACGGCAACGGCCGCCGCGAAGAGATCTCGCGAATGCTAGGTGGCGTGGAGATCACCAAGGAAACCCGGGCGCACGCAAAGAAGATGCTCGACCGCGCCCAAATGTAGGAGCGCGCCTGCGCGCGATTGGGGGTATCACCCCCATCGCCAACGCAACCCCCATCGCCGCCGCCCATCCCCCTCAGGTACGAATAAGCCCGCGCTCCTGCGCCATCCGGTACAGATCCAGTTCCGACCCCGCATTGAGCTTGTTCATCACCGCGGCGCGGTGGATGTAGATCGTCTTCTGCCCGATGCCCAGCTCGGCGGCCACCTGCTTCGGTGCACGGCCCGCGGCCAGCAGCAGGAACACTTCGCGTTCGCGGGCGGTGAGGCGGCTGAAGGGATCCAGGTCCGCGGAATTGCGCGTCGAGCGGCGTTCGCGCAGGTCGGAGCTGAGGTACTGGTCGCCGGCGAGCACGGCGCGAACCGCGGCGACCAGCTCTTCCGGTGCGACACCCTTGGTCACGTAGCCGCGTGCGCCGCGGCGCATGGCTTCGGAAACGTAGGGTTCGCCGTCGTGCATGCTCAGCACGATGATCCGCATGGATGGCTCGATGCTGCCCAGGTGCTCGATCAGCGGCAGGCCGCTGCCGTCGGGCAGTGACAGGTCCACCGCCACCAGGTCGGGACGGTGCTGGGTAACGGCATCGACGGCCTCGTCGGCATTGCGCGCTTCGGCAACGACGTCCAGGTCCGGTTCCAGTTCGATGAGGCGTTTGAAACCCTCACGGACAATGGCATGGTCATCTACAAGGACGATTCTTGGCATGGGCTGAATGTAACAGCACCGGCACAACTGTGCGCGCATGCCGGATCGCCGCGTCGGAACGCCACGGCCGACGTGTAACATTCGGGTATGCGACTCCGCGCCCTATTCCGCTTTGCCGGCCCTCTCATCGCCATTGCCTACGCGCTGGCCTGGGTGATGCTCTGGCCGACCGAGCAACCGTACTGGGTGTTGCCCTTCGGCCTGCGCTTCGGCGCGCTGTTGCTGACCCGCACCCGCGACTGGTTCTGGATCCTCGGTGGTGAAATCGCTGCCAGCGCCTTCTGCGAGTGGCGTAGCGGCCTGCCGATCGGCGGCGCCGGCTTCGTCCTGGGCGATACGCCGGAACCGCTGATGGTCGCCGCGTCGCTGTGGCTGCTGCGCCGTGCGCACCTGCACGCGAGCCTGAGCACCCCCGAAGACGTCGCCCGACTGCTGCTGTCGGCGATGGTCACCGCGACGGTGGCGACCGCGGGCAACGCCGCGATGATGGCCTCGCTGCACCCGGCCGCCCCGGTGGAAATGCTCGGCACCACCTTCGGCAGCGACCTGCTCGGCAACTACCTGGGCGTGCTGCTGGTGGTGCCGGTGATGGTGCTGGCCTTCCGCGAGCGACCTACCCAGACCGCCCTGGCCGAGCTCTTGCTGGACGGCCTGCTGGTGATGCTGCCCTCGCTGGCGATCCTGATCACCCTGGCCGAGTACTCGCCGCAGCCGCAGTTCGCCCGCGTGCTGTCGCTCGCCCCGGTGCTGTTCTTCGCGTTCCGCCACGGCTGGCGTGGCGCCGGCCTGGCCATGCTGATCACCAGCGTGGGCCTGAATGTCACCGAGGACATGATCGGTCGTGGCGCGCCCACGGCGGCCGCCCACCTGTTCCTGGCCGTGGCCGGCACCGGCACCCTGATGCTCGGCGCCGCCACCGATGCCCTCCGCCGCAGCAGCGAGCGGGTCGCCCAGCAGAACACCCACCTGGCCGCCGCCAACCAGCGGCTGGACCAGCTGGCCCGCCAGCTACGCGACGCGGCCCGCGGCAACCTGCAGGCCGAAGAAAACCTGCGCCGGCACATGGCCTCGGAGCTGCACGACGAGCTGGGCCAGAACCTCACCGCCATCCAGACCCACCTGAAACTGGCCCAGGCCCGCCTCGGCGACGCCGGGATGAACGACATCGGCAGCGCGATCAACGGCATCCTCGGCCACATGCGCCGGGCCCTGCACAAGATGCTGGACAGCCTGCGCCCCTCCGTCCTGGACGAATTCGGCCTGCTCCGCGCCCTGGACGAGGGCCCGATCCGCGACATGCTCACCGCCGCCGGCATCCATTACGTGACCGACCTGCGCGGCGAGCCCCGCCTGCTCGACGACGACACCCTGACCGCGATTTATCGCGTGGTGCAGGAAAGTGCGACCAATGTGGTCCGCCATTCGGGTGCCCGCGAGATGCGCCTGCGCCTGCGGATCGGCATCCGCGACGTCGGCCCGGTGGCGGTCCTCGACATTCGTGACGACGGCACCGGCCTGCCCGCTACCCCCCGCCCCGTCCGCAGCGATGGGGGTGGGCGGGGCCTGCAGGGCATGAGCGACCGGATCACCGCCCTGGGTGGGGTGTTCCGCATCGTCCCGGAGGCCGTCGGACTGCACCTGCGCGTGCTGCTTCGCAGCACAAGTATCGGATAGGACATAGGAAATTTTCCGATACCGGGTTCGTGAACGGTTCGTTACGATTCTTCCATCGATGTGGGGGAGCCGCCGTCGAGAGACGGCGAGCCCAGTTCGATCGTGGGGACGATCGGACTGAAGAGGCGACAGGATGTCAGCCTCGCCGATGCCAGGTGGCGACACGGGATTTAGCGAGCAACTCGCGATCCACGAACCGCCAGGCAATTCGGATCAGCCGCCGGTGGACAGGAGTCCACCGGCGGCGTTTTTATTTGTGCCGCCCGCCAAACCGCCCCGCCCGCCGTGGCCACCGGGGCATGAAAAAGGCCCCGCTTGGGGGCCTTTTCGTAGAACCGTCAGCGCCTTACGCCGACTACCGATGCTTTTTCTTCGGTCGCACGTACAGCACCAGGCTATGGTCTTCGATCACATACCCATGCCGCTCGGCGATCTCGTGCTGGAGGCGCTCGATCTCTTCGCTGATGAACTCGATGACCTTCCCGCTGTCAACGTCGATCATGTGGTCATGATGCTTGCCGCGGTCCAGCTCGTAGACGGCCTGGCCGCCTTCGAAGTTATGCTTCATCACGATGCCGGCCGCCTCGAACTGGGTCAGCACGCGATAAACCGTGGCAAGCCCGATGTCCTCCTGGTGCGCAAGCAGCCGCTTGTAGATGTCTTCGGCCGTAAGGTGGCGCTCATCCGCCTCCTCGAAGACCTGCAGGATCCGCATGCGCGGATGGGTGACTTTAAGGCCCGCCTTGCGGAGCTCTTGGGTTTCCTGGTCCATCTCAGACCTCTTCTCGCGGTGCCGTCAGGCGCTTAGTGTATCATCGCTCGCTTCACGATCTGGACGTTATTACGCATGCAAAAGCTGCTCATCCGCACGCTGGGTATGGCCCTCCTGGCAACCGCTACCGCGGGCTGTGGCCTCGTCTATACCCCCGACGTGCAGCAGGGCAACCTGCTCGACAAGAAAAACGTCGACCAGCTGCAGCCCGGCATGACGAAGCGCCAGGTCCTCGTGCTCCTCGGCACCCCGTCGGTCATCTCGCCGTTCGACAACGATCGCTGGGACTACGTCTCCACGTTCTCGCATCGCGGCAAGCCGATGGTGACCCGCACGCTGACGCTCACCTTCAACAACGACACGCTGGTCCGCACCGACGGCGACTTCTTCAAGCAGGACGCCCAGCAGCTGCTGGAAGACTCGAAGAAGTACAAGTCGAACCCGATCGACGACGCCAAGGGTGACAAGAACACCAGCGCCAACGACAAGAAGGACGACACGCCCATCTTCGGCGGCGGCGCCTCCACCGACGACACCAAAAAGTAGGAGCGCGCCTGCGCGCGATGCTCTAGATAACAGGGGCCCCCAAACAATGGGGGCCCTTTGATAATGGGGGCCCTCTAACAACGGGTCCCTTCTCAACGACCCCGTTACCTGGCAGCCCTCCTCCTCCGAGCCTCCATCGGATCCAGCAAAAGCCCCCGATAGACCTCAACCCGGTCGCCATCGGCGAGCACATGCGACGCCCCGACCTTCCTGCCAAACACCCCCAGACGCTCCGGATCGGGCTGGGTGCCCACGGGAAGCGAGGGCAAGGCCAGGATGGCGGCCTCCCAGGCCGTCGTCCCCGCCGGGACCTGCAGCGCCACGACCGCCTGTCCCTCGGGGCCGGCGTAGGCGACCTCGACGCGCAGCTCAGCCATACCAGCGGCGAGCCTCGTCGCAGAAGTCGTCCACCATCTTGTTAGCGAGCTGCTGGAAACCCATCTTCAGTACCGTGCCACCGATGCCGGCGTAGTCGAAGTCCAGGGCAAGGGCGATCTTGCAGCCGACGTCACCCAGGGCCTGGAAGGTGAAGACGCCATCCAGCGAGCGGAACGGGCCTTCCACGAAGTTCATGGTCAGGCTGTCCGGGCGATGCATGGTGTTGCGGGTGGTGAAGTGTTGCTTCATCCCGGCGAACTTCAGGTCGAGCCGGGCGACCAGCACATCGCCGTCGCGCTCCACGACGGTGGCGGTGTCACACCAGTTGAAGCGCTTTGGGTATGCTTCAACGTCGTTGACCAGGTCGAACATCTGCGCGGGCGTGAAAGGCACGATCGCACTGCGGCGGATTTCAATCACTGGATAAGACCTCGTCGTATTTGCCGGCTCACGGACCCGCCGGCCTCGTATCAGGGACCGATAGACCGATTTTAGCGGACATGGCAAAAGCGAAAGCAAAGGACACGGAAAAAGAGGGCCGCGGCACGATCGCGCTGAACAAGCGTGCGCGCCACGAATACCACATCGACCAGCGGTTCGAATGCGGCATGGCGCTGCAGGGCTGGGAACTGAAGTCGCTGCGTGCCGGCCGGATCAGCTTCGGCGAAGGCTGCTACGCCATCATCGAGCACGGCGAGGTCTTCCTTGTCGGCGCCCAGATCCCGCCGCTGATCAGCGCGTCCACCCACGTGGTCGCCAACGACCGGCGCAGCCGCAAGCTGCTCCTGCACCGCGAAGAAATCGACCGCCTGGTCGGCGCCGTCGAGCGCAAGGGTTACACCCTCGTCCCCACCGCGATGTACTGGAAGAACAACAAGGTGAAGTGCGAGATCGGCCTGGCCAAGGGCAAGCAGGACCACGACAAGCGCGCCGCCGACAAGGAACGCGAATGGGCCGTGGACAAGCAGCGCGTCATGCGGTCACACAACCGCCTGGGCTAACCAGCCTCGTGTAGGAGCGCGCCCGCGCGCGACCACCCCAACCCCAGCAAAACCCCACACCCCAAATCCCCCACCGCCCATTGTGACCACCCCACCCCGCCCCTATACTGCGGGTTGTAGATTCACCACAGCTTTCCCCGGGGGTGTTCTGGTTTCGACGGGGGTAGTGCGATCTACTGGTGCATGCCGAGGGGGTAGCTTTCCTCGTTAAACCAGCTGCAAAAAACATAGTTGCCAATGACAACTACTACGGTGACAACTCGGTGGCTCTCGCCGCCTAAGCTGTCCGGCCCCTAAAAAAGGCCAAACCCCCGAACCGGTCTTGTGCTCATGCTCGCCGGTGTAGGGTCACTATCATGAGACCGCCGAAGGACCCTCCGCCTGTGGGTCCGACGCTAGAACAATCAGGTATGTCCGCCGGTGCGCTTAGCACGCCGTGCTGTCGGTGGACGAGATCTAACGGTGAGCTAAGCATGTAGATCTGGAGATTAAACGCCTTCGGACGCGGGTTCGACTCCCGCCACCTCCACCAATATGGCTCATGCCCCCGGTCCATCGGGGAACATGACCTGCCTCGGCTGATTCCTTCGGGTATCACGCGGGGTATCACGTGCCAAAGCCTTTGCTGCTGCACCGACCAAGCGGACTCCATGTCCGCTTTTTCGTGCCTGCCTTCCTGCAACCCTCCCTCGGGCGCCGGTATATCGTTTTGAGCCTGCGCGGTCAGCGGGCCGATGCGGCCCGCCTCCGGGTCGCCCAAATCGGCTATGTTCTGGGCCACCTCTTCGAGCGGCTCAGGAGCACCCCCGTGACGGACCACAAGGACCTCCTGGCCAAGGCGCTCGCCGCTGTCCGTGGTCCGCATGTCGACCTGACCATCGAGCTTCCGGGCGGGGTGCGCATCGTCACCGATGGTTCCGAGCGCGAGAACCTCGAAGCCCGGGGCCTTGCCCTGGAGCTCGAAGCGCTCCGGCTTGGCGCACCCCCATCGGCAGCTGCACCTGGCCCGGTCCCGGCTAGCAGCCCCGACGACCTCCTGTCTGTTCGCATCGGCAAGTTCGTCGCGCACATGGAAGGACAGAACCGCAGTGGCAAGAACCTCCTCGACACCGAGCACACGTTGCGGCTGTTCCTCGCCCTGGGCGGTGACAAGCCCGTCCAGCATGTCACGGCCGACGACATCGACGCGTTCATGGAGGCCATGCGCTTGTGGCCTGCCAACGCGTCAAAAAAGCCCGCCTACAAGGGGCTGACCCCGTCCGAGATTGTGGCCAAGGCCAAACGGGAAGGCTCGCCAGGCCTTGCACCCCGCACGCGGGAAAAGCACCTTGACCGCTTGCGCCTGTTCTTCGGTATCTGGGCCAAGCGTCGGCTGATTGCCTTCAATCCGTGCGACGGTTTCCAGATCACAAACAAGGCCCAGGATGAGGCACGCTCGCGGGAGCCCTTCTCACCAGACGACCTCAAAGTCATCTTCGCGCCGGACCGAATCATCAACCCACAACCGCACAAGTACTGGCCGCCCATCCTTGCGCTCTACTCCGGCGCGCGGGTCAACGAAATCGCACAACTCTTCATTGAGGACATCGAGGAGATCGCGGGCATCTGGGGTATGCACATCCGGCGGCAAACCAAGAACAAGGCTTCCCGCCGTTTCGTGCCTCTCCATCCCGAACTCATCCGGCTCGGCTTCCTCGACTACGTCAGTGACGTCCGACTGGCCCGGTTTGAGCATGTGTTTCCGGGTTTGACCTGGGGTGAGAACGGACCTGGGGATGTCATCGGGGATTGGTTCAACAGGACGTATCTTCGAAAAACCTGTGGTATCGATGACCCTTCAAAGGTGTTCCATAGCTTCCGACATGGATTTGCCACGGCAGCAGAACGCGCGGGCGTGCCCGACGGCCGCATTGCCCAGTTGACCGGTCACAGTGCGGGCGGCACGGTGCTCAGAAAGCACTACATCCAGGTCGCTGACCTTCCCCGCCGGCTCGACGACATCAGCAAGGTGGCGTTTCCGGAAGTCGACCTTTCCCCCAAGAAGCCAGGTTTTTTCGAGCCGTTTTTGCGACGTCAGCGAGCCCTCGACAGCCGTGCACGCCGGGCAGAGGAAGCGAAGATCAAACAAGCCAAAAAAACGGCCGTTTGAATCGACAGCCACGTCTGCAATGCGCCGTTTGCATCTGGCACCGACCTCACGCAGGAACTGCTCCGGGCGAGGTACCGTCTGTGCATCCTCCGGGAAGTAAAAAACGAGATGAACCGAGGGCTGGAACAAGAGCACATCCCCGAGGTTGTTGCCTGCATCAATAAGGCCAGTGGGCACCTGGCAGGGTGGAGTCAACCACCGACGTCTCGATGCCGTCGGCACGACCGCGCAGACCCCTGGCCCGCGACCCGCAATAAGCCGAAGGCAAGCAATGCGCCGATGCGTCCATCCGTTTGCGTCATTTGCAACGGCTGAGTGATGCCTCACACATGTCGAAACTGTTTTGACATCCGCCACTGTCGAACCCGGCATAGTCGGCCAGTCCTTCTTACCAAATTCCGCATGCTCATTATTGATGTTCCCTACTCAGCGCAGAGCGACGGGACGTGGAAAGTCGACCAGACCTCTGGTGCCCTCCGCGGCTTTGCCAGCCGGATGAACGCGGCGCTCCCTTCTGCGAAGAAAGCGGAAGGTGTGTCCCCTGAACAAGGGAAACCCGTGGCGCTCAAAATCGAGGGTGGAGACGATGATTGGCGGCTAATTGGACCGCACCTCAAAGAGCCCATGCAGAGGTCCCGCTAGATGATGGGCCTGGCCGCGCACCTGTCCAGTCCCGAGCCTCTTGGCTGGCTCGCCTCCCTCATCTTGCTCTCGACCATCAGCCGGCAAATCTGGCGGCAGGCGCGTGCGCCGACAGTTGAAGCTGTATCGAAATGGCTTTTCATTGGCCAGATGTCGGCGTCCCTCCTCTACCTGGTCTACAGCATTCTCGTCAAAAACCCCGTCTTCATTGCCAGCAATGCCGCCCTGCTCATCACCGGCATCGTTGGACAGGTCATCTATATCCGTCACCGGAACAGGGATGAAAAAATGACAAAATCGGTGGCCGCCGGGCGCGTTTGATTCTTCGTCGTCCGTCCGTGTTTTCCGCCGTAAAATGCTGACGGACACCATCACATCTTCATCAAAATCGACGGCCTATGTTGCGGGAAAAAGGGGATCCCGTAATGTCAGCAAAAGCGAAGGATGAAGCGAATAAACCCACCGGCATCCGGCGGTTTTTCAATGCATTGGGGCCCGGCCTGACGGCCGGTGCCGCCGATGATGACCCGTCGGGGGTGGCGACCTTTTCCATCGTCGGCGCCAAGTTCGGCACCCAGTTTTTGTGGACCGCGTTGTTGACCTGGCCGTTGATGGCCGTGGTGCAGATGATGTGCGCCCGCGTCGGCATGGTCACGGGCATGGGCCTTGGCGGTGCGCTTCGCGAACGCTTTCCCCGCTGGCTGGTCGGCATCGGCGCCGTGGCGTTACTCGGTGCCAACCTCTTGAACATTGCAGCCGACCTTGGTGGCATGGGCGACGCCATGGAGATGCTCCATGCAGGCCCCGCCCTGCTCTGGGTATGGGTGTTCGGCATCGGCATCTGCCTCTTGGCCATCCGCCTGCGCTACTACCAGCTCGCCAGCGTGTTGAAGTGGTTGGCCATGGTGTTGCTCGCCTACGTCGTCACCGCCTTTCTCGTGAAACCCCATTGGACCCAAGTTGCCCACGACACGTTCATTCCAACGCTGCCGAAGGGCAACGACGGGTGGAGTTCGGTCGTCGCCCTCTTCGGCACCACCATCAGTCCATTTTTGTTTTTCTGGCAAGCAAGCCAGGAAGTCGAAGAAGACAAGGCCAAGGGCCGGCGGCTATTGTCGTCCCGGCGAAATGCGACAAAACGGGAACTCGGGGACCGGAAGCTCGATGTGTGGACGGGGACATTCTTCTCCAACCTCGTCATGTTTTTCATCATCCTCACAGCGGCCTTTACCCTGCACACGCATGGGAAGACCGTGGAGACAGTCAAGGATGCAGCCAGCGCCCTCCAGCCACTGGCAGGTCGTCACGCGTTTCTATTATTTACCGGAGGGCTCGTCGGGGCCGGCCTTCTCGCCATCCCAACCCTCGCTGGCTCGGCCGCCTACGCCTTTGCCGAGACGTTCGATTGGGTGTGTGGCCTCGACAAGAAATTCCACAAAGCGGTGTCTTTCTATGCCGTTTTCATCATCGCGACAATCGGAGGTGCGCTCTTTGATGTCTTTGATGTCGACCCGGTCAAAACCTTGTTCTGGTCGGCGGTCGTCAACGGCATCCTCGCACCCTTCCTGCTTGTCGGGCTTCTCCTCATTACCGGTGACCGCACACTCATGCAGGGCCAACCGAGCCCGACCAGTAACCGCATCGTTGTCGGTCTTACCGCCGCCCTCATGTTTGCCGGGCTCGGGGCCATGGTCTTTCTTGGCGGATAAAAAAAGGCCCGGGAGAACCGTGCCTGCGGCGGACCGCACATCAGCCGGCACCCGGTGCATCATCAAGACGGATATCGCCTGGCCATGGAAGACGACGACTTCCATGGGCGAAATCGGTCACCGCAGGCTTTGCCGTAAAGCACGGAGCCCAAACGGGTCGTCGTTGGATGACGGGCAACCGCCCGATAGAAAACGGGCGCCCGGAGGCGCCCGCAGAAGCTTCTGGATATGCAGTTGTCAGGGTCAGGCCTTCTCGGCGGCCCTCTGCTTGCCCATCTGCTCGGCAAGCAACGTGAGCTTTTCGTCGGCGGCTTTCTCTTCTTTCAGGGTCGCTTGCAAGAGAGGAACCGCTTTCGTGTACCCGAGTTGATTGGCCAGGGCAATGAGGACGCCGTAGCCTGCAATCTCGTAGTGCTCGACCCGGTTGCCGCCACCGATGAGCGCAACGTCCCGCAACGGGCCCTTTTCGATTTCGTCGATGACTTCCTTGCCCTCTTCGACCAGACCTTCCATCGCGGCGCACTTCATGCGTTTGAGCCGGATACCAAGCAGTTCAACGATTTCGTCAATTCGCTCGACCTGACCTTGCGTCTCTTCCAGATGCGACTCGAAGGCGCTTTCAAGGTCAGGACTCGACGAAGCCCGGGCCAAACGCGGCAGGGCCCGGGTCAGCTGCTTTTCTGCACTGTAGATGTCAGACAGCTCGTGGATGAAGAGGTCTTCGAGGGTTTTGACAGCCATGGGAGCGCTCCGCAGGGTAAGAGTCCGCAGCGTACGCGCATGAGTGTTCAAGGCGACGGTCGCGGGTGTGAACGCCTCGGCGACGTGTGTGAGCAGAGCTTTCCTCTTCGACCCCGCTGGAAACAGCTTGTTGCCCGTGCGCCTGTCCAAGTTCCAGACTCGTTCGTCCGCACAAAGGCCTCTCCATCGTCGTTCCTCAATAATGTGCTTGCCGCCTGGGCCGCCCGATGAGCTTCGGCCGTCCGCTCAACGGTAAGAACGGCATCCCCACCGTACGCCTTTCGTGACGCGTCTCCCCGCCTCGTCAGCATCGATTTATGTCCCGCTTCGCTGGAGAACTGGAAGGTTGAATACCTCCGCGCGGGAGTCTGAGAACAGCTAACGGTCCGGGTATGACAAAGAAGCTCAGCCGACTCGAGGCTTAAGCTCGAGGAGCCCGATGCTGCACGCAAACGGCTTGTCTGGAAGCTTTGCTGGGCCTTTCAGTCCTCATCCTCAGCCCTGGTCCTCGTCGTCGGCTTCCTGCTGCGGTGATTCTTTCGGAGCGGGTGACTTTTCCACCCTGGTCGCTGTCGCTTCGTCACGCTTGAGGGGGGTGGTGTCGGCTTTTGTCTTGTCGTCTGACATGGTCGTGTCCTTGGGTGAGGAAAAATGAGCGTGCGCCGGTCCCTGCATACGACAAGTACAAGCCGGTGCGTTGAGGCCCTCACGCGGTCTTGAACGTCGCACCGAAAACACCCGTATCGATTCTTGCGTCTGCTCCACTTTCACCCTTGGCAACACGCTGCTGTCGGGGAAGTCCGTTCAAGTGCGGGGAAAACACCGTGCACTGTAAAAACCACTCTCAAGACGGAATTAACACCGGTCGTTCAGAAATCCGCCACGCCCAGCGCGGTGGTGTCTTCACAATTGAAATGGGAACGATGTGTGAAATACGCTTGAAACGCTGGCAGTTTGGTGCGAGGGTCGAACCAGGAAAACGGTCCTGCGCCGCACCGGTGCCGTGCCCACGGGGAATTCGCCTCGGCTTCTGAGCCCCACGAGGAATGCCCGATGAATGCATACACCCGTTGCGCCCGCCTTGCGTTCGACTGCGTGGACATCCATGGCCGCACCGCACACGCGAGCGTAGCCACGAGTTTTGAAGACGGATGTTCTGGCTGGATTTGGCACGCGCACCTCAAGCGCGGTCGCGGTCGGCCGGCTGAGATACTGGGTTTCTCGCGAGACCTGAATGCGGTGCGCCGCGATGTTTGCGAGAAAGCGCCCGGCTTTATGGGAACTTCAGACGACATGCCGCCAAGGCATGTTGAGCCCGCTCGTCCGGTCCGGAGCTGCGTGATTGAAGGCATGTTCGTCCGTTCCGATGGCGCCCCTGGTCAGTACCGGGCAGAGCGCAAGGACGATGGCGTGATATGGACGGTCGAGATCGTATCCGCGGACGGCGACTGCTTTGACAGTATTGAAATCCCGAGCGACGCCGTCCCGAGCACTACAACCGATGCGGGTGCACGGACGGTCATTGCTGACCTTTTGTTGCGACGCTTTCGCGGGGCGCGCTCCGCATGACGCGTTGGCCGGAAGCTCACCCTTCGGCGTACGGTCCGCGCCGACAAAACCTCGTGCGTGTCGTACACGAACTATATTCCGAGGGGATGCGTGTGTTTGCCGATGTCGCCATGGCACTCGACATGACGACACGGGAGCTTCGCCATGCGCTTGTCACCGGCGCGCTATGTGACTCCCTGGCGCGGCAAATCGAATGGTCCGTTCACAAGCCGCGTGGATGGCTTGACGCAGACCACAACGGTGATCCGCTCGCCTAGCCTGACACGTTTGACGGCGTTTCGCAGTTTTGCGATTGCCACGGGAGCGTCGGGTCAGATGGCCGGTTTGCTTGTCCATACAACTCACAAATGTCGGGTCTGCCGAAGAACCGTGACCTGACTGGAGACCGCCAGGAAAGTGGGGCATGCGACGCGGCTGCATCAAAGCGGCGTCGGTGAAGACACAAGGCGGTGGGAGCACGCCTGCACCTGCGGTGCCTCAGAGCAGCGAGTGCGGACCGGCCTATCGGCTTTGTGCACGAGGGGTCAATCCGCCTGAGGCCGAACGCTGGCACTCTTTGCTCGGTGACCGCGGGTTGGCAGGTTCATGGGCTGCACGCGCGGTCGCCGCCAGACGGTCCGGCCGCACCCCCGTTGGTCATCAAGGTCCGGGGCCGCCTCAGCGTGAGCGTTGCCTTGAGGTATCGACGTCGCCACACCGCAAGGAATTGACGCCGTCATATGCGCCTCTCGGTTCCTTGACGTCGCCCTGTGCAACAAGAGAATCCCGGGAGGGCAAAATCATGGGCTGGAACGATCATATAAGCGCGAATATCACCCAAGTGCTGATTGACATGCTCGCGGCTGGTTTCCTGACCCCGGAGGACGTCGGATACGACATTGCGATAAAAGTTCGCGACCGTGGGGCGGGTGCGCTCACCGGCGCCGAGCGCGAGATTTATGAAATGGACCTGCGCCCGTTGATTGAATCATTTGACCAAGGACGCAACGAGCCTGCTGCGCGACATTGGTCTGACGAAGGCGACCGATGAGACCCGGCAATCCAACCGACGCCACGCGTTTCGTCACACCGTGTCGAAGCAACCTGGGCTCGCTCACTCGCCTCAGGCTCACCGGCTCGAAGTGGCCGTCAACGGACCTCCCCCGTAGCGTTATTGCCATCCCGGTGCGCAACGAATCGGCGCGGCTTGACGCCTGCCTCGACGCCTTGGCCGCCGCGCAGCATGAGGTGCTCCGACCGCACGGGATCATCCTTTTGTTCAACGGATGCAACGATGAGAGCTGGCCTACGGCAGCACGGTGGGCACTCCGTGCACCGTTGCCCGTTCTCATGGCCGAAACCCGCCTGCCGGTTACTTGCAACCACGCCGGCGGCGCTCGCGCCGCGGTGCTGACCCTCGCGCTTCGGACGTGGGCAAGCGAGTGCGACGCCCGCATATTTACTTCCGACGCAGACACCCGGGTGGCAACGGACTGGCTCATACGTGGGCATGCTGCGCTGGATTCGGGCGCCGATGCCGTGGCGGGTGCGATCATGGTCGACACACCTGAAGAGTGGCCGAGAGCGCTCCGCCAGCGGCACATGTTGGAGTCGGCCTACGCACAGATGCTCGACGAGATTGACGTCCTTTGCGACCCACTTCCGCACAATCCCTGGCCGACACACGGCCAGTGTCCCGGAGCGAGCCTGGCCTTCCAGTCCTCCGCACTTCGGCGCTTGAGAGTCATTCCGGCCCCGGCCTCTGGTGAGGATCGCGCACTCATTGCTGCATGCACGGCGCTCGATTTACGCATCCGGCATGATCCTGATTTCAGAGTTGTCACCTCTGCCCGGATGAAGGGCCGGGCAGTGGGCGGCATGGCCGACGCGCTGTATCGCAAGGCGTATTTTCGCGACGAACCTTGTGATTCAACCCTTGAGGCGCTCCAGCAGCACATCTTGCGCGCGACGACGCGGGCGGATGCCCGCCGGCGGTTTCTCTCAGGTATGTCGGCACAGCGCATGGCGCGGCAGATTTGTCTTCCCCTCAACTCGACATCCGGCAAGCGCTTCCGGTATTTCGGTGCGCTGTGGCAGCATCTCGAAGCCGGCGCTCCTGCCCTTGCCCGCGTACCCATGAATCCTGGCCAGTTGCCTTCCCAAATGACCCAGGCTCGCCTCTGGTTACGCCGTCGCGCCTCAGCAGAGTGCGGCAGGGTGACTGTGTGACCGTGCACGCATTCCAGCCAGATGGTCAGGCCGCCCGCGAGGGGGCGTTGGCCAGCCTCGGCCGGGAGCTGCCGGGCATTGCCGCCCTGGCGTTGCATGACGATATCAACGGCCAGTTTGCTTCCCACGCCGTGGCGCGCATGCGCGACGTCGGGATACTGTCGTCGGTGTTGCCTTTGGAGGAAGGCGGTGCCGGCCTCGGCACTGACAGGCATGCCACCGTCACCTTGTTCCACGTCCTTTCCCGCCTGGGCGCGGCCCACCTGTCGGCCGCGCGCCTCTTCGAGGGCCACGTCAACGCCTTTGGTTTACTGTGGCAATACGGTACTGCAACGCAGCGCTCCCGACTGTTGCGCTACGTGCGCGAGGGTGGCCTTCTCGGCGTGTGGAACGCGCCCGAGCCCGGTGCCCCGCTTCGACTGTTGGCCGACGGCTCTCATTTCCGGCTCTCGGGGTCAAAAATACATGCCTCCGGAGCCGGCGCAATCCGGCGGCCATTGCTGACAGCCCAGACGGCAGACGACCGTCTGCTGATGGTCTGGTGCGATGTCGGTGCGGCTCAAGTGGACACCTCGGGATGGCGCATGCAAGGCATGCGCGCCACCGCTACTGGAACGGTGCACCTCGACGGCGTTGTCGTCGACGCCATCGAATTGTTCGGAGCTGATGGGGATTACCATCGCCAACCGGCGTTCTCTGGCGGCGCCTGGCGGTTCCTGGCAGCGCAACTCGGGGCTGCCGGAGCACTGGTCGACGCGGTTCGGCAATCGCTCAACATCAGCGGGCGAGGTGAAAACCAGCATCAGAGCGCACGTCTGGCCGAGGCCAGCACGCGCCTGGAAACGGGACGGTTGTGGACGCAGGCGGCGGCACGGATGGCGGACGACCCAGGCCAGGACCCCCATGACGTCGTGATCTATACCGCCATGGCTCGTCTGGTCGTCGAAGAGGCAGCGATGGCCATCGTCGCCCTCGCCCAGCGCTCCATTGGCTTGCGTAGCCTGCACGAGGACCACGCTGCTGAACGCATTGCCCGCGACCTTGCGACCTATCTGCGCCAACCGGCGCCCGATGCGCTTCGCGACGCTGTCGCTGCGGACGCCCTCAAGTCCCACGGGCCGATGCTCGACCGGTGGCACTGATGAATCGACTCCCCTCCCTGCGCCCGCCACTTGGTTACCTGCATCGCATGGAGAAGCTGCCGCTATTCTCTCCAGAAGCGGTCCTGCAAGGCCGGTCACTCCTTGTCATCGCGCCGCACCCGGACGACGAAAGCCTGGGCGTCGGAGGGCTCCTGGCCGCGGCGGCGCGGCAGGGGACCAGCATCACGGTCTGTTTCCTCACCGACGGTGAGGCGTCGCACGTCGGGTCATTGACTTACCCCGCCGTTCGCCTGGCCCAGGTGCGCCGTCAGGAGGCTCTGGCGGCACTGGCGGCTTTGGGCGTGGCGGAAGGAAATGCGCACTTCCTCGGTCTGGGCGACACGCACCTGGGCGAACTTGCCGCTTGTCAGCGTGATGAGATTTGCCTGCGTCTCGCCGAACTGACACCGTCGCCCGCCCTGGTTTGTGTCACGGCAGACACCGACCCACACGCCGACCATCAGGCGGCGAGCAGGCTGGCGCGGTCCTTTGCGTGGCCAAGCGGGTACACGGTGATGCAATACCCTGTCTGGACCTGGTGCGCCAGCCCGCCGCAGTTGCCGTCCGGGGCACCGCATGGCGTCCGGATTGACATCCGGCCTCTCATGGCGCGAAAGCACGCCGCAATTGCCGCGCATCGCTCCCAGCTCGGAGCGGTTGTCGACGACGCGCAGCAGGCGTTCGAAATCGAGCCAAATCTTCTGCGCCATTTTCTCGGTCCCACGGAGACACTGCTGTGGCCGCCCTGACCTTCGATGAAGCCCATTTCGACGCGCTTTACCGCCGTGATCCTGACCCTTGGAAGTTCCGGGGCAGTTCGTACGAGCACGAAAAATATGCCGCAACGGTGGCGGCATTGCCCGGTGCCCGGTATCGGCATGTGCTGGAACTCGGCTCCTCCATAGGCGAGCTGACAGCCCGCCTTGCTGAACGCGCGGAGCGCGTGACGGGCATTGAAACCTCATCCGTTGCAATCGCTGCGGCGCGTCACCGCTGCAGCGCCCTCCCAGGAGTGTCCTTCATCCACGCGCACCTGCCGGCCGGCGACTGGGCGCTCGAGTCGGATGCCGTCGTGCTCTCGGAGGTCCTTTACTACCTTGCTGAGGCCGGTGTGAAGTCGGTTGCCGAACGACTGCGACGCTGCGCGCCACTATCGGACCTCGTGCTCGTGCATTGGACCGGAACCACCGACTATCCGCTGGCCGGTGACCACGCGTCGGACCTCTTCATCGAAGAATACGGTGCCGACGGTTGGAGGCATACGCGCACGCCGGATTATCGGCTCGACGTGTTGAGCCGACAGCAGAACTCACGCTGACCGACTGCACGCGTTCCGGCGACCGTGAAGCGGTGATTCACACCTATTGCCGCATGTCCACAACGTCCGTTCGCGCAAGGAAGACGGCGGCATATCGTCCCACTGCGGCACCGGAAGACAGTCTGAAAATGGACGGCCGCACCGCGTTCGCGGTGCTATGGCGCAGGGCAGCCGGTTCCAGCAAGAGCTAGACCTGGCTTCTCCCGACCGCCACACCCTCACTCGCGGACGACGTGCCACGTGCCGCCCGCGTCTTCTTGCAACACCGTGACCTCGTCACCGATGGTCTCGATGACCCTCGCCCGATCGCATGCTGCATGTAGAGCGGAGAGCCCGTCGGTATACGACTCGCCGTCCTTTCCGTTTTCCGACACATGCCATGTACGGGTCCCCTGCGCGGGATACATGATGTAAATGCGCACATGCGCCATTGCGGACTCCGATAACATCGACCACCCCTCTTGCTACACCTGTCCGGCATCAAAAAGCCCCTGCTGATGGGCAGGGGCTCGGGCGACACAGGGGGGTGGGAAGGGCTGTGCCACCGAAACTGATGGTCGCCGGATTCAGGTCTTTTTTACGTGAGCGCGAATGGAAGGCCTGCAGCTTTCAGGCAGCGCGCCGTCTCCGCGCGCGCCGCAGCGCGAGACCGAGGGTTACCGCGGCCGTGGAGGCCGCAATCGCGGCCGGCATCCACAGTACGGCGAGTCCGGCGGAGCGGAACCCGGCGCCGGCCAGCACACCGCCCATCACGAACGATGATATGACAGCCATGCAAAGGACGACACGGCGGCGGTCCCAGGATGCGCCCCCGGCCGCCTGGCCAAGTGCGACAGCGGCATCGGTAAACATCCCCGTCAAATGCGAAGTGCGAACGACGGCACCGGACAATACCGTGCTCAGCCCGTTTTGCACGCCCATCGCGAGGCCAAGGCACGCCAGGCAAGACAAAGGCGGCAGCGTGCTGTCAGCTGCAACAGCAATGAGCGTGGCCTCTCCAGCCAGAAGCACGGAGGCACGAACCGTCGGCGCCCAGCGCGGCAACCGGTAGACGTATCCGCTTACTGCGCAGCCGAGGCAATACAAGAAAATGACAAGGCCGGCGCGTGCCACCAGACGGACGTCCAGAATCCCGACAGCGGCGGCCGCCTCCGAGGTTAACCCGGTCAGATGGGTAATGCCGCCGTGCTGCAGGAACAAAAGCGCCGTGACGTTGACCGCGCCTGCGACAACGGGAAGCAAGACGACCCAGAGCCAAATCCACCGCGGAAACACCGGCACCATCGAGTTCCCCTACGTCCTCGTCTTCATGGCTTCGAGCATCGTGCAACCGCAGCCGGGGTGTAAAGGCCGGCAGTGCGATGCGCAAAGCCGATGCC